>JAZUAU010000015.1:0-126915 GCA_045638145.1 Acutalibacteraceae bacterium
TATTAATTTTTATTTGTCAACTATTTTTTTAATAAACATTAACTTTTTTGTTGATGTCATTTTTTTGGAATATAATACTCAAATTATTAAAACATTAAAATTAAAAATTTATTATAGTTTTTATTATTAAATATAAATTTAAAATCACACTAAAATACTTCGCTTATAAAAAATGCAGAACCGCTAATCAAAGCAATTCTGCATTGTAACATTATTCTTGTGGTTCTCCAAAAAGGATTTGCATAAAGTTTCTACGACCATAGAGGATTCGCACTACACGAACTTCGTTTTCTTCTAAACGGTAGAAAACAACATAGTTTCCACATACTAAAAATCTATAATTAGTATCAAAATCTACTATTGAAGAAAGCAAGGGTGCGCTTTCGGGAAATTTTGATATCATACGAATATCTTTCAATATTTTAGAAATTGTCTTAACTGCCGCTTGTTCGTTGCATAGTTCTTCGGTGATATACGCTTTTGTTTCTTCCAAATCCTTTATGGCTTCAGGCGAAAAAACAATATTATACATCACTTACTCCTAATATCTTTTCCACATCCGAAATATCTTTCCAACCATTCGTCTTAGCTGAAACTTCACCCTTATTAAGTTCACTCATCAGCTTTACAATAGCTTTTGTTCTTTCATATTCGGTTATATCCACAATTGCATAACGTCCCCTGCCATTCTTAGTTAGAAACACTGGCTCACCAACGGCAATGTCACGCAAAACTTCATTATAGTTTCTCAAATCAGAAACCGGTTTAATATTAGGCATAATATTTCTCCTTTCATTATCTGCTGATAATATTATACACTAATTCTTCGTAAAATTCAACAACAAATTTTAAGAATATTTTGTGTTATTATAGTGGTTCGATTAGCCTATGTATTTAATTTTTTGAAATGATTTAATAACACTCGGGTACATCAAGGGAGGTTGGTGTAAACCTTAAGCAGGGTTACAACGGAGACCTTACCGCAAAGCAGGCAGGTTCTATCGGCGGACAGATGGTCAAGAAGATGATCGAGTCTTATGAAAACAGCATGAAATAATCATTTTAAATAATGATATCAAACGGGCATTCCTAACCGGAATGCCCGTTTTCCCTTGACTAAATTTAAAATATGAAGTATAATCCACATAGTTAATTCTAAAAAGGGGGAATATTTGTGAAGATCCTTATTCTTAGCTGCACTGCCGGAGAAGGGCATAACTCAGCAGCAAAAGCTGTAAAGGAAGTCTATGATCAAAAAGGCGAATACTGCGAAATTGCTGATGCTCTCAGTTTTATCTCTAAAGCGCTGTCAAATTTTGTCGCAAAATCGCACATCATTCTTTACAGACATTTTCCTAAATGGTTTAATTTTGGTTATAATTACTGCGAAAACCATCCGTCTATTTTGGCCCCCGGTTCCCTAGTTTATAAAATTTTTTCAAAGGGCACAGAAAACCTTTATAATTATATTAAAGACAATGATTTTGATACTGTAATATGCACTCATACTTTTGCGGCTGTAATCGCTACTGAAATTATTAATCAGTATAGCCTTAATATTAAAACTGCATTTATTGCAACCGATTTCACCTGTCATCCCGGAGCAAAGGATTCCGACCTTGATTTCTACTTTATACCCGACGAAAAATTAGTCGATGACTTCACCTGCGACCATATTCTTAAGGATGAGGTTGTTCCATTAGGAATTCCAATAAAACAGAAATTCTATTCTATTACTGACAAATCAACCGCTAAATCTGAGTTTGGAATACCCGCAGACAAGAAGCACGTTGTTATGATGTGCGGCAGTATGGGATGCGGTCCTCTCGCAAAGCTTGCAGTAAACTTTGCAAATTCGATGCCCGAATGTGAGTTTTCGGTTATTTGCGGAACAAACCAAAAGCTTAAAAAGTCACTTGACCGAAAAAGCAGAAATTTTCCGAATCTTCATATTTTCGGTTTTGTAACCGATATGCCCCAGGTTCTTGACAGTGCTGATCTTTATCTTACAAAGCCAGGTGGAATCAGTACATCTGAAGCTGTTGCAAAAGAGGTTCCTATGCTCTTTGTAAATACCGTAGCGGCATGTGAGACCTATAATCTTAAGCATTTCCTTTCTTACGGAGTTGCCGAGTCGGGTAAAAACGTGAAAGAACTGACTGAAAAGTGTATTGATATAATCACAAACGATGAAAAACTTAATACATTCAAGAGAAATCTTCACAATATTCCAAAAGTCAACACATCTGAGATGATCAGACAGATTCTTATCGAATATCACAAATAGGAAAAAGGGATGCTTAGCATCCCTTTTTCCTATTTCTTATTCTATGTGCAACCTTGTAAATATCTCCGCCACCCATCGTAATAACAACATCTCCATTATCGATAGTTTCGAAGATAGCTTTCTCGCACTCTAAAAAATTAGCAACGCATATGCAGTCTGAAAGTCCTGCCGCTATATCCTCTGATTTAATCCCCCACTCATTAACCTCACGCGAGCCCATAATCGGGGTAAGAATAACCTTATCAGCAATTGACAGCGCATCAATAAATTCGTTCTTTAAAAGTGCAGTTCTCGAAAATGTAAAGGGCTGAAAAACCGCTATAACCCTTTTATAGTTAAGAGCTTTTGCAGCTTCTAATGTTGCTTTAATTTCGGTTGGATGATGTGCATAATCGTCTGCAAGTACAAATCCGTCAAACTCACCGATAAACTCAAATCTTCTTCCTGCGCCCGTAAAGGTTTCTATAGCAGATTTGATTCCGTCTGGAGATACACCGAGATAATGGCAAACAGATACGGCAGCAAGCGCATTGAAAACGTTGTGTTTTCCGGGCACCTTAAGGTCGAGCGAAACAAGCTTCTTATCACTCTTATAAACATCAAATTCGAAGCCAAATTTTGAGGGCTTAATATTGACCGCTCTATACTCACAGTTATCTGTTGTACCGAACGTATGCTTTTCTAATGACAAATCAGCCATAGCATCCACTGTGCGTTTATCACTGCCGTTGTAAAATGCCGTTTTAGACATTGAAACAAATTTTTTGAAAGAATCAGTTAGATTCTCCATAGTCTTAAAATAATCAAGGTGGTCGTTATCGATATTAAGAAGAACACTTATATCTGGAGAGAGCTCTAAAAAGGTGTTTACAAATTCACAGGATTCACAGACAAATATGTCACTTTTTCCCGAAAGACCGTTTGAGCCGATAAGAGGCAACTTTCCTCCGATAACTGCGGAAGGTTCCATCTTGTTTAAATAAAGAATTTGTGTTATCATAGATGATGTGGTTGTTTTTCCGTGTGTTCCACAAACACCTATAACATTATTATACTGCCTTGTCAGAGCACCTAGAAGAAGCGAACGCTCCATTGTGGGAATACCAAGTCTTGCCGCCTCGGCTCTTTCGGGATTGTCTTCCTTTATTGCGGCAGAATATACAACAAGCTCCGCCCCGTGCACGTTTTCCGCATTATGTCCCATAAATACCTTAATTCCGAGATTGCGAACTCTGTTTAAGGTATCACCCTCGTTATTGTCGGAGCCGGAGAGAACAAATCCTCTTGTATGAAGAATTTCGGCAATCGGGCACATTCCCGAGCCACCGATTCCTATCATATGGATTCTTTTAATTCCATCAAGTAATTTATCGGTAGAACGCTTTTCCTTCATAATAACAACCTCACTTGAATTATCGTTTATTATTATATCATATTTTTTGAAAAAATAAACTATTATTTGGAGTATGTATGAAATTAATTTTTCCTGAATATGGTCTATCCTGCCTTCAAACAATCGAAAGCCATGGTTTTGAGGCTTGGTTTGTTGGTGGCGCAGTGCGCGATGCACTGTTAAGCCGAGAATTTCTCGATGTTGACATTACAACAAACGCCTTACCCGAAGATATAATGAGAATATTTCCTAAAACTATTCCTACCGGTTTAAGACATGGAACTGTTACCGTTCTTATTAACGGTAATTCTATAGAAGTAACAACGTACCGTTCAGATATCAAGTATAAAGACAATCGCCACCCTGAATCAGTTAAGTTTGAAAACAGTATTGAGCTGGACCTGTCGCGCAGAGATTTTACTGTCAACGCACTTGCCTATCATCCCTCCCGCGGTTTGCTTGACCGTTTCGGTGGTCTCGCAGATATTGAACGAAAGAGAATTGTTGCGGTTGGAGATGCAAGGAATAGATTTTCAGAGGATGCACTCAGAATTCTTCGTGCATTCAGATTTTCTTCTGTTCTGGATTTTGAAATCGCCGAGGATACATTAGAAGCCGCATATAATTGTGCAGACAGGATTAAGTCGCTAAGCGGAGAAAGAATTTTAGCAGAGATTAAAAAGCTGTCTGAAGGAAAAAATCCGAATGTTATTACCCAGTTAATCAATGTCGGTGCCCTAGCCTCTTTCGGCATTCTGTCTGCAATTAGTAATCTTAATAATATTCTTAAAGTTAATTCAAAATATAAGACCGCTGTTCTTTTTTCTTTTTGCGAATTAGATCTCTCTGCATTTAAAAACAATCTTAAACCCGATAATGTGCTCTTGGGCAACATATGTTTATTTAAAAAAATATATAGTAAAGGAATTCCAAACAATAAAACAGAGCTTAAACTAATTCTTTCTGATATTGGCAAGGATAATGCCGAATTATTTTTTGAATCAATAAATGCAAATTGTTCCAACGATATAATAAGCACCCTTCGTGACTTTATGAGGCAAATTCACGATAATCACGAGCCTTATTCTGTAAAGGATTTGGACATTAACGGCAGGGATTTAATAAAGCTTGGATTTTGTGGCGAAGATGTTGGGAAAACGCTTAAAAATCTGACGCTTGCAGTAATTTCAGATCCGTTATTAAATAAAAAAGATAAGCTTATTAATCTTGCAAACAAAATAATGTAACTATACACCGACTACGTCATAAAATGTATTGTAAATATTTTATTACGTTGTCGGTGATTTTATGTTAGTAGCTATAATTTCAGATTCAGAAAGACATTTGCATCTTGCTCTTGAGCTGGAAAAATGTAGATATGAGACGGTTTTGTATAGGTGTGTAGATGAAATACCGTCACAGATTACTGCCGATATTACAATACTCCCTATTCCGACAAAGGATAAGGACGGGTTTCTTAATCTTAAGGGAAGTTATAAAATCACCGCTGAAAATATAATTACACGAACAGAGAGCAAATCTTTTATTATTACCTGTAATTACGAATGTAACGACAGAAAATTTGCCGATATAAATAAATTTGAAGAATTCACTTCTATGAATGCTATACCGTCAGCAGAGGGAGCAATTTTTGAAGCGATGAAAGCATCGGACATTCCCCTATTCGGCTCAAAAACACTTGTAATGGGTTCAGGCAGAATCGGCAAAATTATTGCAGACAGAATGAAATCATTCTGCTCTGATGTAACGATTGCTGCCCGGAATCCTAAAGACAGATATTCTGCGGTTGCTCAGGGTATGAGAGGCGTAGATTTCACATCGCTTTATGATGTAATTAATAATTACGATTTCATTTTTCAAACCGTACCACATTTAGTACTAACCGATAAACTTCTGCAAAAAACTCGAGGTATTATAATAGAGGTTTCTTCAAAATGTTCAGGGACAGATTACTCATTCGCTATGGCTAATAAAAATAGGCTCCTCTACTGCCCTGCCATCCCCGAAAAATATTCAAAAGATTTTGCTGCAAAGGTATTGACCGACAGCGTAAAAAGTATTTTAAAACTAAATAAGCTTATCCTAAAATGAGGAGTTTACATGCAAAATATTAAACTGGGATTTGCTATGTGCGGATCTTTTTGTACTATAAACGATGCGCTTAATGAGATGACTGAATTAAAGAATAAAGGGTTTGATATAACCCCGATTTTTTCCGAGGTTGTATCAAAATTCGATACAAGGTTCACAAAAGCTAAAGAATTACGGGACACCGTTGAAGAATTGTGCGAGAATAAAGTTATTTCAAGTATTGTTGAAGCAGAGCCAATCGGCCCTAAAAGAATGTTCGACCTGCTTCTCGTATGTCCTTGCACAGGCAACACGCTAGCCAAACTTGCAAACGGAATTACCGATTCAACTGTAACGATGGCAGTTAAAGCTCACCTTAGAAACAATAAACCGGTAGTCCTCTCAATCGCAACAAACGATGCGCTCGGAGGCTCTGCAAAAAATATAGGTCTACTTCTCAATATGAAGAATATATATTTTACTCCATTCAGACAAGACGATCCTATAAAGAAAGAAAAATCAATTATAGCCGATTTTTCAAAGAACTACAGCACAATAATAGAAGCTTTAAACGGAAAACAAATAACTCCTTTATTGATATAGAAAAACACGGCAAATGCCGTGTTTTTTAAACTATAATTTCTTTCCCCAGCTCAAATGAGTAAATAATGAGTTGCTTCAGCTTCTTATTAAGAAGACGTTCTGCCGATAGTCCATAAATTCGAAGTTGCTCGGCATAAGCAGAGGTAAGCTCTGCTTCATCCTTATTTCTATCGGTTTTGAAATCAACTATAACAATTTCATCGTTTTCGATAAACAAAAGGTCAACCGCACCCTGAACAAGAATCTTTTCGTCCCTAAATTTATCATCAAGACCCTTATGAATAAATCTTGCTGGGAATTCTGCCAAGAAATTCATTTCACGCTTCACCTTTTCAGAAGCTTTTATGCGCGAATAAAGCGGAGAATCAAAAAAGGTGGAAATCGCTGTTGTATTTACTGCTTTTGATTCATCAAGACTTAAATATCCAGCCTCGTAAAGTCTGTCGCATTCATCACTTGGCGAGGTTGTAGCAGAATCGTAATTGCAAAACTGCATAAACTTATGGGTTGCCGTACCACGGTCGGTTGCCGAAATACCATCATCATACATAAAATCCGGCTTTGACTTGAACTGATATTTTGATTCGTCCGCTTTATGAACAATATCGGTTACAGATGCCTTAGACTCAATCTCTAAAAGTTCGGCGAACCGATACTTTTTGGAGAAGTTCTTGCTTAATCTATCAACGATTATTTCATCAGCCTTATACTCATCAGACTTTACATTAAACACTTCAATTTCTGTATGAATATATTCATCCGACTTATCATTTTTAATATAGTTGCGGAAACGGTCTAAATCCGAACACATTTCGTCGGCAAGTAGCCAATCGGAATATGTTTTAGTATTAAGGAAATGATACGCTCTCATTCTACCGTTGTCGACAAAGCTCATATCTAAAAGATTTTCAATGCTGGCTTTAAAGTCATTAAAGCAGGTTGTTACAATAAGCTTTTCTTTCGCTCTTGTCAGCGCAACGTATAGAAGTCGAGTTTGTTCGGCAAGCACCTGACCTTTGGCGTAGGATGACATTAACTGACGAATCAAAGTATTGCTTTTTTCAAATTTATCTGCATTGTAATACTTAAAAGAAAAGCCGTAATGCTCGTCGGTAAGAAGATTATCAGTATAGTCATCTTTTCTAAATTGTCTGTTGTTATCAGCAAGTATACAAACCGGAAATTGCAGTCCCTTTGAAGAATGAATTGAGCCGATTATGACCGAGTTCCCGCAATATGGAAGCTCAGTTTTGATATCCTTATCGCTTACCTGCTCGGTCATTATTAAGAATTCTTTAAGACTTCGTCTGCCATCGGTTTCAAAATTAATAGCTAAAGAACGTACGACATCAAGATTATTCATCTTCTGCCCGCCGTCAATAAGCCTCGAAACAATACCCTTGAAATTGGTCTTATCAAATATGAAATCGATAAGCTCGTATACCTTACAAATGGTGTTTTTCTTTCTGAATCCGGCAATTTCTGCAAGGAAAGCTTCTGCTTTTATATTGCCCTCTTTTGCAGCGATAGAAAGTGCTGAAATCATTTTTGCCTTAACTGCGTGCGACTTAATTTCGGCAATCTCATCAATTGTAAATCCGTATAAGCTTGAGGTCATAATGGTAATTAGCGCAATGTCATCATTAGGATTATTGATGATTTTAAGAAGGCTCAGTAATGTCTGCACCTCATCCGAAGAGAAAACACCCGATTCGGGTACTGCGACGGGAATTCCTGCCGAACGCAGGACCTTTGCATAGGTAGCAGCAACCGCTGATGGCGAACGTACAAGAATTGTTATATCCTCATAGTTAATTTCTTCCAGTACATCATTGTCTTTTTCGTCCTTTTTCAATATCTGCTGTTTTGAAGAAATCAAATCATTAATTATCTTTGCAACAACACAAGCCTCGGCAAAAACCTTGGGATTAGTATCAGAAAGGTCGGGCATAGTGCCCGAATTCATAACTGCAGCTAAATCGATATAGTGTTTTTCAACCTTTGTATAATCAGTCTGTTTGTAATCCTTGGATAACGCATCAAGCTTTTCTCTACTATCATACTCAATGTCGGCGACATCCTCGTGCATAATGAACGAGAACAACCGATTCGTATAATCGCAGATTTCTTTTCTGCTACGAAAATTGCCCAAAAGGTCAATTCTTAGTCCAACCCTCTCCATATCATCATCTTTTTTATAAACTTTCTTTTTTTTAATAAAATTATGGGGATTAGCACCTCTGAATCGGTAGATACTCTGCTTTGCATCGCCAACGCAGAAAAGATTTTTTTGATTATTTGACAGAACGTTAAAAAGAGTATCCTGAAGGTCGTTTGTATCTTGATACTCATCAACCATTACAACTTCATAATCCGAAATATAATCCATTACGTCGGATGACGGTATGATTTCACCATCTTTATATTCGGTAAGGAGAGAAAGTGCGGTTTGTTCAGCGAGCGAGAAGGTCATCAAACCACTGTTCTTTAGTTCTTTTTCAACCTCTGCAGCAAAATAGTTCACAAGTTCTGCCAGCTTTTTAAGATGTGGAACAAGCTCACCCGCCTCATCGCGAAGTGTTTTACTATCGGCATAAACAAAATTAATAAGTGATTCGCTTTTTTCTTTTGATTTAATTATCTTGTCAGCCTTTTCCCTCAACGCCTCGGCACAATCAGAATTGGAATCCTTCTTCTCTTTTGAAAGTGAACCGCCTGGAGCTTTGAAATTATGAACGAGAAAGTAAAGAGAATCCCAATCGTTCTTATCGCAATATTCAATGAGTTTGTTAATTGAATTGATATAATAGTTGTACTTATTCTGATAAGCAACATAAGCGTCTGTATTAAGTTCAAGCGCCTTCATTGCGTTATCAATATATCTTGCAGCTTCCAATAGGCTAACCTTTATAATTTCTATTGCCTTTGTAAACCACTCCGAATCTGTACCATTTGCAAAAGCCTCATACTTATCTACCACACGCTCTATCCACTTATCGGGATATGGCATATGCCTAGAATATTCGTAAATATCCAAAATATGAGATACTAAAACAGAATCATCGTTATCGTTTGAAACAAAGTCTATAAGCGCCTTAAATTCTGCGTTATCGCTTTCAAACTGCTCTGTAAGAAGTTTTTTCATAACAATGGAGCGAATCATCTTTTCATCGGAATTGGATGCCATCTTGAAGGCTGGGTCAATACCAGCCTTCTCAAAGTTATCTCTTACAAAATTTATACAAAACTTATCGATTGTAGAGATTTTGGCATTGCCAAGAAGAATCATTTGTTTTTGAAGCGTCTTGTTGTTTGGGTCCGCTTTTATACATTCGTTAAGTTTCTTTTCAATTCTGTATCTGAGTTCTGCAGCAGCAGCATTTGTAAAGGTAACAATAAGTATCCTATCAGCACTAACAGGGTTATCCCCTTTTGTTAAAAGCCTTGCAATTCGCTCAACAAGTACCGCCGTTTTACCCGAGCCCGCCGCGGCAGATACAAGGGCATTCTCCGGGGTATCTATAGCCAATAGTTGATCATCTGTCGGTTTAAATGCCATTGCTTTGCTCTCCTCTCAAATACTCTTTAATATTATCCTTCTTTAATGATTTAAGTTTTCTTAGATTAGTACCGCTGTTTCTACAAATAGAGGCGTAATCACAATAGGTACAGGAAGTATTGTTTTTAAACTCTATCGGGTTAGGAGAAAGCTCACCGCACTTAATGGTTTCGCCCATATCTGTAAGTAATTTTTCAATATGGCCAAACAGCAGCTGAAAGGTTTCGTTATCAGCAAAGCTGTTTGTACTTTTTGAAGTAGGAATGAATTTTCCGCCTTTGCCTTCTTCCATTGCTTCAATAATTTCTTTATCATCAACAATTAGTCCGTTCATTCTAAAGCTTTTATTCTTTTCATCGCGTTTCGCCGGCATATAAAGAATTCCGCCTGCTTTCGGATTACTGAAAAATCCGCTTTTGTCTTGTACTAATACGTAAAGATATAAAAGCATCTGAAGATTTAGTCCTTGCACCGCATCAGACAGGCTAAATGTTTTTCCACCTGATTTATAGTCAACTATACGTATTGAATCGTTGTATAAATCTACGCGGTCAACTTTACCATTTACAACGATGTTACCATCCTTAAGGGGGATTTTAAGTGCAGGTATATCGCTGTTTTCTTTATCGGAAATATCAAGCTCACAGTATTTTGGCTCAAACTTGCTCTGTCTGAATTCTTCACAAAGATGATTTATTACATCCCTTGAAGCGGCTGAAATCTTTGAAAGCAAATATTTGAACCTCGCTGTCATAAGAATTTCCGAGCCGGTAAACTGCTCAAGATACGCATCGATCAGTCTGTTAATTTCATCTTTTTTCTGCGACTCAGTAAGATTAACTATGTCCTTTTTATAGGTGTTAATCATATTTTCAAGTATATAGTGAATTATCTTGCCTCGCTGAAGTTTGTTAATTTCAGCACGCTCAAGTTTCGAAGCATAGATTCCGTATTTTAGGAGATATTCGTATTTACAAGTGTGATATACATCAAGACTGGTTGCAGAGACTCTGATATCATTTGAAAACAGCTTGC
Source organism: Acutalibacteraceae bacterium (assembly GCA_045638145.1). Lineage (GTDB taxonomy): Bacteria > Bacillota > Clostridia > Oscillospirales > Acutalibacteraceae > SFWF01. The sequence continues at coordinate 10,969 of JAZUAU010000015.1, forward strand.
TGGCAGTTACGAGCGACAGCTCTTTGTTATCATTAAATTTACTCTTATCAAAGGATGCGATTTTTTCCGCAAACTCCTCTGTACCGGATAGCGAAGCTTTCACAGTTTCAAAGCTGTCCCCATTAAGCTCGGGCAACAAGAAAAAAGCTGATTCTGGGGTTTTGGGCAAAAAGATTTCATCCATTGGATTAAATTTGCTTACACTCTCATTTATACAAGAACAAATGTCGGTAACAAAACCGGAAGGCTCTAGCTTTTCACCCGACATAGTTTTTTCAGAAAGAAATATTACCGTTTTGTCCACGGGACAGCAACACATAGAATAAACAAGATAGTTTTCTTCTACCGAGCTTTTGATTTCGTTGTCGTTAAAGGATATATTCTTTACAGTTTCGCCCTCTTCGGAAATATTCACTTCTTCTATCTTTCGTTTATCCGAAAGCGAAAGTATGCCACTATTAGTCGAATTATTTGGAAAAACACCCTGATTCGCTCCAAGAATAATACATACCTTAGGCTTGGAAGGTCTAATTCTATCTGCGCTTCCAAAGGTAACCTCGTCAAGCATTTGCGGTACGTTTGCAAGATCTACGGTTTTACAGCAGATCTTAAACACTTTTGCAAAGGCTTCATTTGTGATATTTCCGCTATAAAGCTTTGAAATTGAATTTAAAATATTCATAACTGCATCCCACGACTGGCGTAGCGTTGACGCACTGAATCTGTCGTTAGCAGCTTCGTACTCAAGACAAATCTTTGCTAAATATTTGTCGATTTTTTCATTTTTAAGAAATTTATATAGTGCCTCGGCTCTATTTGGGGCATCACCAAAGAAGGCCTTACGAAAAGCGGTAAGTTTTTTGTTTACCTCTTCTCTTAAAGCATTGATACGGGAAAGAGTTTGGGTATCCGATTCCTTAAACTCGGTCTTGTTAAGCCCCTTGGGATGCATTGTCCATTCCTTAGACCAGTCGGCACCCGTTATACCCCAAACAAAAATATAGTCTTCGAGGGCGTAAACGTCACTTTCGCTAAAGCAAATGAATCCGCACTTTATAAAATTCAAAATATTTTCGGTTGTGTAGATAAGAGCTGACTGAATAAGCGAATTTAGGTATACGTAAAGCAGTGTATCGCAAAGGTTGATTTTTTTATCAAAGAAGCACTGTATATCGTTTTTCTTTGCAAATATATCAAAATGGTTCTTATAATCATCGGCATTTCGCGCAACAACTATAAAATCACGGTACCTATAGTTTTCATTATCAACAAGATACCTTATAAGTGAGGTTGCAGCATAAACCTCTTCGCGAGGGTTTGTGCATGAATAAATATTAAGTGAACCATCGTTGTTAAATTTGCTGATGTCTGCATCAGTAAATGACTTTTCAAGACTTTTAAGTGTATCACTTTTATAATAACTTCTATCTAAATCCACAGCATCGGATACCGCTATATTCAGTTCTTTTGCAAAGCTTAGTATTTTTCTGGCAGCCTCATTAATATTAAAAAAGATGTTAATGTCTTTTTTCTTAATATCATCGGTACAAAAAGAAAATACTGCCTCGTCTGCAGTTGAGATTATTTTTTTGATAATCTTATACTGTTGACCCGTAAAGCCTGTAAAGGAATCAAAATATACCTTTTTACCCTTAAAATAATCAAAATACTGAAGAAGATTTGAAAGTCTTGTTAAGTAATCGGAAGGATCTATAAATTTTTCAGATATAAGTGTGTCGTAGGTAGCTAAAATAATCGAAATATCTCTTATCTTTGCGGCGCAGGCGCCGGTTAACTTATCGGCGGCTTTGTTTAGTTCTTCTGAGGTAACGTCGGCAAATTTAATATCACGGATCAAATCAGCAACACCTAACGCAAAATCAGAATAATCTGCAAATTTTGAAAAAACAGTTAAGCGGTCGGAACAAGTCTTTATTGCCATGTCGGTTATAAGGGTTCTTTCACCATCGCTCATAACAGGCAATTTGCCAAAACCACGAAGACGCGAAACCTCACGGTATAGCTTTGTGAAAGACATAACGCTAATGTTATCACTATTAAAGCTGTGTGTATGCAAAACCGCTCGTTCGGTCTCATATGTAAATTGCTCGGGAACGATTATTATGACCTCACTGCTCAGAGACTCTTTAGCTGCAGTTTCGACAATATATCTAGATTTACCGCTGCAAGCTCTTCCTAAAACAAACCTAAGCATTTCAAACTCCTTTTCATTGATATTCTTATTATAATACAAATCTCATAAAGAATAAAGAGAAATACTATAAAAATATATTGAATATTATTTGCATTATAACACCGGGTATGCCCCAAATTACGGACAGCAAGATTGTATATATGTTAATAAAAACGGAAATACCCATAATTTTTTTTGCAAGAAACAACACCATCATTACAAATAGACCGGTAAACCCATTAAAAGTGAGTATGCGTATAAACGAACCGCTATTATACGCATATAGCAAAAGTAAGACGGTATAAACAGATGAAACAATTAATAAAAAGCTTTGAATAAATATCATAAAAAATCCTCACAATCTTATTTAAGGATTATGAGGATTCTAATTTAGATATGAAAAAAGGCAACACTTTCGCGTTGCCTTTTAAAACTATTTTACTTTAGAAACAATCGCAAATACGACATTTGCAACAAGAACTAAAACAAAAAATCCGATTGCAATGTACTTTGTAACTCTAGAAAGTGTTGCATCAAGAGTTCTCGCTTTGGTCTTAGAAAGGAAGGTATCTGCGCCGCCCGAAATAGCACCGCTGATTCCCTGTCTGTGACCCTGCTGAAGAAGAACAACAGCAACAACAACGATAGAAGCGATTAAAAGTAAAGAACCTAAAACAATCTGCCAAACGATCATTTACATAACCTCCATAAAGTCTTCATTCAATGTAACGAAAGAGATTATAACACAAAACAGAAAATAATGCAACTGTTTTTTAAATGGGGTGAACTGCAGATGCTGCATCGGCATGCTCTGCGTCTACCTTATACTTCTTGTTGTTGCGGTCTTCAAAGAATTTAACGGCAACCTGACCAAACTGCGCATAAGAAAGAACGTCTTCCTCCTGCTCAATCCACTGCTTTGCTTCCTCACGAATCTTGTCGAGCTCGGGCTCTATTAAATCAGCAGGTCTGCAATCAATAGGCTCCGCATCGCCGATAATCTTCTTTCTGAACTCAGGGTCAATCGGAAGAGGAGTTTTACCGTACTCACCGCGAACGAGTCCCTTAAACTCCTTAGTAACCATCTTGTAGCGCTCGCCGTTAATTACGTTGAAAACAGCCTGAGTGCCGACAATCTGACTAGAAGGAGTTACGAGCGGAGGATAGCCGCAGTCTGCACGAACAGCCGGAACCTCAGCGAGAACCTCAGAAAGCTTGTCTTCCTTGCCTGCCTGCTTAAGCTGAGAAACAAGGTTTGAAAGCATACCGCCGGGTACCTGATAGATAAGAGTCTTTCCGTCAACGCCCAGCATCTTGGGGTTAAGAAGTCCGCTTTCGATATATTTCTCACGAAGAGTAGAAACATATTTAGCGATATTGCTGAGTGCTTCAAGGTCGAGACCAGTATCGTACTCTGTACCTTCAAGTGCTGCAACGATAGATTCGGTTGCTGCATGGGAGGTACCTAGTGCAAGGGGCGAAATTGCAGTGTCAACAACGTCTGCACCTGCCTCAACAGCCTTAAGAAGAACCATTGAACCAAGACCTGAAGTATAGTGGGTGTGAACCTGAATCGGAACCTTAACGGTTTCCTTAAGAGCCTTTACAAGGTCATAGGTGCCGTAAGGAGTAAGAAGACCTGCCATATCCTTTACACAGATAGAGTCAGCACCTGCGTTTTCAAGCTGCTTAGCATAGCTCTTATAATACTCAAGGTCGAAAATAGGACCTGTTGTATAGGAAATAGCAGCCTGAGTATGAGCGCCTTCCTTCTTTGCTGCGTTGATAGCAGTTTCAAGGTTTCTGAAGTCATTAAGAGCATCGAATATACGAAGAATATCAATACCATTTGCAACCGACTTCTGAACGAAATATTCAACAACGTCGTCTGCATAGTGACGATAGCCAAGCATATTCTGTCCACGGAAAAGCATTTGAAGCTTGGTATTGGGACAATGCTGGCGGATGGTGCGAAGCCTCTCCCACGGGTCTTCGTTTAAGAATCTGAGACAGCTATCAAAGGTAGCGCCACCCCAGCATTCGAGAGAATGATAGCCAATCTTGTCAAGGTCATCGAGCATGGGAAGCATGTCATCCATAGACATACGAGTTGCTATAAGTGACTGATGAGCGTCTCTGAGTACGGTTTCAGTAATACCAATTTTTGCCACTGAAAATTACCTCTTTCGTGATTATTTAATAACAACGAGGGTCTGTCCGGATTCAACAGACTCACCCTTAGAAACAGATACAGCCTCAACAACACCGTCGCGGTCTGCAAAAATTTCGTTTTCCATCTTCATAGCCTCAAGAACGCAAAGTACGTCACCCTTAGAAATGGACTGACCTGCAGTTACGTTTACAGAAAGAATTGTGCCGGGCATAGGAGCTACAACGGGCTCGCCGGTTACGGGGCCTGCAGGGGCAGCAGCAGGTGCCGGTGCAGCGGCAGGAGCGGAATCAGTAACAGGTGCAGGAGCTGCCACTGGAGCGGCAGCCTGAACAGGAGAAGCTACAGGTACAGAAGAAGCGCCAACCTCTTCAACCATTACATCATAAGTTGTACCGTTTACGGTGATTTTTAACTGTTTCATTATTTATACCCTCCAAAAATTAAAGTGGAATGTTTGTATGCTTTTTATTCATCTTAGACACGCGCTTAGACGAAAGAAGATCAAGTGCACGAACGATTTTTTCGTAGGTAGCAGCAGGCTCGATAATATCGTCAACATAACCGTAAGCTGCTGCATTAAAGGGAGAACACTGCTCTTTTGCGTATTCTTTTTCAAGTTCTTCTCTTGATTCGCCTGCTTCAAGCCTGTCCTTATAAAGAAGCTGAACGGCGGTCATTGGTTCTAAGGTACCAATAACTGCTTCGGGCCAAGCAAATACCATATCGGGATTAGCGGCACTAGATACAAACGCAATGTAGGCAGAAGAAACTGCGTTACCTGTTACAAGAGTAATCTTGGGTGTGGTAGCCTCGGAATAAGCAAGAGTTAAAACAGAAAGACTTCTTACGTCACCTGCTCTTCTGTAGCTTTCAGAAGCATCAATACCGAGAGAGTCAACAAAATTGATAATCGGAATGGAATATGCATCGCAAAGGCGAACAAATCTTGCGGCCTTTCTTGCTGCAAGCACGCTGAAATATCCGTCGTGCTTTGAGCTTTCGGTCTTAATAATACCAACGGGAGCTCCGCCAATTCTTGCAAAGCCTGTTCTGATGGAACGGTTAGAAAGCTTATTGATTTCAAGAAAGCTGCCCTCATCGATTACCATATCAAGTGCATCATCGCCCCCCTTTGGAGCAATGGGTTCAGCATAAAGCGGAACAGAAAGGTTGTTTGAAGGAAGGAATGATAAAAGCTCAATAACCTTACCAACTGCATCCTTATCACTTTCAGCTACGATTGAAGCGGTGCCGTTCTTTCCCGCAAGATAAACAGTATCTGTGTCATCTTCATTTTGATCAGAAAACGCAGGAGATGCAACATAGAACTCTGCATCCTTTTCAACAATAAGAACATCGGCAACCGTTGCAAGTACCGCCGCACTACCAATACAAGGACCTGCAACAACCGAAATCTGAGGAACTACACCAGAAAGATTGCCTGCAGCTTTAATAAGAGAGCCGTATGCCTCAAGAGCCTGAATTCCTTCATCAACATGAGCGCCGTTAGAATCAAAGAAGCCGACTACGGGAGTGCCTGTCTTAGCAGCCATATCGTAAAGCTGTAAAATCTTAGAGGCCTGTACCTTACCCATAGCTCCCTTATTTATATCAATGCTCTGCGAGAAGGCATAAACACTCATTCCGTTAACTTCACCGAATGCAGCAACAACTTCGCACTCGGTGTCGTCATGCTTCATAAAGCGATCAAGCTCGTGATAAGAACCTTCATCAAAAAGCATTGCAAGACGCTTTCTTGCTGTTGTTGCGGCAAGAGCATCGTTCTCGTTCTGAAATCTTTTTAAACTGTCCAACATAATATTTATCATCCTCCGGATAGTAAAAAATGCCAATTTATTTCAGTATAGTATTATAACACATAATAAAAATAAAACAAGAGAAATTTAATGAAATTTATAAAAAATTTCATATAATCAAAAGACTACTTATCTTTTTTCGAGGCCGAGATATTTACAAGGCGATTTAGCTCTTTTTCGTTAAGGTCTCGCCATTTTCCAACACCTAACATTCCAAGCTTTACACCGGCAATTTCGGTACGTTTAAGTCGTATTACCTCAAGCCCTACCTTTTCGCACATTTTTCTAATCTGACGATTTCTTCCTTCATGAATAATGAAATTCAGCACAGTTCTGTCAGACTTCCTCTCGATAACAAAAACATCGCAAGGCTCGGTTAGTCTACCGTCGCCATCAATGTCAATTCCTATGCACATTTTGTCAACCTGCTCATCACTAACCTTGCCGTTTACCGTAACACGATATGTTTTATTTACGTGAGAAGACGGATGAGTAAGCTTATTTGCAAGGTCACCATCGTTAGTCATTATAAGAAGACCTTCAGAATTGCGGTCAAGTCTGCCAACTGGCAATACTCTGATAGGTACATCTTTTACAAGCTCTGCTACACACTTGCGATCAAGCTCATCTGACATAGTTGTAACAAAACCACGAGGTTTATGTAGCATAATATATTTTTTCTCGGTATTTACACGAACAACCTTTCCACGCACCTGAACATTATCACGGATAGGATCTACCTTATCTCCGATAGAAGCAACTTTTCCGTTAACCTTTACCCTGCCCTCTGCGATAAGCTCCTCTGCCTTTCTGCGTGAAGCGATACCGTTATCTGCAATAAATTTTTGAAGCCTTACTTTATTGTCCTTCATTTTTTTCTCCTAAAAGGTTTTAATCATTTTTATGAAAACCGATAAAATCAGTTCTTTTAAGCACGGTTTTTTATATTCTGTCGGTAGTGCAGTGCATGTAACAAAAAGCTCTGTTGCGGCAATAACCCTTCCGTTAAAAAGCACCTCTACCCTACCAATCTTACTTCCTTCTTTAATCGGCGCAATAAGATAGTCAGGTTTTATAATTTCAATCGATAATTTATCTATATTTTGTTCAAGACAGGATACGGTTATATCTTCATATCCAAGAAAACATTCCACATCACCGTTTATAATCGGGGTGCTAATAAATTTTTCGCAACTAAAGGTCACAGATTCAAGCTTGTCAAATCCGTGGTCAAGCAATTCTTTATGGTCACGCCAATCATTGGGGTCTTTGAGTGTTACTGCAATAATGGTTTTACCGTCACGCTCTGCCGCAGAAACAAGACATCTGCCCGATTTCTTAGTAAATCCCGTCTTTACACCTATGCAGCCTTTATATTCTTTGAGAAGTCTGTTGTGATTGGTAATAGTATACTTAACGGTCGGGTTACCAAATCTAATGCTCACCTGACTTCTTGAGCAAGCATCCTTAAAATCAGGGTTTTTTAGTGCGTAAGCGGTAAGCTTTGCAAGGTCGTACGCGGTAGTGTAATGATTGTCATCATCAAGCCCCGAAGGGGTTACAAAATTTGTATCTTCAAGTCCGAGATCTTTCGCTTTTTTGTTCATAATCTCGGCGAATCTTTCGTTAGAGCCTGCTAAAAATTCAGCAATCACATTAGCCGCGTCGTTACCCGACATAAGCATAAGTCCATAAAGCAGGTCTTTACCAGTTATTTTGTCCCCAGCTTTCAGCCCCATAGCAGAGCCTTCAACAGTTACGGCTTTCACACTGCAGACAACCGTTTCATCAAGTCTTCCAGATTCCGCAAGAATCAATCCAGTCATAATTTTTGTGGTGCTTGCCATTGAGCGCCTGGTACAAGGGTCGTTTTCATACAAAATTTCAAGTGTATCTGCATTAATTACAACAGACGAAGCTGAGGTATCCGACAAGGCATTTGCAGGTATAGAAGATGTCAATAATATTAAAACAATCGCTAAAATTAAACTGAATTTTTTTATAAGAATTCCCTCCAATCAATAAAATCTTACTGATTGAAGGGCTATTTTATTCTTCTATTACGGTTTTCTTTGTTAAAAACTCTTTAACCTTGCCAATTAGCTCGGGAGCTGATTCAATAAGCTTGTCAACCGGTGTTCTGTCCTCGTTAACCTGAAGCATTTTAACGTTGGTGCCGCTAACACAGATGAAAGCTATTGGTGTAACGGATACGCCTGCACCACCGCCGCCGCCGAAGACAGCGCTTTCCTTTGTCGGGAAATCAGAGCCGCCGGTAGCAAGTCCGAAAGCAACCTTTGACACAGGAATAAGAGTAACCTCGCCGACAACAACAGGTGTACCTATTATTGTGTCAGCGTCTACGAGAGCCTTAAGGTTCTCCATGGTAATATTCATAATTCCTTCAATATTACGATCTGCCATATTATTCTAACTCCTTTTTAAGTTTGAAAATCTCTATTACAATTGAAACAAAGAATGTCAGCAAATGTATTACCCTTACGCTAAAATCAGTTTTAAGAGCAAATTTCATCTCTTTTGCGGCAAATCCTGCCGAGACGTTAATTTTATCAGGCATAAAGGTGAAACATTCCGATAAAAGATTAATAATCGGATATACCGAAGAACAAGCAGTGCCGTATAACAGTGCAGTAGCGGCAGCATCGCTTCCAACTACAACAAGCTCCATTTCAGTATTTTTAATAACCACGTTTTTAATAAGCCTTTTAAACCTTAAAAGAATATTCTTTATAGTGTGTAAAAGCTCAATAACATCGTCGTAGGTATTTATATGTTTTTTAAGATTAAGCTTACTTTTCTTTTGTTTGTTACCCTTTTCTTCGCTATCTTGCCAGTCTGTATTCTTTTCCTCGGAAAAATTATATAATCTAATTCCAAGAAACTTTACACTAAAAACAGGCTCGGTATCCTTTGCGATTTCAAGATGAATTTGAATCTTAGAAAAAAGTGCAACAAATATAACGGCAAGAATGATGCCTAATATGAACCAGCCAATCAAATAATCACCTCAAAAATTATTTGCAAAGAAAGAAAAATTATTCAGAAAGGCCGTTTTCAATCTCAAGCTGCTCGGCATAATCATTAACCGTAGGTGTTTTATCGGGAAGGGGCGGAAGCTCTTCCAACGAAGAAAGTGAGAAGCAACGAAGGAAGTTTTTTGTTGTTCCGTAAAGTAGTGGTCTTCCGGGAAGCTCTAATCTGCCACGCTCTTCAATAAGGTCTTTTTCAATTAGGGTAGAAACAACCGCCGAGCAGTCAACACCTCTCACCTGCTCGATAAAAGCACGGGTTACGGGCTGATTATACGCTACAACGGCAAGCACTTCAAGCGCAGCAGAAGAAAGGGGTGTTCTTCTTTTAATCTCAAATGCACTCTTGATATAGGGTGCAAATTCAATTCTAGACACAAGCTGATAGCTATCATCAAGACGGATAAGTTCAAGTCCTAAATCGGCAGTATTAACATGGGTTATAACCTCATCAAGAAGCTGACGAGCATCCTTTTCACGAAGTTCAAATACTTCTGAAATTCTGCCGAGAGAAATAGGCTCACCGCCGGCAAAAAGAACGGCTTCAACCGCCTTAATAAGTTCAATTCTTTCCATTACTTCTTTTTCTCCTTAATAAGCTCAACTTCCATATCTTCGTTTTCTCCGCTTACATGCACACGGTTTGCCTTAACAAGCTCTAACAGTGCAAGGAAGGTTGCAACAAGCTCTGAGCGGTTTTTGGAAGACATATAAAGAGAATTAATCTTTCTTTTACTGCCGCTCCAAAGATTTCTCATAACAAATATAATTTTAGAGGAAACGGAATAAATCTTCTTGGCTACGATTTTTGTAAACGCTTTTTGTGAGGGCGGCATTCTGCGGTCTATTCTGCCGAGAGCATTGATATAGGCATTGAAAATATCGGAATTATCGTGGATAAGATCGTATGTCTTGTCCACCTCGACAGGCTCAGGTGCTCGTACAAATCGGTCAAATCCGGCGGTCATAGTACCAAATTTAGCTGCCATCTGCTTGCAAACCTGATACTCAAGCAGCTCACCGGTAAGCTCCTTTTTAAGCTCTTCAATCTCTTCGTGCTTTGGAAGAAGGCTTACAGTCTTCATATAGATAAGACGCGAAGCCATCTCAAGAAATTCGCTGGCAACATCCATCTCATTGTCCTGCATAAGTTTTATCTGTTCAAGATATTGCTCGATAAGCACCGATAGCTTAATGTCGTAAATATTGAGTTTATTTTTAGCTATCAGCGAAAGCAAAAGGTCAAAAGGACCTTCGAAGCCCTCAGTTTTATAAAGAATTACGTTTTCCATTAAAACATCCTAAAAAAATATTTTTTCCGGTAAAAGAGAAAGCAAATTCAAAATTTTAGTTGATGCAATATTGAGCGGAAGGTCAAATGCGCCAACAACTATCAAAGCAAGCACTGCGTAATAAAGATAGCGTTCATACTGCATCACCTTATAATAAATTCTATCAGGAAGAATTACACCAAGAAGACGCGAACCGTCAAGCGGCGGTACGGGAATCAAATTGAATACAGCAAGAGAGACATTGATACTTGCTACAAAGTAAAAGAAATCGGCAACATAAGCTAAAGCAGTAATACCTACCGAAAAATAAGCCTTTGCGGTACCGAAAAAAAGAAAGATTGATACAAATGCAACCAAAAGATTAGAAAGAGGTCCCACAAATGCAGTTGCTGCCATTCCAACCTTAGGATTATCAAAGTTTCTGGGATTTACTGAAACGGGCTTTGCCCATCCGAAGCCGAAAAGTATTATGCATAGTGCACCCATATAATCAATATGATTAAATGGGTTTAGGCTGAGTCTACCATGATATCGTGGGGTAGGGTCGCCAAGTCTAGTTGCGGCCCATGCGTGAGCAAACTCGTGAATGGGCATTGTGAGAAAAATTACCGCTACAGCAGAGACAATTCTTACAATAACGTCTATAAGGCTAATGCTTCCAGGATGCTGAATAATATCGAATAACAAGAAAGACACTCCATTCTAAAAACAAAATAACCCCTTTTAAAGCATTATACACTTAAAAACAATAAATTACAAGCATAAACAAACAAAAAACGGGAGAATTTATCTCCCGTTTAAGGTAATATAAAATTTATTAACGTATCCTGTTTTGCCATGGTATCTTACCAGATACCAATCCCCTGCCATATTAAGAATGGTGACGCTTTGACCGTTTGGAATTTTTCCGATAATTCTGCTGTAAATATCGGGTCGTTCGCGCAGATTAAGATTGCCGCCCATTGTCGTTACTTTTCCTGTAGTGCTTGTTCCCATAGGCTCATTAAAGGGAATATTAAAGTAGTCGGTTAACGATATTACAAGATTTTTTGCAATATTGTTAATATTCGCTTTTATCCAATCTGCATCCTCGGGGTTATCGTGATAAGCAACCTCAACAAGTACAGAAGGTGCTTTTGTTCTCGTAACCTCTCCAAGGGTTGTGGTCGGTACTGTTTCGACAAGATTCGGATATGGATAAATTATCTTAAAATTATTTGCTACAATTTCAGCAAACCTCTGTCCCCTACTGCTGAACGGATAGTAGTATGCTTCGGTACCCATAGCGCTACCGTCGGCAGATGCGTTTGAGTGTATAGCCAGGTGCAAATCATAATTGCCTCTGTTGGAGGCAGCTATTGATGAGCCTGCTGTCATATCAGGAGTATTTCTCACATACCCGATACCCGATGCATCAAGATATGGGATCATCGCATCAGCAATTAGGTTCATATACTGTTCTTCGTTACCTCCGTTAACGTATGGATTAAATTCCTGCGTTGACGGACTTAAATATATAGTTGGAATAATAATCACCCTTTCACAACAGTATATGCCGTGAAAGGGTGATGGTTCAGCTAAGTCCGAACTCTTCGGTGAGGGTTTTTATGCGGGAAGAGAACCAGCAATAAAGCACCTCGCCAAGTTCCTGATAAATTGGATCTCCGTCATGTGCGCAGAGCATTGCAAAGGTTTGACCTATACGGCGTTCAACCTCGCTACCCCGCCTGTGTGCAAGGTAGTAAAAGGAAAACGCACCTGTATCAGATGTATATTTATACAAATCAGGAGCAGTATCTTTTACCGTATCAAGGAAGCTCTTTAAAGCAACACCTTGAGCGGCTTCGCTTTTAATATATGTTTCAACGCCGATGGTGACGGTGAATGACAGAAGCAAATGACGTTGTATAAGCATGTTTTCGTCCTGTTCTTCAACAGCATCACTATGTGCGGTAGAGGCAGCACGAAACTCCTCGGCAATTCTTTTACCGAAGTTTTCAGCCGTCAGTATTTCCTTTTCATCAAGTACGGCATCGTGGCTTGTTGCCATTGCATTTTGTCTTACGCTCTGGCTAGGTTTGTTACCAGCAATCTTTATATCTTCATCGTACATTTAGTCACCTGCTTTATTTTTGGCTTCCGCGAGTGCTTTTGCCAATTGGTCGGGACAAGAAGTGCTTTTGAATCCGCATTTTATTCCGTCGAGCCTTTCGATTACCTCATCAACGCTCATACCTTCACAAATTGCGCCGATTCCCTTTAAATTACCGTTGCATCCACCAAAAAATTCAATATTGTAAACCTTACCATCCTCAATATCGAATTTAATTTGACGAGAGCAAGTCCCATTAGTTTTATATGAATATGTCATTAAAAATATTCCTTATCTGTCTTTGAATTTATTGCTGCGTACGGGATGGCGAAGCTTACGAAGTGCTTTTGCTTCAATCTGTCTGATACGCTCTCGGGTGACATCAAACTCAAGTCCTACCTCCTCAAGGGTGTGGCTTCTGCCATCTTTTAGACCAAAGCGAAGCCTGATAACTGCTTCTTCTCTTGGAGTCAGGGTTTTAAGAACACTGTCAATATCCTCGTTTGTAATTGTCTTGAGCGCGGCTTCGTCAGGAGCGAGAGCATCTTCGTCACGGATAAAGTCCATAAGGCGAGAGTCTTCCTCGGGTCCGATAGGGGTTTCCATAGAAACAGGCTCCTGAGCTACACGCATAATCTCGCGGATGCGCTCAACGGGAAGATTCATTTTCTCGGCAATAAGTTCCTCGGTCGGCTCATAGCCGTTTTCGTGGAGAAGCTGACTCTGTACCTTTTTGAGGCGATTAATTGTTTCAACCATATGAACGGGAATTCTAATGGTTCTCGCCTGGTCTGCTATAGCTCGAGTAATTGCCTGCCTTATCCACCATGTTGCATAGGTAGAGAACTTAAAGCCCTTAGTGTGGTCAAACTTATCAACAGCCTTAATAAGACCAACGTTACCCTCCTGAATAAGGTCAAGGAAGTACATTCCACGGCCAACATATTTCTTTGCAATACTTACAACAAGACGAAGATTTGCTTCGGTAAGACGTTGCTTTGCCTTTTCATCGCCCTCGCTAATTTTAATAGCAAGTTCTATCTCTTCATCAGTATTGAGAAGTGGAACACGACCAATTTCACGGAGATACACCTTTACAGGGTCATCAAGAGAAACATTATCAAAATTGAGGTCGTCTTCAATATTATCAACATTCATTTCCTCAAACTTGAGGTCATCCTCACTAGGCTCATCGTCAAAAAGATCAAGAAGCGGCGGCTCGTTGAAAAGCTCTCCAAGGTCATCGGGAGCAGCTTCTATATCATCAAAAGATATATCATTTTCCTCCTCATTTTTAACCTCTTCAGGATTGTCTATAGCATCCTTTATTTTCTTTTCTTCTGTATTCATTTTAAATTCCCCTTTTATTCATTGCTGACATATTATTTTTTGCTATTTTAGAGAGAGCCTCTCCCCAATCGTCGTTAGATTCGGGAATAGCTCCGTTGTTAATTTTTTCAGTTTTCAGAACATCAAATGCAACATTTAAAGCGCCTTTTGGATTATTATCGGCAAATCCTGTATTTAAGAGTTTAGAAATGTAGCCTATCTCTTGATCAGAATACATAGTTGCGATAATTGAGAAATCAAAGCTTTTCATTTCATCATAAAATTTAAATAGCGTTGTTAACAGTCTTTTATTTAGTGATGAAACAAAATCCTCTACGCTAATGTTTTGCTTTGTAAAACCGACAAGGTCGGGATGCTTCATAAGGATAGACAGTACCGTTTCCTCGGCGCTGACAGCTCTCTCATTGCCTCGGCGCTCAGGATTAACATCATTACGGTCAAATTTAGGCTCAACCATTGCAGTTATCTCACGCCTCTGCTTGGTTGCGACAGTCTTCTTTTTGATTTCATCAACCTTTGCTTTAATAGCTACTTTTGAAATTCCGTATTTCTCGGAAAGCTTAGAGGTGTAATAATCTGCTTCAATCGGGTCGGTTGTGCGGGCTAAAATCTCAGCTGCTTGATTTAGGTATTTTATCTTTGCATTATCCGAGTCAAGATCAACGCCACCCGCAACCTTTAAAAGCTTAAATTCAGTTGCGGAAACCGCCGAATCAATTAATTTCCGAAAGGCAGCAGGCGAATTATTTTTGAGAAACTCGTCGGGGTCTTTTCCATCAGGTATCAAAACAACCTTTACGCTGATTCCTGTATTTGAAAAGATCTCAATCGCCTTTTCTACAGCCTTTTGTCCTGCCTCGTCAGCGTCAAAACAAATATAAACCTCGTTAGTATATCTTGTGATAAGATTGGCTTGCTCGGGTGTAAAAGCGGTACCAAGAGGGCAAACGGTGTTTTTAAAGCCAGCCTGATGAAGGGAAATAACATCAAGGTTTCCTTCAACCAGAATTAATGTTTCACTGCAATAAGACTTTGCAATATTTATACCAAAAAGATTCTGACTCTTTTTATAAACAGGGGTATCTGAGGTGTTAACGTATTTTGCCTCCTCTTTGTTTTCACCACGGCGTCTTCCGCTGAAGCCTATAACATTTCCGCGAACGTTAATTATCGGGAACATTGCTCTGTTTCTGAAACGGTCGTAACATCCGCCGTTTCTGCCCTTTGTCGCAACGTTTGCGCCTATCATTTCATCATCAGTATAGCCTTTTGCTCTTAAGTGTTTAACAAGAGCATCCCAGCTATCGGGTGCTGCACCAAGTCCGAATGAGCGAACTGTTTGTGGGGAAAGACCACGCTTTGCGAAATACTCAGCCGCCCATGTTCCACCAGATTCATTCATATAAGAATTATAAAATTTTGCAGCAGTACGGTTAATCTCATAAATCCTGTTCTTTAGGTCAGACATTGAATTATCATATCCGTTTTCGGGTATTACAACTCCACATCTGTCGGCAAGAAGCTTTACAGCCTCTATATAATCGAGGTTTTCGATGTTTTTTACAAAAGTAAAAACATCTCCGCCGACCTTACAACCAAAACAGTAAAAACTGCCATTTTCGGGATAAACAGTAAAAGAGGGCGTTTTCTCGCCGTGGAAGGGACAAAGTCCGATAAGATTCTTTCCGCGTCTTTTTAGAGTTATATAAGAAGATATAACCGATTCAATATCATTTCGATATTTAATTTCTTCAATAATCGAGCTTGGAATTGCCATATTTATCCCTCCTCATCTTAATGTGCTTCATTTACAGTCCCGAGTTTTGGTCATAACCTAAATTATTTATCAAATCCCCACGATTTAGGTATGTAGATTTCTTTATATTTATAAACGGCAAAGTCGTCCGTCATTCCTGCGATATAGTCAACAACAGCTCTGTCTATTCCCTCTTCATTTGCTATAACAGAAAATTCGAGGGGTAAGCACTGGGGATTATCACGGAAGTAGGTATAAAGTCCTTCAATTATTCCGTCTACCTTTGATTCCTCAGCCTTTGCTTTGGGATTGCGGTAAACACTGTTAAAAAGGAATTCGTGAAGAACATCAAATGCTTCTCCAACCTCCTCTGACATATTTATATCGGTTACGCTATTATCAACAACCGAGTTTACTAAAGTATCAATTCTGTCGCTATTGGAATTTCCGAGAGTGTACCGGATATCAAAGGGTATATCGTCGCCGTCAATGATATCTCCACGGATAGCGTCATCTATATCGTGGTTAATATAGGCGATGCGGTCGGATACCCTGACAATCTTGCCTTCTATAGTTGTTGGCCAATCACCTCTCGTATGATTTCTGATTCCGTCAAGCACCTCGAAGGTAAGATTAAGACCTTTAAGATTATTTTCAAGCCTCTCACATACGCGTGCACTCTGTTCAAAATGAGTAAAATCAAAGGGGGCCAGCTTATTAAGTGCGCGCTCGCCTGCGTGACCGAAAGGGGTGTGCCCGAGATCGTGACCAAGCGCAATAGCTTCGGTTAAATCTTCATTTAGTCGAAGCGCTCTCGCAATAGTGCGGGCAATCTGGCTAACCTCTAAAGTATGCGTAAGCCTTGTTCTGTAATGGGCTGATTCGGGCGATAAGAAAACTTGGGTTTTGTGTTTTAAGCGTCTGAATGACTTTGAGTGAATTATTCTGTCGCGGTCGCGCTGAAAATCTGTACGAAGGTTGTCCTTCTCTTCAAGGCGCGCCCTCCCCCTTGTTTCGGAAGAGAGTTTAGCATATTCTGAAAATATAAGTTTCTCGTTATTTTCGGTAATTTCGCGAGGCGAAGACATAAAATCACCCTTTCATAGATAATATACTTAAAAAAGTTCAAAAAACCTCTTATTTTACAGAAATTTTTTCTTTAGAATACTTTTCACCTATAATCTCACATATAACGCGAGAAGAAAGCTTCTCGCGAACGGTTTCTATAAATCTTTCACTAACTGCTTTGGTAACAGAGAATTTAAGGTCTACCCTATCCGAAAAATTTGTTTCGATTACTTCTGCATCAAAATCCTTTAATATATTTTCAAATTTATCATATAATGAATAATTACAGTGGGATTCGATAATATCGCCCGGTACCATAAGCACCTGTTCTGCAGCATCTATGGCATCCTTAACCGCCTTTGAATATGCTCTCACAAGTCCGCCAGTGCCAAGCAGTATGCCGCCAAAATATCTTGTCACAACAACAGTAACATCTTTCAGTTCATAGCCGTTAAGAATATCAAGCGTGGGTTTTCCCGCAGTGCCGTGCGGCTCTCCGTCATCTGAAAAGCGCGACCTGTGGTCAGCATTTAAAACATAGGCATATATATTATGTCTTGCATCACTGTTTAGCTTACGTATTTCCTCAAGGAAAGCCACAGCTTCCTCTTCGGTTTCGGTATGACGAATATATCCGAGAAAACGCGAATGCTTTTCGGTGAATTCCGATGACGCTTCTCCAAGTATGGTTTTGTAAACCTCCAAAGTCGCACCTCCTAACACGAAATATACGAAAAAACCGCAACCACAGTAACTTGTGGTTGCGGCAGAAATATTTGCCTTATAAGCCGAAACGCTTATTGAATCTGTCTACACGTCCGCCGGTATCAACAAGCTTCTGTTTGCCGGTAAAGAACGGATGACATTTAGAACAAATATCCAAACGGATGTCTTTCTTTGTGGAGCAGGTTTCGAATTCTGCACCGCAAGCACATCTGATAACTGTTTTTTCGTAATTAGGATGAACTCCCTGTTTCATGCAGTGACACTCCTTTCAAATCTCGATAACATTATGATATTATCACAGCTTTTCCCAAAATGCAAGAGTTTTTTACTTGAATTTTATAAATTTTTGAAAAATTTCGACCACCTTGAACTTTATACGGTACTTTGGAGCCTTCTCTGCGTACTCTGCAGAACTCTCTTTTATGCTATCTGTGAGCTTTCCCGCACACGAGCCAACGCAAACCTGTGGGAAAAGAACGCACCACCAATTTTCTCCTTCGCCCTCTCCTATCGTGAAAATCAAAGTTTCGTAAACACCAGCAGGAAGGGTGAATCTGTCGTATTCTCTTGTGTCGAAATACTCCTTATCAATACGAAGCTGAACCTCGTAATTATATCCATTATCAAAAACAGTTTGCTGTGCAACATTTTGAATTAAATCAAGATTTTCCTGAGCTATTTCGACTGCTTCCTCACAACTTTCAGCTTCGGTAAAGAGTTCTTTTGTTTCGGCTAAAACGTTATCACGAATTTTGAGCTTTAGTGCTTGGTCTTCCTCACTATTTGAATTTGCGATAATTCGTACTCTGATTATATTCTCATACATATCCTGACAGGAGGTAGCAAAACCGCTCATTGAAAGAATAATACAAACTGAAAGCGATAAAGCCAAAGATATATCGATAAGTTTTCTGTTTTTTTGTGTCAAAATAATCAACCTTTCAAATATGTTCGGTTGAATTTTTGACTGTTTTAAAAAGTTTTATTCAATAACGCTTCCCGAGTCCATACTCTCGGCAAAAAAAACGAATTGTTTTTTACTCTTTAGTCCTTCGTAGCATTTCATTGCTCTATCGTGAGAAGTAAATACAGCTGCTACCGTAGGACCCGAGCCGCATATCAGAGTATTATCGGGCTCAAACTCTTTAAAAACTGTTGTCATTTTTTCAAAATCCCAACAGTTTTCAAAAACGTTGTATACCGATTTTGCCATAAGACGAACATCACGAATATTAACTGCAAAAAGCATAGCGTTGATTTTGTCAGACGGCGGTACAGACAGCTCGTCAAGCTGAGCGTACATTTTGCCCGTAGACTGTTTATCGTACTCTTTCACAAAGACAAAGTACAGCTTAACTGTATCGAGCTTATAAAGCTCATCACCTATCGAGCCGACACGAGCGGTGCCACCATTATAACAAAATGGAACATCAGAGCCCAATTTCGCACACAGTGGCAGCATGATTTTATCAGAATAATTCTTTCCTGAAATTATATTCAGCATTTTAAGGACTGCTGCAGCGTCTGCGCTAAAGCCGCCAAGTCCCGCAACTGTGGGTATATTCTTTGTAATCGCGATATCAAGTCCGCTTTTCCAACCTGAATAATCGAAAAATAATTCACAAGCCTTAAAGATAATGTCGTCTTCTCTGTAAAACTTCGGGTCTTGATATGAGATTTTAACCCCACCATCAGTGGTTTTTGAAATTTTAATCTCATCATAAAGGCTTACTGATTGCATCACAGAATCAATATCATGAAACCCGTCTTTCCTTTTTGCGGTAACGTCTAAATACAGATTGAGTTTAGCAAATACCTTTGCATAAAGCTCCATTAGCTAATCTCCTTAAGAAATTCCCCAATTCGTTCAAGTGCAGTTTTAATATGTTCAACGGAATAACAATATGAAGCGCGTACAAAGCCCTCTCCGCCCTTACCGAATGCAGTACCAGGAACAATAGCAACATGCTTTGAATAAAGAAGGTTTTCACAGAATTCATCACTGGTCATTCCGGTTGACTTTACACACGGGAATGCATAGAAAGCACCTAGAGGCTCTCTGCAGGTTAGTCCAAGCTTATTAAAACCGTCAACAATAAGACGTCTTCTCATATCGTACTCCTCGACCATAGTGGCAATATCGTCATCGCCGTTTTTAAGGGCTTCAATAGCGGCATACTGCGAGGTTGTCGGTGCGCACATTATTGCAAACTGATGTATTTTGGTAATCTGGTCCATAATTGCAGCAGGACCGCAAGCATATCCCATTCTCCAACCTGTCATTGAGAAGGTCTTTGAAAATCCGTTAATAACTACGGTTCTTTCCTTCATACCTTCTATAGAAGCAATAGAAATGTGACGCTCTTTACCGAAGGTTAGCTCAGAATAAATCTCATCAGAAATAACAATAATATCGGTTCCGCGAAGCACCTCGGCAATCGCCTCAAGGTCGGGCCTTAACATAACAGCACCCGTAGGATTACAAGGGTACGGCAGAATGAGCGCCTTAGTTTTAGGCGAAATTGCCTTTTTAAGCTGCTCTGGGGTAATTCTGAATTCGTCATCTGCCTTTGTTTCGATAATTACAGGTGTACCGCCCGCGAGAATTGTAATAGGTTCGTAGCAAACGTAGCTCGGCTGAGGTATGATTACCTCGTCGCCCGGCTCAACGATTGCTCTGATAGTGCCGTCGATAGCCTCACTACCGCCGACAGTAATAAGTATTTCTCGTTCCGGGTCGTATTCTACACCATATTTTCTATTTATGAAGTTTGAAACTTCCTTACGCATTGAAAGTAAGCCGTGATTTGAAGTATAGCGAGTTTTACCCTGTTCAAGAGAGCGTATACCTGCACTTCTGATGTGCCACGGGGTTGGAAAATCGGGCTCTCCCACACCGAGCGAAATAACGTCCTCCATCTGCTCTGCTATATCAAAAAACTTTCTGATGCCTGACGGCTTAACTTCGACAATACGGCTGTTTAAAACCTTATTGTAATCCATTATAACGATAATCTCCCTCTATCATCCTTCTGGTCGTCGCAGAGGATAACATCAAGCTCCTTATATCTGCGAAGCACGAAATGTGTTGCTGTGGAGACAACGGCATCAATTGTAGAAAGCTCCTTAGCAACAAACATTGCAACCTCCTGGAAAGTCTTACTCTTAACCATTACGCAAAGGTCAAAACCGCCCGACATAAGATAAACGCTTTCAACCTCGGGATATTTCATAACTCGCTTTGCGATTTCCTCAAAACCGTAATCTGCCTGAGGAGAAACCTTTAGCTCAATAAGAGCAGAAACGTAAGAGGTATCGAGCTTTTCCCAATCAATAACCGCCTTATATCCGCGGATAAGACCTTCCTTTTCAAGTGATTCTATCTGAGCCGCAACCTCTGTCTCGGATATGCCGAGCATAACGGCAAGGTCGGCGTTTGTGTATTTTGCATTCTTTTGTAATAGCTTTAAAAGTTTTGTATTCAAGACAAAAACCTCCTTTTCTTTATATAATAACATTCTAATTGCAAATTTACAAGAATTTATTTACAAATAGCCTTATTTGTGTTAATATAATAGCAATATTTTTATAGGAGTGCTGTTATGAGAGCAATAATCACAGTTGTAGGAAAAGACAAGGTCGGAATTTTAAACGCTGTTTCAGCTAAATGTGCAGAGCATAAAGTAAACATTAACGACGTATCACAGACCATCTTCGACGATATGTTCTGTATGATAATGCTAAGCGATATTTCAGAGATGAATGTTGATTTCGCAACCTTTAAAAATGAAATGAGCGAGCTTGGCAAGGCACAGTCGCTTGAAATTCACGTAATGCATGAAAATATCTTTAATTCAATGCACAGAATTTAACGGAGATTCAAAATGATTAACACAAAAGAAATACTTGAAACTATAAGGATGATACAAGATGAAAATCTTGATATCAGAACGGTTACTCTCGGCATTTCTTTGCTCGACTGTATGGATAGCGATATTGATAAGGCTTGCCAAAGAGTTTACCAAAAAATCGTTCGCACTTCACGCAATCTTGTACCCGTATGCGAGCAAATTGAAACCGAGCTTGGTATTCCGATTATTAATAAACGAATTTCAGTAACACCTATTGGCATCGTGGCTTCCCCATGCAAGGACCAGAATCCCGTAAAGTTCGCATTAGCGCTTGAGAAGGCTGCACAAGAGGTTGGAGTAAACTTTATAGGCGGATATTCGGCACTTGTAGAAAAAGGCTTCGCAGGCGCAGACAGAGCCCTTATAGAGAGTATTCCCGAAGCCCTCGCCTGTACCGATCATGTTTGTTCTTCGGTAAATATTGGCTCAACAAAAACAGGTATTAACCTTGATGCAGTAGCCCTTATGGGTAAAACCGTTAAGAAAGCAGCAGAAATGACAAAAGAACGCGACTGTATTGGTGCTGCCAAGCTTGTTGTTTTCTGTAATGCACCCGAAGATAATCCCTTTATGGCAGGTGCCTTCCACGGTGTTGGTCAGCCCGACGTTGTAATCAACGTTGGTGTTTCGGGTCCCGGTGTTGTAAGAGCTGCACTTGCAAAATCGAATGGTCTTGATATTTCGGGTGTTGCCGAGCTTATTAAGAAAACCGCGTTTAAAATTACAAGAATGGGTCAGCTTGTTGCCCAAGAAGCATCAAACAGACTCGGTTATCCCTTCGGTATAGTTGACCTCTCCCTTGCCCCCACACCTGCCGTCGGTGATTCTGTTGCTTATATTTTAGAGGAAATCGGACTTGAATGCTGTGGTGCTTGCGGAACAACGGCCGCACTTGCTATGCTCAACGACGCAGTTAAAAAGGGAGGCGTAATGGCATCCTCCCGTGTCGGAGGTCTTTCAGGTGCATTTATTCCCGTTACCGAAGATGCAGGAATGATTCATGCCGCTACCATCGGTGCTCTCACAATTGAAAAACTTGAAGCTATGACAGCAGTTTGCTCGGTTGGTCTTGATATGATTAATATTCCCGGTGATACCGCAGACGAGGTTATTTCGGCAATAATTGCCGACGAAGCGGCAATCGGTATGGTGAACGGAAAGACAACAGCGGTTAGAGTAATACCAGCAATCGGCAAAACAGTGGGTGATGAACTTTCCTTCGGCGGTCTTCTGGGTAACGGACCGGTTATGAAGGTTAGCACCTACTCCCCCGCTAAATTTATAAACCGCGGCGGACAGATTCCCGCGCCTCTTCATTCACTTAAAAACTAGGATACAACTATGAACGATATTTTTAAAAAACTCCATAGCGGAGAGCTTTATCTTCCTTCAGACGACGCTCTTATAAAAGAGCAATTTGATTGTCTTGAAAGATTGTATGACTTTAATGCTACTCGCCCGTCCGAATATCAAAAGCGTAATAATCTTTTAAAAGAAATGTTTGCAGAAATCGGCGAAAATTGTTACATTGAGCCTCCCCTTTACTCAAATTGGGGCGGTCGACACGTACATTTTGGAAATAACTTTTATGCAAATTTTGGTCTGACTCTCGTAGATGACACCCACATTTACGTAGGTGATTATACTATGTTCGGCCCACATGTTACAGTGGCAACAGCAGGCCATCCCATACTACCCTCTCTTCGCGAAAAGGGATATCAGTACAACGCGCCCGTTCACATTGGTAAAAACTGTTGGATCGGTGCAGGTGCAATCTTTGTACCCGGTGTTACCATTGGAGATAATACAGTAATAGGTGCCGGCAGTGTTGTTACAAAAGACATTCCCGGCGGTGTTGTTGCAGTTGGTAATCCTTGCAAGGTCTTGCGAGAAATTGATGATCGCGACAAAGAATATTATTTTAAGAATAGAAAAATAGAGCTATAAGAAAAGAAGAGTTCGATTGAACTCTTCTTTTTTGTTACATAAATTCATTTCCGTCTATATCATAAATCATTGTTCTTACAATGTTTAGATAAGGAAGCTTAACTCCACTTGAATCCTCAAAAGCATCAAAAACAAGCTTTGGGTTAAGGTTATTTGCACCTGCTGCAAGGGTTAGCTTAATTTCATCATTTGAAACCTTAAAGCTCTTAATTGACGGTGCAAGATCTACTGTATTCATCTTGCCCTTTTTGCTCTTTTTTTCAGTTATAATTTCCTTTTGAGATAAAAAAGTGTTAAACTTATTAACTATATCATCGCTTATCTTGTCAAAGGTAATTTCATAATCGGCAAAGGCGATTTTCCCTGCCTTTGTTCTCGGCTCACCAATGCCAAAAAGCTCTATTCCATCCGGCATTACAACCTTTAGCATTTCAAGTGTTTTATCAAGAGGAAAAGCATCGTCATCAAGTCGCATATCCATTACGTCATATGTTGACTCAAAGCCGAGCGACAATGGAAGTGCAAAGGTGATATAAGGGTGTGGATTAAAACCTTCAGAATACCAAACGGGAATTTGTGATCTGCGTATCATTCTTATCATAAAACGCTGTAGGTCAAGGTGGGAAATGAATTTCATTCTTCCCGTCTTCTTAAAGAAAACTCTAACGTCCTTCAAAACAAACACCCTCCCCATAGCAAGACGCACCACAAGCAGCGCATTTCTGACGGCAATTCTTTGTGGTTTCTGCCCTCTTTGCCCTTTCATTTTCCTTTATAAAGAATTTTTTAGAAACGGCATAATCGAGATGCTCCCACGGAAGAATCTCTTCATAATCTCTTGTTCTGTTCACATAGTACTCATAAGAAATATCACATTCCGCAAAGGCTTCAAGCCACTTTCCGTAATGGAAGCACTCATCCCAACCATCGAAATGCAGGCCCTTTTCATAAGCCTTTTCTAGAACTTTACAAAGTCTTCTGTCGCCTCTTGCGAAAGCACCCTCAAGCATACTTGTATATGCTCCGTGCCAGGAAAGGGTTATCTTTTTTGAACGGATGCAAGAAAGAAGAAATTTCTGTCTTCTTTCAATTTCAGAAAGAGAAATCTGCGGTTCAAACTGGAACGGAGTAAAGGGCTTCGGCACAAAGGTTGCACAGCTGATCGAAACGCTGACAGGCTTGCCCTTCTTTTTGTCGGGATTCGAATAATAAAGGTCAACAATCTTCTGAGCAAGGTCGGCTATTCCTGCGAGATCTTCATCAGTTTCGGTGGGCAGACCCATCATAAAGTAAAGCTTAACAGCGGTATAACCCGCTTCAAAAGCCATTTTACAGGTTGAGATGATTTCCTCTTCGTTTATATTTTTGTTGATAACATCACGAAGGCGCTGTGTACCTGCTTCGGGTGCAAAGGTAAGGCTTGATTTTCTAACCGACTGCACCTTTTCGAGTAGTTCCTTCGGAAAATTATCAATTCGAAGTGACGGAAGGGAAAGGCTTACCTTACAGTCCTCACTCCACCCAAGCATTTTATTCAAAAGTTCTTCAATTCCTCGGTAGTCACTTGTGGAAAGCGAAGAAAGAGAAACCTCGTCATAGCCAGTAGAGTCGCAAATTGCTTTTGCTTGACGGTTAGCAATCTCAGGCGATTTTTCACGGACAGGTCTATAAAGATATCCTGCCTGACAGAAACGGCATCCTCGGATACAGCCTCTGAAAATCTCCTCTACCGCTCTGTCATGAACGATATCAATAAAGGGCACGACAAACTTATTGGGATAGAAAACCGAATCAAGGTCTTTAATAATTCTCTTTTTAACAGTTTTGGGTGCAATATCGGAAGAAATGCTTTTAATAGTTCCGTCTTCATTGTAATCTACTGTGTAAAGTGAGGGCACATAAACGCCTTCGATAGATGAAGCCTTTACTAAAAACTCTCGCTTTGAAAGTCCATACTTTCTGCACTCTTTATAAAGGTCGATAACCTCAAGGTCGACCTCTTCACCTTCACCGAGGAAAAAGATATCAATAAAATCGGCAAGAGGTTCTGGGTTAGATGCACACGGACCGCCCGCAACAACTACGGGGTAATCCCAACTCATTCTGTCAGCAGTTTTAAGGGGAATTTTAGCGAGGTCAAGCATATAAAGTACATTTGTATAAGAAAGCTCGTACTGTAGGGTAAAGCCCACAAAATCAAATTCATTTATAGGGTCGCGGCTTTCAAGAGCAAAGAGAGGAATATTATTCTCCCTCATTACCTCTTCAAAATCTGTCCACGGTGCAAATACACGCTCACACCAGATATCATCGCGAGAGTTAAACTGAGAATAAAGAATCTTCATGCCCAGGTGCGACATTCCTATTTCGTATGTATCGGGAAAGCAAAAAGCAAAGCGTATGTCAACGGCGTTCTTGTCCTTAATTACCGAATTAAGCTCTCCTCCCGAGTATCTGCCCGGCTTCTGTGCCATCATTAACAGTTCTTCAAATCTTTTATTATCCATCATTTCACCTTTAGGGTTGTTTTTCTGTATTTAATATGATACTAGAAATTTGCTATTCTTTCAACCACTTTTTTAATACTAACAACGAAATCATATATACCGAATAGATCATTATAGAATAATACTCGTTCACACCAAAGAAATGAATAAATATAATAAGTAAAACAGAATAAAAGACGATAGTTAAAATGCTAAGGATTATCTTGCTAGCCGAATCGTTAAATATGAACGTTAATAGAATTTTCAGTATGCTCCCGCCATCAAGTCCGTTTATAGGTAAGATGTTATAAACAAATAACAGTAAGCTTGCAGATGAAAATATACCTGTAAATGCAAAATAGCATATTAGATTGCTAACAGGTCCCGATAGTAATATCAGTAAATCGTCAAAGGAAGATGCTGTATGTTTACCAACAATATTTATGCCACCCGGAATCAGTAAAATTGCTTTTGGTTTTGATTTTAAAAAACACATTGTTAATAGGTGTGCGGACTCGTGAATTGCTGCCGAGGTAAAAAAATACAGTATCTCCCCCGTTTTGTCCATTACCGTAATAAGCGCGAGATATACTGTAAAGAGAAATGAAATTTTAAAATTTATGCCACAAAATTTAAAACGCAACCTATTCGCCTTCTAAAACAAGTGATATAGATATATCTCTCATAAAATATTCGTTATATAGCTCGCCAAGATGTGTATATACCTCAAAATTCGCAAACCGCAAAAAAGTTGAAAAAATAATCAATACAGCAATAAATACACCCTGCAAAAGTATAATTTTTATATATTCACTAAAGAAATCCTTATTCAAAATATACACCTCATTTTAAAATATTGTAAAATGCAAAAATTTATGATAAAGTATATATAATAAAACTTAAAGGAGTTACTATGCCTTTTTTACCTCTTAACAGAAAAGAAATGGAAAACACGGGGATTAGCGTTCCCGATATAGTTATAATTACGGGCGATGCTTATGTAGACCACCCAAGCTTCGGCACAGCAATAATTTCCCGTGTGCTTGAAGCAGCGGGTTATTCTGTCTGCATTATTTCACAACCCAAAACCGATGCAGACTATATGGAATTTGGAAAACCGAGACTCGCCTTTTATATAAATTCAGGTAATATCGACTCGATGGTAGCCCACTATACCGCCGCAAAGAAAAAGCGTAGTGACGATGCATATACCGCAGGCGGAAAAGCAGGTGCTAGGCCCGACAGAGCGGTGATCGTTTATTCTAAAAAAGTACGCGAGCTTTACGACGATATTCCAATTGCTATCGGCGGACTTGAAGCCTCGCTTCGCCGATTTGCTCACTATGATTATTGGGATGACAAGGTGCGTCCGTCAATACTTGTTGACTCGGACGCCGACCTACTTATGTTCGGAATGGGTGAAAAGCACGCAGTTGAAATAGCGGACAGACTAAATAGCGGAGAATCTATAAAGACAATAACCGATATCCTCGGCACCTGTTATAGGGTAGAAACCGAAGAATACGAATGGAAGTCGGCTGCTGAATGTCCCTCCTTTGAGCTTGTAAAAGAACCGACCGAAACGGGCAAAAAGCAATATGCTATTGCTACAAAAATTCAACAGCGCGAGCAAGATGCTGTACGCGGCAAAGCAATTATTCAGCGTCACGGAAGTTATATCGTCGTGCAAAATCCGCCTATGCCTCCCCTGTCGACCGATGAGCTTGACGCAATTTATAAGCTCCCATTTATGAGAAACTATCATCCGTCTTACGAAGCTGTAGGTGGTGTGCCGGGTATAGAGGAAGTTAAATTTTCTCTTACCCACAACCGCGGTTGCTTTGGTGCTTGTAATTTCTGTTCAATCGCCTATCACCAAGGAAGACAGATTGCTGTCAGAAGTCACGAATCAGTCGTTGAGGAAGCTAAGCTTCTTACCGAGATGCCTGATTTCAAAGGCTATATTCACGATGTAGGCGGACCTACTGCAAATTTCCGCGCTCCTTCTTGCGAAAAACAGTTAACAAAAGGCCTATGCGCCGATAAAAAATGCCTTGCGCCTAAAATTTGTCCCAATATAGAGGTTGATCATTCCGACTATCTTGAACTTCTTCGCGAGATTAGAAAAATTCCCAAAATTAAAAAGGTTTTTATTCGCTCAGGAATCCGTTTTGACTATCTTATAGCGGATAATGATGACGAATTTTTCAAAGAGCTTGTGCGCCATCACGTAAGCGGACAGTTAAAGGTCGCACCAGAACATTGCTCTGCCGCAGTGTTAACGGCTATGGGCAAGCCCGAAATTGAAACATATCTTAAATTCAAAAAACGTTTCTATGAGCTTACAAAAAGCGAGGGAAAAGAACAGTTCCTTGTTCCCTATCTTATGTCTTCCCATCCGGGAAGTACTATGAAGGATGCCATTGAGCTTTCTGTTTTCCTTAAAAAAGAAGGTATGCGGCCCGAGCAGGTTCAGGACTTTTATCCAACACCGGGCACTGTTTCAACCTGTATGTATTATACCGGTCTTGATCCATTGACAATGAAGCCAATATATGTAGCAAGAACGCAGCAGGAAAAAGCTCAGCAAAGGGCTCTTTTGCAATACTTTAAACCTGAAAACCGAGAAATTGTGATTAAGGCTCTGCGGCAGTATGGCAGAACCGATCTTATCGGTACAGGAAAGAACTGTCTTATATCCGACAATAAATTATCCAACCGCCAAAACAAACGCTATTCACAAAAGAAGAAGTGTATTCGGAATATATCTAAAAAGAAAAGAATAAAATAAACTTATGCAATATTTTAAATATGTAATTATGCTTAAGAGGTGTTGAAGGTGAAAATTAAATTTATAGGCGCAACCCACGAAGTAACCGGAAGTTGCACCCTTTTGGAAGTAAATCAAAAATTTTATCTTATTGACTGCGGTATGGAGCAAGGTAAAGATGTTTTTCAGAATATTGAGCTACCGGTTGCAGCAACTGATATAGAGGCTGTTTTTCTTACCCACGCTCACATTGATCATTCGGGAATGCTACCTAAGCTTTATAAGGACGGTTTTAAAGGAAAAATTTATGCTACAGATGTCACCTGTGACCTTTGCAATATTATGCTCAAGGACTCTGCACACATTCAAGAATCAGAAGCAAAATGGCGCACAAGAAAGGCTGAGCGCGCCGGACTTAAAGCCCCGGAACCGGTCTATAACATGAATGATGCGCTCGGAGCTATCTCGCTGTTTCGCAGATGTAACTATAGCGAGATTATAAGAGTTGCTGAAGATATTGAATTAAGATTTACCGACATTGGGCATCTGCTTGGTTCGGCGTGTATTGAGCTTTGGCTTAATGAAAACAATCTACGCAAAAAAATTGTTTTTAGCGGAGATGTAGGTAACACTAATCAGCGTATCATACGCGATCCGCAATTTGTTGAGGAGACCGATTATCTTGTCATTGAATCAACATATGGTAACCGTCTTCATGAGGCAGACCGCTCCAATGTTATACACGAACTTGCAGCGTATATACAAAAAGCCTTGGATCGCGGTGGAAATGTCGTTATACCTTCCTTCGCTGTGGGTCGAACACAGGAAATGCTATATGCAATCAGGGAGATTAAACAAAAGGGACTAGTAAAAGGTCACGACAGTTTTCCTGTTTATGTCGACAGTCCTCTTGCGGCTGAAGCAACTGCAATCTTTATGCAGTGTAATCCCATATGTTTTGATGAAGAGACCGCGTCACTTATAAAACAAGGCGTAAATCCAATATGGTTTGATAATATAAAAATGTCTGTAACCTCAGATGAATCAAAACAAATTAACTTTGACCGTGAACCAAAGGTCATTATATCTGCCAGTGGAATGTGTGAGGCGGGTCGTATCAGGCACCACCTGAAGCATAATCTTTGGAAAGATAACAACATTATTCTCTTTGTCGGCTATCAGGCGGAAGGCTCCCTGGGAAGAAGACTTTTAAACGGCGAAAAACATGTAACCTTGTTTGGAGAGGAAATTACTGTAAACGCCGAGATTTGCTCTCTACACGGTACCAGCGGTCATGCCGACCAGTCAGGACTAATTTATTGGCTTGAGGGTTTTAAATCTAAACCTGAGCTTATTTTTGTAAATCACGGTGACAACGATTCGTGCGAGGATTTTAAAGACCTACTTAACAAAAAAGGTTATAATGCCGATGCACCCTACAGCGGCACCGAGTATAACCTTGCTACAGGAAAAATGACCGTCTTTGCACAAGGAAAGACAATAAACCGAGTCGAGATTTATAAGAATACGAGCCGCGCTGATTTAATTTATAGCGAATTGGTAGCCGCTGCCGAAAAACTTTTAGCTCTTACAAAAACGCGAAGAGGCATGACGAATAAGGATAATGCCAAGCTTACATCACAAATACGAGAACTCATTGACAAATATAAAGATTAAATAAGGAGCGTAGTTTATGAGAATATGTGTTTACGGCGCAGCATCACCAACCATTGATGCTGAATATTTTGAAAAGGTTGAAATAATGGGAAAAGAAATGGTTACCCGCGGACATTCACTGGTTTTCGGTGGCGGCGGCAATGGGCTGATGGGAGCGGTCGCACGAGGCGTTCGTTCTGAGGGCGGATACATTTTAGGAGTAATCCCTAAATTTTTCGACCTCGAAAAGGTCGAAGCAATATGCGATTTTTGCGACGAGCTTATTCAGCCCGACACAATGCGTGAACGCAAACAAATTATGGAGGATAACGCAGACGCATTTATAGTAGTCCCCGGCGGAATCGGTACATTTGAGGAATTCTTTGAGATACTGACATTAAAGCAGCTTTGCCGTCATAATAAACCCATCGCTATATATAATATAAACGGATACTATAACGAAATGAATAACACAATAGAACAGGCAATAAAGAAGAATTTCATTCGCGAAAACTGTAAGGAGTTGTATACCACTACAGACAATCTTAGTCAACTTTTCGATTATATTGAAAAACAAACCACAACAAAGCATACAGTTAAGGAACTAAAGGACGGTTAATTTCAAACAAAAGAAGCAGAGCATCGGCTCTGCTTTTTTGTTCTAGAAGAATGTTTTAAGCTGTTCAACTCTGTCACAGCTCTCCCACGGAGCGCACAGTTCTTCCCTGCCCATATGTCCATAAGCGGCAAGAGGACGGTACTTGGTTTCTGTAAGCTTAAGGTCGCGGATAATTGCGGCAGGACGAAGGTCGAAAACCTTATTTACTGCGGCAGAAATAGCTTCATCGGAATATTTTCCGGTGCCAAAGGTATCAACCATAACAGATACGGGCTTTGCAACACCGATTGCGTAAGCAAGTTGAATTTCACACTTATCGGCAAGTCCTGCAGCAACAATATTCTTTGCTACCCAGCGTGCGGCATAAGCCCCTGAGCGGTCAACCTTTGTAGGATCTTTACCCGAGAAAGCACCGCCGCCATGACGGGCAACGCCTCCATACGTATCAACGATAATCTTTCTGCCTGTAAGACCGGTATCACCTGCAGGACCTCCGACAACAAAGCGTCCTGTAGGATTAATAAATACTTTAAAATCATCATTCATAAACTGTTCAGGGATTACGGGCTTAATAACCTTTTCAAGTATATCAAAGCGAAGCTGCTCAAGAGAAACCTCTGCCGAATGTTGGCTTGAGACAACGACTGTGTCAAGTCTTACAGGCTTGCCGTCAACATACTCTATGGTAACCTGAGTTTTTCCGTCGGGACGAAGATAAGAAAGTTCGCCCGATTTTCTTACCTTGGTAAGGCGAAGCGCCATCTTGTGAGAAAGCGCGGCAGTCATAGGCATAAGCTCGTCAGTTTCATTACAAGCATAACCGAACATCATACCTTGATCGCCCGCACCGAAAAGATTAAGCTCATCATTCTCGCCGTCTTTAAGCTCTAATGACTTATCAACACCCATTGCAATATCGGGCGACTGTTTGTGGATCATAACATTAACGCGGCAGGTGTGACCGTCAAAAAATGCATCCTCACTATCGTAACCAATTGAACAAACAACCTCACGTGCAATTTTCTCAATATCAACCGCGGCAGTAGTTGTAATCTCGCCCATAATGGTAACAATGCCGGTGCTTGCAAAGGTTTCGCAGGCTACACGGGACTTTTTATCCTGCTCGAGCATAGCGTCAAGAACCGCATCGGAAATCTGGTCGCAAACCTTATCGGGATGTCCCTCGGTTACCGATTCAGATGTAAATAAAAATTTAGACATAATATTCCCTCCATAAAAAAGACCTCATCCAGTACGATAAGGTCTTAAAAATCCTCATCTTTCGGGTATACCCGCAGGATTTAGCACCTTGAAAAATCAGGTTGCCGGGCATCACAGGGCCTGTCCCTCCGCCACTCTTGATAAGGTAACTAATTAAATTTTCAAGCTAAATTATACACTAATTCACTGCGTTTGTCAACTATTTTGCGCGAATAAACTCGAAACTGCCACCCATTTCCAGAATAAGTATGAGGACGGCGAGAATAATTACAACAAAAGAAATGACAATAAGCAACACGCTCTTAAAGCTGAAGGAACCAGCTTTTTCGCTCTTTGGAACAAGTCCTACCCTCTTCAAAGTACCAGTTACAGGCTTATAAATAATTAACACTATAGCAGCGTTTATTATTGATTTTATAAGGTTAAAGGGTAACAGGAGCGAAGGAATGAGCGAAATTATAACCGCTTGCGACTGCCCCATATAATAAGGAGTTATAAATATGTTAGCAAGAAGCATAACCGTAGTAACCGTTATAACAGAACTTACGGTAGAAGTAATTGCACCGCAAAAGGTGCGCTTGTATTTATAAACCATTCCGCAAGTAAGAGCAAAGGTTCCACTTGACAGGAAATTCATTATCATTCCGTAAACGCCTGTATCACTCATTGAGATCATTTCAAAGAAAGCAACAATTCCTGCGGAGGCAACGCCGTAAAAGGGACCGTAAAGCAAAGAAATTATTGAAATAATCGCATCCTTAAAATCAAAGGTTAAAAACGCAACCTTGAATCTGAAAATAAAGGTACAAAGGAAAGCAACCGCCGTAAGCATAGAGGATACGGTTAATTTCTTTAAATCGGTTTTTTTCAAAATTATCACCTCAAAAAATAAATCCCGAGAATTAAAAAATTCTCGGGGCAAAATTAAGTATAGTATCTTCTTTCATCCGGACTGTACCGTCGACTTTGGAATTGCACCAAATCAACCAAAAGGCTTGCGGGCTATAACCGCCGGTGAGGAATTGCACCTCGCCCCGAAGATACAAACATTATATCATTTTCTGTTATCTTGTCAAGTAGATTATTAAAAACACTAAACAAATCTGAAATATTATAATAAGCGGTATGCCTATCATAAAGCGTTTATGATGCGTTTTGTGCCTTATCACTTTCATTGTTGCAAGCATTCCGACAGAACCGCCGATTATAGTTAACCGAAAAAGAACTTTTTCGGGCACTCGTGTTTTGTTTTTAACTGCGCATCGTTTATCTGTGATACAAACAAAAACAGAAATTATATTTATAATTATCAAATAAACTACCAAAATTTTATAAAGCATTCTATCACCGCGTTAATTTTAACATAATTATAAAATTTTATCAATAATTACCGTGAACGGAGAGCTTATTTTCGCAAATAATATTTATGAGGTGAGAATTTTTTATGAAGAATAAAAAAAGGTATTACACAAGAGAATATAGCGAAACCGATGCATTTGACCTAATTAACAAATATGGCACCTACGAGGTACAGGACACTGCACACACCTCTAATCTGTTCCCTATGATAGCTCAGGGATTACCGATAAAAGAAATGCAAAATAAGGGTCATAAGAGTAAAACGCAATCTGATATCGGCTCACCAAACACAGTAGCGCGCAAGGAAGGTAAAGATCTATAAAAGAAAAATCCCGTTTTAAACGGGATTTTTCTTTTAAACAAGTGCTTCAAAATTTGATTTAAGTTTACCGAGTATTCTTTTTTCAAGCCTCGATATGTAGGATTGCGAAATACCAAGTCTGTCCGCAACCTCTTTTTGTGTAAGCTCTGTATGACCGCACATACCAAAGCGCATATACATAATTTCGCGCTCTCTGGGATTCAGGTTATTCACAAGCTCAATAAGTGTATTCTTTTCATCTTCTGCTTCAAGTCCAATAGAAATTTCATCAACGTCGCTACCGAGCACGTCTGATAAAAGTAATTCGTTGCCGTCCCAATCAACATTTAGAGGCTCATCGATTGAAATTTCATTTTTTATTGATGAAAACTTGCGAAGATACATCAAAATTTCGTTTTCAATACATCTTGATGCGTAAGTCGCAAGCTTTATATTACGCTCTGGACAAAAGGTATTAACTGCTTTTATGAGGCCAATAGTGCCGATTGAAATTAAATCTTCAATATTTGTCCCAGGCGCATCATATTTTTTAGCAATATATACTACTAACCTTAAATTTCTGGTAATTAATACATCTTTAACCTCTGGATCTATTCCGTCATATTCCTTGAGAAGTTCTTGTTCTTCTTCATTTGTAAGCGGGGGCGGCAGTATATCCGGACCGTTTATATAATGAATCGAATTAAAATGCATAATTTTAAATAATGCAGTTGCAAATCTTTCTAAAAATCTCATAATAATCACCCTTCTAATGCTTCTCGTGGAATAATAATATCTATTTCATCATCAGCCATATTTTCTGATATAGCAATAATAGGACTTCCAAATTCATATATTTTCTTCTCTGTTTTTAACATTACTAAATCGCATCTAACAGCCTTAAGAAGCGCATCGCCCGAAACTGTTTTTGTTGGTATCACCCTACATCTGTTACTGCTTTTGTTATCCTCAAAATAATCTGCAATATGGCAATTTGCAAGTTTTTTAAAAAGGCTTTTCGATACAATAAAAACCTTGCTATCTGAAAGAATATCCGTTACACTGTTGCCGCTGTCTATCAGTCCTTTGCAATCTACAGTTTTACCCGATAATGAAATCGACGCCTCACAATAAATTTCACCGTCATTCCCTCTTTTAATCCTGATAAATAGGGTTAACGCAATGTAAATAACGGTCGAAAACAATATTAGTAAAAGGGGCGATATGCCTATGTAATAATAGGTATTGTTAACCTTGATGTTTTCAGCCGATACCCAAACAGAAAGCACGTGTGCCGTTCCGAACAAGAAAATTCCAAAGAAATAGTAAACAAGTAATCCTTTGAGCAAAACCCTGATACTTTTAAAACCAAACGCCGTTATAATTATTAGTGAAGCGGTGAAAAGTCTGAAGGCTAGGTCTAAAAACATAGACCCGCTTTCTACAAAAATGTAGAAGGAGGAAATACCGCCGAGCGACGACGCAAGCAGCCTTCTTCTTAGTCCGATTTCTGTTTTTACTACCGTCGCAGTCAGTCCGATAATCAAATAGTCGATTATCATGTTTAGAATAAAAAGTATATCTCCGTATATAACCAATCGACCACCTCGCATTTCCTAATAACCATTATAAGACTTTGTTTATATAATAAGTGTCGAAAATAGGGTGTCGAAAAAAATAAAGCTCTTAACTTACGTTAAGAGCTTTTAAATCAAAATGGTATTAGTCCGCCGTTTTGGTCATCAGCATCTGCTTCGGGTAAAAGTGAGTATGAGGATTCAGACTCGTAGGCAAGAAGTTTTGCTTCATATACTGCTTCATTACCCTCTGAATCAACAACTGTTACAGAAATTGTATCTCCGGGTTTAAGAGCTTCGATAATATCCAGCACCGTATTATCGGTAAGAGTTCTTTGACCGTTAATTTCTATAATTATATCCTTTTCCTTTATAAGTCCGTAGAGCTCGCTATTTTCGTCAACAGAAGCTATCGTAAGTCCTATTGTAGGAATCTTCTCAACCTCTGCGTCAACAATATTTTTAACAACGTATGTTATTCCTATCCGGGCTCTGTCGGGTACTTCTCCGTTTTTGATTATTGCTTCAGTAACAAATTTGATAGTAGTTGACGGGATTGCACAAACGGAGTCATCATATTCTACCGGAACCTGATATCCGTTATAGTTATAATATGCAGATTTAGACATTGTCATCATACCGATAACATGTCCGAAAGCATTAACAAGTGCTCCTCCGTAATCCCCTTCATTTGCGTTAACTGTTGTCTGAATCATCTTTTCAGAATAAGAGGTTTGGGGATTAGAAATGCGTATATATGAAGCTGAAACTACACCCTCTGATATAAGCGGTTTTTCAAACTGTCCGTTTGGATGAGAGATTGCAAATACTTTTTCTCCCGGAACGGTCTGGTCCGAATTTCCAAGTGACACTGGCTTAAGTTTTACATCTTCATCTATTTTTATAACAGAGATATCCGTTCTTGAATCACCGCCTACAAATTTAGCATTATACTCCTTTCCGTCGGTTGTAAACACCTTAAACTTTGCAGCAGGAATTGTAAGATAAACAGAATCTAGGGTTACAATATATCCATCTTCTGAATAAACAAGACCTGTTACGATTTTTTTATTTCCGTCTGCGTTATAAACGTATACAGTCACAACACTATCGGAAATAGAATTGTATATTTCAGCTCCAACACCATCATTTGCATTTTCGGGTTTGTTAAGTAAAGTCTGGTCTGAATATTCGCCACTTTCTGTTCCCTTAGAGTAAAGGCCGAGAAAATATCCGCCAACGGCACAGCCGCTGATTATCAATGCTAACGCAAGTAACAGACAGAAAATTTTGATACCCTTATTATCATTTCTCGATTTCGAATCTTCAAAGTTATCAATTACTATCTTCTGTTCTGCATAAAATCCCGAATTTGACACCGAAGCATTATTAACTGCTTCGCCGTCTGTTACAAAGTCAACGTCATTTGCTTCTCCCCTAAAATCATTATCATTAAATTGTTCGCTCATATAAAGCTCCTAACACTAAAATTTTCATCTTCGAGAAATGGGTAATGATACTCTGAACTCGGTAAATTTATCTCTCTCACTGATAACAGAAATTTCTCCGTCGTGAATATCAATTATTGTTTTTGTTATATAAAGGCCAAGCCCGAGACTGCTCTTATTGCTGGAACGGGATTTATCCCCTTTAAAAAATCTTTCAAAAATATGCGCTTGATCTTCATTAGAAATACCTTTACCGGTATTTTTGATTCTAAATTCAAAACGATTCTCAATCCTATGTGACCCAAAGGAAATTGTTCCACCCTCGTTAGAATATTTGATTGCATTGTCAACAAGATTGTAAACCACCTGATAAATCATGTCCTTATCAGCTTGTATGATGGTGTGTGACAATTCCTCAAGTCCTATAACCGAAAGCTCCTTTTTAGTAACCTTTTGCTCCATTGAAACTATAACCGAAAGGAGAAGTTCCGCAAAGTCAAAATCGGTTGGATTAAAGTTTCTCTCATCGGATTCAAGTCTTGAAATGCTGAGCATCGACTGAACAAGTCTCGTAAGTCTTTTAACCTCATCCGAAACAATCCTCATATAATACTCGTGCTTTTCCTCTTCAATCGTACCGTCAATAATTCCATCTATAAATCCACCAATTGTAGTCATAGGAGTTTTAAGCTCGTGTGAGATGTTCGATATGAAATTTCTGCGAACCATTTCGTTCTGTGAAAGAGAATCACTCATTCGATTAAACAGCACCGAAAGCTCTCCGATTTCATCATCGCTCATAACGGGTATACGCTTTGAAAAATCTCCCTTTGCGATTGATTTCGCAGCGACTGACATATATTTTAAAGGCTTTGTCAGCTTATATGTCAAAACATATTCAGCACAGAACATAAGAATAAGAGGGATTATTGCCGAAATGAGATAAATGCGTAGCATTATCTTCATAATATCAGAAAGCGTAACGGTAGAAGCAGTTGCAAAGATATAAACTTCACCATTTTCTGTTACAACGTTTGCACGGAATGATACGTATTTCAGGTCCTCGAATCTTCCGTTCATTGTAGTAACACCAAATCGGTTATCTGACGAAAGCTCACCTAAATACTCTTTGCTTATATCATCCTCGGAGTGAGAACAGATTTCAGATTCAAAATAGTCGTCACATGAACAAAGTAATATCTTGCCCTCGCTATCACAAACAAGAAGGTCTGCCTCATTGACCTTCGCTATTGTTTCGATTATAAGCAAAATATCCTCTTCTAAAACTTTATCTTCATATAGCTCCGATACTGAGGAAACAGCTTTATCAAGGATTCCACGCCTAGAATCTGTAATATAATTATTTACCGCAAAGGACATGATAACAAACAGAAGAGTGAGGGTTATTAAAAGAATACAAGAGGTAGTTATAAAAAAGCTTTTAAAAAGCTTCAATTTCATAAAACTCACTATTACTTGACCTCAAATTTATATCCTACTCCCCACACGGTCTTAAGTGACCATTGCTGGGATACATTTTCCAGCTTTTCGCGAAGTCTTTTAACATGAACATCAACAGTACGGGAATCTCCGTAGTAATCGAATCCCCAAACCTCATCAAGGAGTTGGTCACGGGTATATACACGATTTGGGTTGCTCGCGAGATGATATATAAGTTCAAGCTCTTTCGGAGGAGTATCAATAGATTTACCTCCGACTATAAGCTCATAGTTTGTTAGATTTATTGTAAGGTTCTCATACTTGACCTCTTTTATGTCAGAAGATTCATCACTCGCGCTTCGCCTTAGCACCGCTTTTACGCGTGCAATAACCTCTTTAGTGTCAAACGGCTTTGAAATATAGTCATCGGCGCCAAGCTCAAGTCCTAGAATCTTATCAAAGGTCTCACTTTTTGCGGTTAGCATTATAATAGGAACATTTGACTTTTTTCTAACCTCTCGACAGACCTGCCAGCCGTCGAGGATTGGAAGCATAATATCAAGTAAAACAAGGGCCGGTGTTTCAGTATCGACCATCTCTACTGCAGAAGCACCATCATTACAGGTCACAACGCTATATCCTTCCTTTACAAGGTAAACACGCAAAAGCTCGCATATATTTATATCATCATCTACTACCAAGATTTTTTCGAATGGCATAATATCACCTCGTATGTATTTTACCAAGATATCGTCACAAATTCTTTAATAGATTGTAAATATTAAAAAATAAGCCACGGTATAGAATACCGTGGCTTTGTGATTATACGGTTCAAGAAGTAACGGATATTATTCAGCAGCCTGCTCTTCTTCCTTCATTTTTGCAAAACATTCGCTGCAGTAAACCGGACGATCATCGCGAGGAATAAACGGAACCTTTGCAACTCCGCCACACGCGTTACAAACTGCTTCGTGCAGTTCTCTGGGTGCACGGTCGCCTCTCTTACGCTTATCGCGACAGGGCTTGCACCTCTGGGGCTCGTTCACAAAGCCTTTTGACTCATAGAATTCCTGCTCTCTTGCAGTGAAAACGAATTCTTCTCCACAGTCTTTGCAAACGATGGTCTTGTCTTCAAACATTTTTTGTACCTCTCTCGAATTTTGGTTTTTGCCCCGGACGGGATTGCACCGACATCTTTCCTAAAAACGCTCTACATTGAGCTACATGGGCATTTATGCGCAGGCTCTTATTTTAAAGAATCCAACTTTTTTCTTACTCTGAACAAAGCATTATCAACACTCTTTTTTGAAAGCCCAAGCTCCGCAGCTGTATCCTCATAGCTTCCTGTAATTAGAAAACTTTTGAGAACAGTAAGCTCTAGCTGGGACAGTCTGCTCGATATCTCAACAGAAACCGCCTTGTGGGCTTCTTTTTCAAGCACGACCTGCTCAGGGTCCTCTAAAGCAGTAACTACCTCATCATTAAGAGAAACAATGAGGTTAGTCGGGATACGTTTCTTTGCGGCATTTTTTTTGATAGCAGTAATTACCCCGCGCTCAACACAAACAGAGGAAAACGTTTTGAACGAAGCTGACTGGAAGTCGAAAAACTGTGTCGCATAATAAAAAGAAATGTTGGCTTCTTGCAGAAGATCATCGACATCGCTTGAATCGGCATACCTTTTTACAATTCCGTAAATCATAGAAGAATATCGCTCCGATAACGTCTTAAAGGCTTCGTCATCGTTATCACGAATTTTGTAAATCAGCTCCGAATCGGACAAATTATTATATATTTCGACAAATAATTTGCACATAGCGACCTCTAGATAGTTATAATTGCCTACAAATTGTATATTATACTATTTGCTCAAATTTGTCAAGAAAATTCCCGATTTTTTTGTAAAAATGAGCAGAAAGCATTATTTTATTAATAAATTTTTGTCTCTTTTGACCATAAATTCCATCTTTTATATCCAAATAAAGCAATAATATTGGGCAAAATCATAAAAGCAATTGAAAAGTCACTTAAATTCCAAACAAGTCTGCTATCAATTACCCCACCTATACAAGTTAAAATAATCGATAAAACATAATAAATTAACATTCCTTTGCTTTTAAACAAGTACTCAAAATTCAGTCTTCCAAAATAATTCCAACTGATTATAGAGGTAAAACCAAACAGAAAGAGCGATATATTTAAAATTAAATTTCCCTCGCTCTTTCCAAATACACTTTGTAGTGAAAACAGCATTAAATTGTTCTCGTTCAAATTAGAATAATCAGGTGAAATCCTTAAGTAGGTTAACATAACAAGTGCAGTTAGAGTTAAAATAACGAAGGTGTCAACAAACACCCCCATCATAGCAACAGTGCCCTGCTCGTGAGGATTATTTACCCTTGCAGCAGCGTGGGCATGTGGCGTCGAACCCATACCTGCCTCATTAGAAAACAAGCCTCTTTTCACTCCCTGACTAATACAGATTTTTAGTGTAATTCCAACACCTCCGCCAAATGCAGCTTTCGGACTAAAGGCTGATATGAAAATATCTTTAAGTACACTTGGCAAACACCTTCCTCTTAAAATTAAAACTATAACGCAAGAAAAAATAAATATTACAGACATTGCAGGAACTAGTTTCTCAGTAACTTTCATAAGTCTATCTGCGCCACTCATATATACAAAAGCACATAATGCTGCCAAAAGAACTGCTATAACAGCAGGATTAATATCATAGGATGAACTAAATGTTAAAGCAACTGCGTTAGACTGCACCATTGTGCCGGTAAAGGACAGGGAGACTACCGTAGCCAGTGCAAACAAAACTGACAATAATTTGCCAATTTTTCCTTTAAAAACTCCCAATATATAATAAACAGGTCCACCCTTTCTTTCTCCTTTATCGATAACTGCAAATTTTTGAGCAAGAAGAGCCTCAGAATAAACGGTTGCCATACCAAAAAACGCCACTATCCACATCCAAAATACAGAACCTGCGCCACCAAGCAAAATAGCACTTGCAGCACCCACTATATTCCCCGTTCCAACCTGCGCCGCAACTGCAGTTGAAAGCGCACGAAAAGAACTGTTCCCGCTTTTAAATATACCACTAAAAGTACGTTTTAAACCCTCCTTAAAGCATCTGACCTGGACAAACCTATGTTTAAAAGTGAAATATACTCCTGACACAATGAGGACAAAGCTAATTAAATAATCAATCAAATATGAATTAATATTTTCTAAAATCTTGCAGAATAAATCATAAAACTTCATATTAAAGAGTATGAAAAAACTGCGACGCAAATGCATCGCAGTTATATGACACAGTCCTTATAAGACTCTTTGAGTTAAAACTTTCCGCCGCAAAAAGAAATAAAAACTATACATTTATCACCTTTTAATTTACGGTATAAAGAATATTGTACTTTTTTGCCTTGAAATTAACAGAATACGGGTCGTTAGCAAGGCGCGCATATTGATTCATATCGTTTCTGAGATAAAAAGCGATGTAATATTTTTCTCCGTCATCCGGAACAGATACCTTTGCAGAAACTGTGTGTTCTAAAACCTCGGTACTCTTCCAATTCTCAGGATCGTGACTATACCATTTATCAGGTGAGCCTGCCTTAACCTCTGAAACAACTTTAAAGTTTTCGTCAAGAATAGCAAAACCTGATTCCAAATTAAAAGCTGCTGCAAAGCCAAAATTTTTAATAGATAAAGTAACAGTATTACCTTCAATTTTCACTCCCTCAGCTCTCAGTCTATAACCTAGATGATCACGGATAAACTCATAAGGATTTCTCTTTACCTTGTTTCCATCTTCATCATAGAACCATGCGGGATCATAAATAATACCATAACTGTCAAGAATCTCAGGAGTTATCGTCTCATTGCTAATCCAATTTTGCATTACGCACTGTTTAATGACTTGATTTCCATTCTTACCAGTTTCGAAGGTTCCGTCCTCAATATAGCTATTCCAATGACTCATCGTAGTAAATCTATGATGAGCACATTCTAGTATTATATCAATACCCTTTGGTTCTTTATTAGCGCCTGTGGTCCCGCCACGGTGGAACATTTCACCCGATTGAGGAGTATAGGCAGCGGTCTGACAAACATATTCCCACCAGTCATTTTTAATATGTACGCCACCCATATCATGCTCTTTACACTGACCGCGACCGGTAATGTCAAAGTTATGATTATATTGATAACAACCCGAATTCCAACCTAGATTCTCGGTCTCTCCAAACATGCCGTCGTTATTGTAACCAATGAGATGAGCATATTTATAATCAGGATCATTTTTGAGCAAGTCTAATTTATATTTTGCCAAACGAACCGAATAAGTAATTCCCATCGGGACGCAAATCTTTTCAACGATTGCCTTCATTATCTTATCATAATTTACTACTGGATATTGATAAGAATAGGCCATCTCACCGCCCGAGCCGATAAAACCGCTGGACATTTTATGAATAATATCCTTATTTTTAATAAGGAAAGGAGCTAACTGATCAATATGTGCAAGCATATTCTCTTCTGTCGCCCCTTTTTCAAGATGCTTCTGTCTATTTGCCTCACTAACCTGCCAATTAAGCTGAATTCCGTGATAACCGAGACGGAAAAGCACCTTACAATTCTTCGTACGAAGCTTATTAAAAAGCAAATCGTATGCTTCAAAAACACCTTCCGGCAGCGTTTTTACGGGACCTAAATCGACAAGACAGCTTTGAAGGAGCACTAATTTACTTCTATAATCCGTTTTACTGCTGTAGTTAATATAAATCCTATCAACAAGATAATCGATTATCTCCTGTTTTGATTCTGTATCAAGATTACAATAGAAAAGTCTTACGTCATGCTTACATTTCGAGTTTGAATTATAGCTTACGGTTCCATTAGCATTTCTTGTAATCAAATCGCAAGTGTCGGTTGTTTTTGATGAATTATTTGGATCGGGATGCTTTTGAATTATCTGAAAACTAATGGTGGTTCTGAATCCGCGGTCAGGATTGTCGTATAATAATCTGTCATTGCTTCTTCCCGAAATTGCTCCATTCACGGAAAGAGATGGTGGTAAATAATCTCCCCCCGAGAGTGGTTGGTATTTTAAGCTGACATTAAAATCTTTTATAATATCTGTATTTGCGATATGATTTTTGGAAGAAGCTTCGTCCGATGTCGTTGAATCAGAGTTGTCGGAATCGATAAGTGAAGAAGCATTGTCGGTTGTTTGATTTTTGGCGTTATCATTTGAACATCCAATAAACATAACCGAGAAAACAAGGCAGAAAGAGATGACCAAACTTACAATCTTTATATGCTTTTTCATATTAAACCTCCTAATAGAATATTTATAAATATAACACAGTATGCATGAAATATAAATATCAAACAACGAGACATCTTTATATGCTTAAAAAATCTACGCCCTCTTTTGGGCAGAGATTTATAAATTAGTTTATTGTATGAAGAATATTATAGCCTGCTCCCACGAAAGGAATAGATTCAGGTGAATTTGAAAGTCGTGCATACTGATTCATGCGGTTTCTTAGATAAAATGCAATATAATACCTTTTGCCGTCAGTAGGAATATCAAGCTTTGCTGATACGGAATGAGTAATAATAGATGCCTGAACAGATTTGAATTGACGTTTTGTATAGTAATCAGCGGGAACACTTATCCACTCATCCGGTGTACCTGCCTCAACTTCTGAAACAACATTATAGTTTTCATCAAGTACAGCAAAACCGCTCTTTAAGCAGAAAGGAGCTGCAAAGCCAAAGTTCTTAAAGGTAAGGGTTACCTTGTTGTCGTTAATCTCAAGATCTTGTGCCTGAAGTTTATATCCAAGGTGGTCACGGATGAACTCGTAAGGATTACGCCTTACTCTATCACCGTTTTCCTTCTTGAACCAGGAGGGATCGAAGGGAATCCTTTCTTCGTTCAGCCAACCCGGAATCACTGTTTCGAAATCAATCCAGTCCTGTACGGGTGAATATGCAGCAACATATCTTCCCTCTGAATCAAGCTCTTTCTTAGCATAGCCACATTCGATATAGCTATTCCACTGGCTCATAGTGTTAAATCTGTGATGAGCAACCTGTTTTATAAGGTGGAAGCCAGACGGAACTCTACCCGTACCTGACGTACCACCAAAATGAAACATTTCTCCCGACTGAGGCGTGTAAGCTCCTGTTTCGGTTACATATTCCCACATATTGTTAGGCCTGTGCTCGCCTTCGTTATCCGACTCAAAGCAACGTCCGTCGTTGGGTTCTGTTTCAAAATTGTGATTGACCTGATAGCATCCTGACTGCCAACCATAGTTTTCACTTTCTCCAAACATAGCGTCATTATTGTGACCGATTATTTTTGCATATTTATAATTAGGGTCGCGCTTCAGCAGATTCTGCTTATATTCGGGCATACGAACAGTATAGTAAAGTCCGTTAGGTACGCAAATTTCCTCGACGATCGTTTTAATAACAGTATCATAATTTACAACGGGATACTGATAAGAATATGCCTGCTCTCCTCCAGATCCGATAAAACCCGAGGACAGCTTATGTACAACATCAATATTCTTTGTAATAACTGATGCAAGCCGCTTTGCATGAGCA
The DNA here is from genome assembly GCA_045638145.1 of Acutalibacteraceae bacterium. Lineage (GTDB taxonomy): Bacteria > Bacillota > Clostridia > Oscillospirales > Acutalibacteraceae > SFWF01. Next base: position 55,855 of record JAZUAU010000015.1, read on the forward strand.
ATCATTACCTCTTCGGAAGCTCCTGCTTTTTCGTGCATAGCCTTCCATTCTTCCTTCATCTCCCAATTATACTGAATTCCGTGGTATCCGTGACGGAAAAGGACACGAATATCGTGCTTGCGACACTTCTCAAAGTACATTTCAAGGATTTCAATAATATAATCGGGAAGTTTTTCGTCCTTATTGCAGCCTGAAAAGCACGCCTGAAGAAGCATAAGCTTAGGTGCGTAGTCGGTCTTAGCATGGTTAAGATAAATACGTTCGAACATATAATCAAGTACCTTTTCGTTGGTATCCATGTCAAGATTTCCGAAAAGATGTCTTACATCATGCTTGCCGTGACATTTTGAATTTACATTATATCTGACCGTACCGTCGGTGTCACGAATAATGAGGTCGCAATAAGGACATGGCTTTGCCGGATCCTCCGGGTCAGGATGAAACGGTCGGATAATAAGTGCCATTGTTGTACGGTATCCGCGGTCTGGGTTATTGTAAAGTAAAATATCCCCTGTTCTTCCTGCCATACCGCCGACAAGTCCCAGATGATGCGGCCTTTCCTCACCGGCATAAAGCGGTTTGTACTCTATTTTCTTAAACGACATATAAAAACACCTCTTGTGTCTAAATTAAAGACAAGCGAATATTTATTTTTTATTCTATAGCCTTTTTACATTACTAAATTTCTATTGTGTGAAGGATACTAAATCCGTCACCTTCGAACGGGATAGATTCAGAATTATTGCTGAGGGCAGCATAGTCATTCATTGTGTTTTTAAGATAGAATGCTATGTAGTATCTACCGGATTCTTCAGGAAGATCAAGCTCGGCTGAGATATTGTGGGTAAGCACTGAATTTTGAGCGCTACTATTCTTTTCCTCATTGTAATAATCGGTAGGCAAATTATACCATTTTTCGGGCTCGCCTGCTTTAACAGTAGAAACAACATTATATTTACTATCAAGCACTGCAAATCCGCTCTCTAAAAAGAAAGCAGCTGCAAAACCGTAATTTTTGAATGTAAGGTCTACCTTGAGTTTTCCAAGTCTGCCGAGCTCTCCAGAAAGATTTGACTTTTCGGCTACAATTTTATAACCGAGATGATCGCGAATAAACTCATAAGGATTGCGACCTATTCTTTCACCCTTGTCATCTAAAAACCAATTAGGATCATAGAGAATACCGTTTTGCTCGAGTATCTCGGGAGTAATTGTCTCCTTTTCAATCCAATGTGTCATGACATTTCTATCCGCGGTATCATAACCCGGTCTCCTCTCACCGAGGGTATGCCATTGACTGAGTGTTGTAAATCGATGATGAGCCATTTGTTTTATGACCTCAAGTCCTGTTGGCATACGGTCAGGTACCATTGCGCTATTTACAAACATCTCACCGGATTGTGAAGTATCTGCGGCATCCTCAATAATATACTGCCATCCACCATTAGGATTTTTATATTGCAGTCCACCGGAATGCATTCCGTATTTTGTCTGCTCTCCAAATGTAGCATCATTGTTGTGTCCGATTAGATACTCATATTCATAGTTCGGGTATTCCTTCAAGAAATTTTGCTTATATTCAGGCAAACGAACCGAGAACTGAAGCCCTGCGGGAACACAGATTTCTTCAATAATTGCTTTAATGATGGTGTTGAAATTAACAGAGGGGTATTGGAATGAATCTACCATCTCACCGTTGCCAATAAAGCCTGAGGACATTTTATGGATAACATCAGCATTCTTCTTGATAAAAGGACCAAGCTGTTTAATGTGCTTCAGCATTGTTTCTTCATCAGCGCAATACTTCTCGCACTCTTTTTTGTATTCCTCGTCATAACGCCAGTTACCGTGACCTGCACCGTTATAAGCGCATCTAAAAAGCACCTTTATTTTTCTGATTCTGCAGTAATCAAAAATCATCTGCAAAATCTCCAGCGCTCTATCGGGTATTGCATCCATCTTGCCATACTCGGTAAAGCCGATATAAAGAATAACGAGTTTAGGAAAATAGTCCGAACTCTTAAAATACATTCCGAAAGAATTTTCTATTGTCTTTTTAATCTGCTCGTTGGAATCATCCTCAAAAAATGCACGCACATCAGCATTCGGATGTTCCGATCTTTTTCTGTAAATAGGAACAACACACTCTGTACGATATCCCCTGTCAGGATTGGGATAAAGCCACATATCATTTGCTTTGCCACCCATAAGAGGCGAATACTCAGCAGAAATGTTTATTGACTCGGTAGGATACGCGACTGCACCTGCTTTTCCACCTTTATCACATCCGACAATACCAAGCGAAAAGGCGATAGTAAGGCAGAGAAGAATTGCCGTAAAGCGAAATACAATTTTCATAAAATACCCTCCTTCAGTTTTATCTTATGTTGATAATTTTTACTGTGTAAAATTTGTGCCGGTTAACGATTCAATAGGTTTTATGTTATTAATACTCAACTGTATGAAGAATATTATATCCGTCGCCTACGAAAGCAACCGAATCAGGATCATTTGAAAGGTGTGCAAAATCATCTGTTATACTCTTAAGATAGAATGCAATATGATATTTGCCACTCTCTGACGGAAGCTTAATATTTGCAGAAACGGTATGCTCCAAAACCTCATTATCACGATGATTATACGGATCGTGACTATACCACTTTTCGGGCTCTCCTGCTTCTACTGTTGAAACAACATTATAATCCTCATCGAGAATCGCAAATCCCGATTTCATATTGAAGGCGGCGGCAAAACCGTAATTAAATAGCTTAAGGTCAATATTTATTGCACCGTCTGCTACAAAGTTATCGGTAATGGTTGCTTTGGTAATAGTAACCTTATAACCAAGGTGGTCGCGAATAAATTCATAAGGGTTTCTGTCAATCTGATTACCATTTATGTCAATAAACCAATTAGGATCGAAAACAATTAATTCATTATCAAGAATTTCGGGGGTGATGTCCTCATTTTTAATCCAACCGTCAATTACGCTTCCCTTACCTGCGTTTCCTTTTTCAAGGAAGCAATGCCACTGGCTAAAAGATGTATATCTGTGATGAGCAAGCTCGAGAATTACCTCCATTCCGGTAGGAACTCTATTTGTACTAATATGATTAGAGTTTACATACATTTCACCGGATTGCGGTGTAAAAGCTGCGTGTTCATACAAATATTCCCAATAACTGTTAGCAACATGGTCTATTCCGTTTGTACACTTAGTCTTGCCTGCGGTATTGTTATGGTTTATCTGGAAACAAGCAGAATTCCATCCTCCATTAGTCTGCTCTCCGAAAATAGCGTCGTTGTTGTTTCCTATAAGATGCAGATACTCATAATCTGGCTCAGCGGTTTCAAGTCTTAACTTAAAGGAAGGCATACGAACGGTATAGTAAAGGTTGTTAGGCACACACCAGGTTTCAAGTACCTTTTTGATAAGAGCATTGGTGTCAATAGGCGGCCACTGCCAGTTTTCAGTAAATTCACCGTTTCCGATAAAGCCTGAGGAGAACTTATGTATAACATCTAAATTCTTTGCAAAGAGAGGTGCTAACTGATCGATATGTCGGAACATTGTTTCCTGGTCGGCACATTCCTTTGCAAGTTGTTCTTTGTAAGCTTCATTGACCTTCCAGTTGAGCCAGGGCGAACCATATGAATGTCTCCAAAGCATCTTTGCACCCTGCTTTCTGTAACGATTAAAAAGCAACTGCAAAACTTCAAGGCATCTATCGGGTAAATCGCCCTTGTTATAGTCATTAAAACTGACAAATACAAGGCCAAGCTTACTTTGGCACTCCGCATTTGTCGGAAAATATATCTGGAAAAGATATTCAATAGTCTTGTTGATCTCTTCATCACTTAAATTAGCGTAAACATATCTTACATCATGCTTACCACTGCACTTTGATGAATAATTATAATAAACTCTTCCGTCGCTTCCCCATTTTATCAGATCGCAATGGTCGTTATACTGACCGGAATTTTCGGGATCAGGATGTTTATCAAAAATCGTAAAAACCATTTCTGTTCTGAATCCACGATCAGGATTGTTATAAAGAAGCTTTTCATCCCCTGCCATTAAGGGATCATAAGTAAAATCAATTGTAGACAGAGAGGTATCGACAACAACCTCCTGCGAGGAGGTTTCCTCTACAGAACTTGCTTCGGGGGCAGTATTTTTAGGGGTACAAGCTGTTGCAAGAAGCGAAATGCAAAGACAAACGCATAGCACTAATAAAAGTAATCTAGTCTTCATATTTTTTCTCCTTAATTAACATTGATTTCACAAAGGATATTATATCCGTTTTCAAAATCCATTTGTCTGTTGCTTAACTTTGCAAAACAATCAACATCATTTTTTAGATAAAATGCTATATAAAATTTACCTTTTTCTTTTGGAGCATTAAGCTTTCCGTTGATAGTATATGTGGGGACCTCGGTTGATTCGGGATTTTGGGGATCGTGGCTATACCACTTATCGGGTTCGCCTGCATTAATTTCGCAAATAGGCTCAAACTTTTCGTTAAGAAGTGCAAATCCGCTCTCCATGCCAAACGCTGCGGAGAATCCATAGTTCTTAAGGTTGATTTCTACGCTTATACAATCACCGTCAGATGACGCTTTTCCGTTTTGTGCTGTAACTTTATATCCTAAATGGTCTCGGATAAACTCAAATGCACTGTGATAAGATATATCTCCGTCATCCTCGGTAAACCAAGCCGGATCATAAACAATATTCTTTTCCTCAAGCATTTCTTTTGTAAGTTTTTCTACCTGCCAAAGGTCCATAACTGCAGGTCCATTATTTGCCCTGTCAACCTCGTAATATCCGTTCCAGAAGCCCATTGTTGTCATATTGTGATGAGCGCATTCAAGAATAATCTCAATTCCTTTAGGAATTCTCGGTGTGGGATGGGATTGTTTACCAATAAGATTAGAATTGGGGAAAAGCTCACCGTCATTAGGTACATAGGGAGATTTTTCAGTTACATATTCCCACCAATCAGTCGCGGTCTTTTCTGGATTTCCTTTTTGATAGCCACCTGAATTCCACTGTGATCTGGTCTGCTCGCCAAACATTGCCTTATTAACAAAACCTATTTTAAGTGGATCAACTTCCGTTGGGTATGTTTTAATGAATTCATCTATATACGCGGCCGAACGAACTATATAAAAAATATCATTAGGTGCAACAAGATTATCGTAAATCGCTTTCATAACCTTATTGCGGTCAACAGGCGGATACTGAGAGCTTTCTGCCATATCTCCGCTGAATCCTATAAAGCCACCCATTATAGAATAAACAGTATCCTTATTTTCGGCGAGTACAGGTGCCAGCTGTTTTATATGAGAAAGCATAACTTCTTCCGACGCACATACAGAGGCTGTGTTTTGCTTTGCCGTTTCAGAAGTAGTCCAAGCAACGTGATGGCTTCCGTTATATACAAAAATTATATTTTGAACATAACCCTTTGACCTTAAAACATCACAAATAACATCAAGTGCTACAAGTGCATTATCAGGAAGCGTTTCGGTCTTGCTATAGCCTGTAAGTCCGATTCCAATATTCACCACTGTTGTGTTTTGGCTTAGTTTAAATACATAGTATCCGAGATTATCTAAAACATTCGCAGTCATTTTTTCAACAGTGCCAAGCTCGGCAAGCTTTGAAAGACTGAACGATGCAGCAGATCTGAACCCACGGTTTGGATTATACATAAGTTCATTGATACCGTCTGCTGTCATTGGCAAGAATTCAAGCTCGGTATCAAAGCAAACTTTAATTTCCTCGGGTGTTTGTTCTTTTTTGCATGCTATAAGGTTTACACAAAGGATTAAAACCAAAATAAAGCAAAAGACTCTGTAAAATGTTTTCAACAGTTACACTCCCTTATTATCTTAATAGAAATATTATACTAAAACATTAAAAAAATGTAAACTAAAATAATGCTAAAATTCTGTATAATCCCGTCCGATATTAGTAAAATCTAACACATAATATTAAAATAACGCCCTTTCGGGCGTTATTAATTCCAGGATTAAAGTGAATAAAGAATATTGTAACCGTTTTCAAAAGGCATATCGTTTGCAAGCTTTGCACGGTCATCTCTTGTGTTTTTAAGATAGAAACCGATGTAATATTTACCATTTTGATTAGGAAGTGCAATATCGGCTGTAACCGTGTGCTCTAAAATTTCGGTCGAACGGTAATTATCGGGGTCGTGGCTATACCATTTTTCGGGTTCACCCGCCGAAACCTCCGAAACAACATTATAGTTCTCATCAAGGACAGCAAAGCCGGACTTAAGGTTAAATGCTGCCGCAAAACCATAGTTCTTAAGGGTAAGTTTTGCGGTTTTTCCGTCAAACTCGAAATCCTGCGCGGAGATTCTATATCCCAAATGGTCGCGAACGAACTCGTAAGGATTACGGTGTACCTGGTTGCCGTCTTCATCGCAGAACCAAGCAGGATCGTAAATAATTCCTTCAGCATTAAGCATTTCGGGGGTAACGGTTTCGTTCTTAATCCAGCGACCCATTGTTGAATCTAACGGCACCAATTTTCCTTCTTCATTTTTAAAGTGCTCAAATCTTGCTTCAACAAAACCATTCCATTGGCTCATTGTAACGTAATGCTGATGAGCAACTTCTTTTATGATATCCATGCCCGTTGGTACTCTATCAGGACGGTGTATAGCCATATTATGGAACATTTCGCCCGACTGCGGAGTATACGCAGAGGTCTGACAAACATATTCCCACCAGTCGTTTTTAACGTGAGTTCCGCCGCCATCAGCCTCGGGGCATTTATGCTCCCCTGCGACAGTATCAAAGTTGTGTTTATACTGGTAACAGCCCGAACACCAGCCGTAATTCTCAGTTTCTCCAAACATACCATCGTTATTGAAGCCGATAATATCAGCATACTTGTAACCGGGGTCGTGCTCTAACAGGTCAAGCTTATACTTTGGCATACGGACAGTATAGTAAAAATCGTTGGGCACACAAAGCTTTTCAACAACCGCCTTGATTATTGTATCATAATTAACTACAGGATACTGATAATTATATGCCTGCTCTCCGCCCGACGCGATAAAGCCGGATGACAGTTTATGGATAATATCCTTATTTTTTTCAATAAAAGGCACTAACTGGTCAATATGAGCAAGCATATTTTCTTCACTTGCTCCGTAAACTTCATGCTTTTTACGGTTTTCTTCGCTTACATGCCAGTTATACTGAACTCCGTGATAACCGTAGCGGAAAAGCACCTTACAATTACGCTCGCGGCACTTCTTGAAAAATACATCTACAATATCAAGACAAATCTGGGGTATTTTCTCTTTGGGACCGACCCCAAGAAAAGTTCCCTGAAGAAGAATTAACTTCGGAACATAATCGGTATTTGCATCGATAAAGAACCAGTTATCGAGCATATAGTCAATAATCCTTTCGTTCTCACGAACAGGAATGTTTTGGAAGCAACAATAAACACTGTGCTTACCAAGACACTTGGAATTGTTATTAATGGTAGCCTTTCCGTCACCGTGGTAATAAATAAGGTCGCAATGGTCGCATGGCTTTGTCGGATCAGCCGGGTCCTTATGCACGGGAGCGATTGTCAGCGGCATTGTTGTTCTGAAGCCGCGGTCGGGGTTTTTAAAAAGAAGAATATCATTTGTTCTGCCTGCGATAGAACCTTCTATTCCCGAGGGATGCTTGCGCTCTTCACCCGCATATAATGGTTTGTACTGTATTTTTTTAAATGACATAAATAACACCTCTGTCAAAAAGATTATTTATTAAATGTGTAAAGAACATTATATCCATCGCCAACAAAGGGCACCGAGTCTACAGCGTTACTGAGTCTTGCATACTGATCCATATCATTCTTAAGATAGAATGCAAGATAATATGTTTCTCCGTCATCGGGAGCAGAGATTTCAGCCTCAACAATATGCTCAAGCACTTCATCACTTGTATAGTCCTCGGGGTCATGGCTGTACCAAGCTTCCGGATTCCCAGCCTTAACACTTGTAACAAGGTTATAATCTTCGTCAAGAATTGCAAAGCCCGATTCAAGACCAAATGCTGCTGCAAAGCCATAGTTTTTAAGCGTAATCTTAACTCTTGGACCCTGCTTTTCTAAGGACTGCGCCTGTACCCGATAGCCAAGATGGTCGCGGATAAACTCGAATGGATTACGGTAAACCTCGTTACCATCTTCATCGTAAAACCAAGCCGGATCATAAACTATATTATTTTCCTTTAGCCAATCTTCTGTGATTTGCTCATCGTTTATCCAACGTTGCATTACAGTATCTGCGGCTATTTGCTTGCCATTCTCAGATTTGTATCCAGCTTCGATATAGCTATTCCACTGACTCAGGGTTGTATAGCGGTGGTGAGCTAATTGAAGAATTGCTTCCGCACCTGATATGAAGACATCGCTTTTCTGGAGATTGTGAAACATTTCTCCAGATTGAGGTGTATAAGCAGCGGTTTTATTAACATACTCCCACCAATCATTAGGTACGTGGGAATTTTTATTAGCACATTCACCGCTCGCTTTAAAATCGTGATTATACTGAAAACAGCTCGAATGCCAGCCATAGCGGTCCTGCTCACCGTAAAAAGCGTCATTGTTGTAGCCGATTAAATGAGAATACTCATAATCGGGCTCATCTTCCAGCAATCCCAACTTGTAAGACGGCTCTCTTACAGTAAAGTACAGTCCGTAAGGAACGCATATATTCTCAATTACAGCCTTAAATACATTGGTGTAGTTTACTACGGGATACTGATAATTATACGCTTGCTCGCCGCCCGAGCCAATAAAGCCACTCGACATTTTATGAATTACATCAAGATTTTCCCCTATATATGGTGCAAGCTGCTTTATGTGAGCAATCATCGTCTCTTCGGTCGCACCATATTTTAGATGTTGAGCTTTGTTCGCATCATTTAACTGCCAATTAAGCTGAACTCCGTGGTAACCGTATCGGAACAGTATTCTAATTCCGCTTTTTCGGCAATTGTCAAAGAAAATGTCAAGTGATTCAAATATGTAATCAGGCAAAGTATTGCTCTTGTTGCAACCTAAAAAAGTTCCCTGCATAAGAAGAAGCTTTGCATTATAGTCAGTTTTGCCTGTTTTAAGATAAACAAGCTGGAAGCTGTAATCAATAGCTCTTTTCTTAGTTTCATAGTCAAGATTACCGTAAACATATCTAACATCGTGTGTGCACTTAGAGGCGGAATTATAACTGACCCGTCCTTTAGAATCTCTTTTTATAAGGTCGCAGGTGTTAGAGGTTTTGGACGAATCATTCGGGTCGGGATGCTCAGGAATGACAACAAGTGGAATGGTCGTTCTGAAACCACGGTCAGGGTTATTATAAAGTAAAACGTCATTAGTTCTTCCCTTAATACCGCCAACAATCTTCTCGTTATACTGAGCTGCACCTGCGCTTAGCGGCTCATATTCAAACGTTTCAATTAGATAATTCTCATAACTCTCCGAAGACGAAGCTGCGGCTTCCTCTCTTTTGTCGGTACAGCCAATAAAAGAAGCTACCAAAGCTAAAACAAGAATTAACGATAAAACTTTAACTTTCATATACACCTCACAAACATAATTTTTTTAATTATACCATAAACGCTAATAATTACAATGGAAAATATGGTAATAATATTTGAAAAATTACAATATTTTACTAACCACTAGTATTAAATTGCTACAAAAAAAGGCTTCGGTAAATATAACACCGAAGCCTTTGAATAATTACTTAATTTCTACCGAGCAAAGGATGTTATATCCATCTCCCTCATAGGTCATATCATTTGCAACACAAGCAAAATCATTCATGTCATTCTTAAGATAGAAAGCAATGTGGTATTTACCGGCTTCACTCGGAAGTGCAAGGTCAGCAGATATATTATAAGTAATAAGATCTTCCAGAACGCTAGAGTTCCTTTCAGTTGTATAGTAATCGGGTGCAAGACCATACCACTTTTCAGGGTCGCCCGCCTCGACGCTTGTTACAAGATTGTACTTGCTGTCAAGAACTGCAAATCCACTATTCATGCAGAATGCGGCAGAGAAACCGTAATTCTTAATGTCTAAGGATACGTTTACAGAGCCGTCCTTCTTGACGGTTCCAGAAACGCTTGCTTTTTCAATCTTAATTCTGTAGCCGAGGTGGTCACGGATAAACTCATAAGGATTGCGGTGTATTTCACTACCGTTTTCATGAGTGAACCAAGCAGGATCGTAAGGAATACCTGCGCCATCGAGAATTTCAGGGGTAATAGTCTCATTTTCAATCCAGCGGGACATTACATTATCTTTACCGTAATTCTCTCCAAGTGTGTGCCATTGACTCATTGTGTTATATCTGAAATGAGCAAGCTCTTTAATAACCTCAAGACCGGTGGGAACAGTATCGTTTCCATTACCCTTAATATATGAACCGTTAACAAGCATTTCGCCCGATTGCGGAGTCAAATATCCTGTTTTTATTACATAACTCCACCAGTCATTCGGGAAATGCTCTCTGAAATGGCATTGCTCCTCTTCTCTTGTTCCGGTGTGACCCATCTGCCAGCAGCCTGAGTTCCAATTGGGATTTGTCTGTTCACCCCAGATTGCGTCATTATTATAACCAATCATATCCGCATATTTAAAATTGGGGTCTGCTTCTAGAAGGTCAAGCTTGTATTTAGGCATACGAACCGTGTAATAGAAACCATTGGGTATGCACAGTTTTTCAATAATAGCAGTCACTACGGTATTGTAGTTTACCAAAGGATACTGATAAGCATACGCCATCTCACCGCCCATTCCGATAAAGCCTGAGGAGAGCTTATGTATGCAATCTTTGTTCTTTGCAATAAAGGGTGCCAACTGGTCAATATGGCGAAGCATAATTTCCTCTGTCGCACAAATCTTTGCAAGCTCTATTTTAGACTGCTCGTCACGTCTGTGGTCCCACTTGATTGCACCGTGATAACCGACACGGAAAATTCCTTTGACACTGTACAATCTACAATAATCAAAGAATATATCAAGAACATCTAAAGCGCCCTGAGAAATATCTTTGTCACGATAGTCAGCAAGGCTTATGTACATAATAATTAGCTTCGGCTTATAGATTTTTCCTGGGAGATAAAGATCAAAGAGTTGCTGCATCTTATTACGGTTAACTGCTTCACCATCAGATACACATAGTGTTCTCCAATCGGTCTCTTTACCTGTCTTTTGCTCCTTGATGCCAAGCACCATTTCGGTACGGTAGCCCCTATCCGGGTTATCATCAAGATAACTGCTCAGGTTTCCGGGTAAGTCATTATAAGTAAAGGACTGATCAATTGCATAACCCGTGTCTTCTTCGTTGCCACTCTTTTTGCATCCGACTGCTCCAATGGAGAGAATAATAATCAATGCAAGAATAACTGAACAAAGCTTAATTATACTTTTCATAGTATTTCTCCTTCCAATTGTTTCCAATTAAGAAAATAATTAACGACCAATTGTCATTATTAACATTATAATGGTAACAAATCGTTTTGTAAATATACTATCTGCTCATATTTGTAACAAAATCAGAAATTATTCGCTTGATAATAAAGTAAGCAAATATATTATATCGGTTATTGAGCTTATTCTTTTACTAAACTCCATAATCTTTTATAAACATTTTTACTCGTTTTTATTGTGATAATTTCTTGATGTGAATGCAACTTAGACCTATACGCCATTTAACAATTGTACATTTTAAAGCAATTTAATATATTTATAATTTAAGTTTGTATAATATTTTTATAAATTATAATAAATTTTACCAATTTGTGCAAATGAACGCGTATTTATATTTAAATAAACATAAATATACTAGTATTTTTTAACAAACTGCACAAATCGATTGACATTTTGTACTATATTGTGCTATAATCCAATATAAGATAGAGTAAAGGAGCGTTATACTGTGCAGAAAGAATTACTACCAAATATCTCTAATAAGATTATTTCTATTAAACATCTTATTTCTATTGCCAGAAAACACTCAACACACTCTGAAAATCCCGATAAGGGTGATACTCTTAATAATTATTGGAATTTCATATTTGTTGAAAGTGGAACAGCTGTCGTTACGGTGGGTGATAAAAACTATATAATTGAAAGCGGACACATTATTTTTATTTTTCCCAACCAATTTCACTACATACACTCTGCCGACGACTCAACAGTCTCATACATAAGTTGTTCATTTATTTCAGACTCGACTATACTACTCAGCCTTAAAAATGGTCCTATAAGATGCAGCGAAAAAGATTATTCATATCTTTTAACCGCACTTAATTCAGCCTACTCTGCACTTTCGTTATATAAAGAAGTTTCCAATTACAACTACAAAGATACATATCAACCTCAGCTTGCGCAAAAACTTCAAGTTGCATATAACAGCATAGAAATTTTTATTATTATTGTTTCTAACAATAAACCTACCGAGACTCCTAAGGAAACACACAAGCAAACACGCCACGCTAATATTACAGCAGGTGTTGAAGAGTATCTTGCAGAACGCGTGCGAGAAACAATTTCTCTTCAAGATACTGCTCAGCATTTTGGCTACAGTGTTTCCAATATTCAGAAAATATTCAAAGCGGTTACTGGACAAAGCATTATTGTTTATTTCAATAAGCTTAAACTTGAGGAAGCGAAAAAGTTAATTGCCGAAAACAATATGACCTTCTCACAAATTGCTAGCTACCTCGGATATTCTAACCCGAACTATTTCTCACGAATATTCAAGACAACAGTTGGAATGACTCCAACCGAATATGCAAACCTACACCAAAAAAAGTTAGCAGATACAATTGGTCCAGCTAAAAAAATTAAGCAAGCTCCCCGTCCTCAAAAAAATCTAAAAAAGCAAAAATAAAAATGAACCTTCAATATGAAGGTTCATTTTTTTATTACTCTTCAATGCTGTAAGTGAGTTCTTTGTAGTTAACAGTAACCTTAATTCCGTTAGAAAAGGTTGTCCTTTGAATGGTATAATCATCAGATAAAAACTCGTGATTGGTCATTTCAGCAAACATAACCTTTTCATGAAGTGCCGATAACTTATCTATCTTCTTGATATCTTCCTCGTCTGAATCAATGGCAAGATATCCAGCTCCACCGTTGAGCATTGCATCAAGGAATCTGTATTCGGGGAGTTCGTTCTTCTTGTCGTAACCTACTCTGAGCATCCAAGGAATCATAAAGGAATCATGATAAATAAGATTGAGAATCGGAACCTCAATACCAAACTCTTCAACAAATCTGCCCTTGCTGCTATATTCGGCTCTGTAAGGTGCGTGATGGCAAAGAACCATAGTGGGAGCGAATGCATCTACGCCGCACTCGGAACTTATAATGATACCGCGAGAGCCAAGCGACGACATACATCTTCTGCGAAGATTCATACATTCTTCCTTTGTCATTTTGTGCATAGGATCTGAGCACTCGTCAAGCTTAGAAGCCGCATAAACATCAAGATATACCGCATCAGGTTTAAATCCCATTTCTTCGAGCATATCATAGTTTCTGTCGATATAATGCTCGTGAAGGGTCTGACAAAGGAAATGCTGGTCACCGCCATTCCATGTGCAGTCATGAGGCATTCTTCCGAAAGCATCCTTAACAGCATTCTTTTCATTATAAGTAGATGCATCCCAATAATAATCTCTGTACTGGTCGTGAAGCGCAAAGATTATGTTGTTCTTGTTGCAGGTTTGCTTAAGCGCTTTGAGTCCTTCAACACCGCCTGCCTTCTCATGGGGAGGAATTATATCAGGATGCTGTTGATCATAGCCGTCAACACCCCAACCGTCAAGGTGCATATATGCTTTTTTAAGTCCCTTCTTGGCAAGTTCTTCAATCTGAAGTCTGCGCTCCTCAAAGGTATGCAAACGATTATTATACGACGGATCGTTCTTTCTGTAGATACGAGCCTCCGGCTTAATATAGAAAGAAATTTCACTATGAATAACAGGGCACCCAGCCATGTCGCGGATGCGGGGATTTGCAAGAGCCTTTTGCTCAAGTGTTACAAAGTCACCCTTTTTGATAAGATACTTTCTGTATTCTTTTGCAAGAGATACATAAGAAGCATTCTGAAAGAATTCGACGCGTATTCTTCTATTATAATTAATCTTACCGAGAGAAGGCATCCAAATAACCTGGCATCTCGTGGGCACCGTTGAATCTCCCTTGTGATTAAACCAATGGCTTGCGTCCCAACGGGTCTCAACGATTGCCTGATATCCATTTCCGTTATCAAGCTGACCAAACCAAGGGAACGGATTAGATGACTCGGTAAAGTTCAAAAGTCCTTCACGCTTGTAATCTACTCGCATATTACTTGGAATAAGTGCTCCCTGATGACAAGGAACAATCGTATAAGCCTTTTCATCAGTTCTAACAAAATTAAACGGAGCAGGCCAGTTAATATAAGCTATCTTATTGTTCTCTGTTACAGGAACTAAATCAAAGTAAATGCGACCGTTTGTCTTGTGAACCCAAATAAAGGTAGTGTAAGCAAAATCGAAAGTTTCACCGTCAAGCTCAAAATCGCTGTATTCACACTTTAAACCATAAGAAATTCCGTCTTCATAGATTTCTTTATTTACCTTTTGTGCCTTATTAAAAAACAGGGATTTCAGCTTGCCATCTGATGTCGGAATAACAACGGAACTTTCGAAATTCGACTCCTGTGTCCAAACCTTACCTCCATTTTCAACAGTAATTGTAGCATTGTCAAGGTTGAAAGAATATTTTATATTATTTATGGTAAATGTGTTTTTCATAGTGTCACGCTCCTAAAGCTAAATAATTTATACATCTACTTATCCATTATATCAAATCTTGTGGTAATTACAACAATTATTTTAATATAAACAAAAGAAAAGTATTGAATTTTAAATACTTTTCTTTATGGGTTAATTGTTTTATTAAAAGATTTTATTATTGTATACAACCGTAGCCCACTATTTAACGGAGACTGTTGTTTAGAGCTTTAGCCGTCGTATAGATAGTCGCGACCAGCCACTTCAAAACTGTTAGCAAAAAACGTCAAAGCACTCATATACTTCCCTTTGAGTATTGATGACAAGATAAGCAAGTTTGTACACATAAAAGCATATAGCATAGCATTATGTTTAATGTGGTACCTCCATCATTATGATACTCCATTACCTACGTAACCATAACTATATCGGTACTGGTTGTTTTTTATAAAAAAGAGGAGAATGTTGACATTCTCCCCTTATTTCTTTAGATTCTCTTAAGAGTTCCAGCAGGAATAACAATTTCTGTTCCGGGAACGGTAAGTTCCTCATCGCCTGCGTTATATACAAGCTTCACACCGTTTTCATACTCGGTTATGCTAAGGTCTCCAACATATTCGTGTGAAACGATAACCTTATCGGTAAGATCGGTGGAGAATTCCATCATAAACGCATAGTCGTTTGCAATGTCATCCTTCCAGAAATCAAAACAGCTATTATAAAGGAAACCGAGTTCGGAATTCTTAATCTTATTGCTTTGCAATGCGGTAACTCTATAAGTGGGCATAACACCAAACTGTGCACAGTAAGCAATTGCCTCGTCTCTGTCACCACTACTGTTGATGGGTTTCGAGGAAAGATTTACATATCCGTGAAGAACCATGGAATAAACAGGGACAGACTTAGAAAAGAGCAAATGATCACTTGATTTCATAGGAATCTCGTTAATCATATCTGCATATTCAGCCATATAGATATTAGCACCGTCTGCGCCAACCTGAATTCCCTTTTCTGTAGCATATTTGTTAAGCTCATTATAAGAATTGATAAATCCGTCTCGATCGGTAGCATTCTTAACGTCGAAATCATTATAAAGCTCCGAACCCATATTTTCGAATACAATTCCAAGTCCGAGGTCTGTAGGAGTGGAATCAATAATCTTAGTACCGCTCTTTAAGAGCATAGGATTAGAAATGAGCTTCCAGTTGTGATTTCCTTTCCAGTTACCGGTACTTAAAAGAACATTCTTCTTAAGAATAGTTACCTTATTTAAAGAAGCAATATATCTATTGTCTACAAAAAGTCCACCATAATCATAGTCGTGAAGAATATCATAACCCATGAATACATTGCCCTTACCAATCTTGGCAACGAGATTCTGCATACCCTTTTTACCGCCAACTTTGCTATCTACGGCATACTTTTTAACAAACTTATTCTGATATCCACTCTTCTGGAAACCGTAGAGGAAATACTTGGAGTTTTCAACCCCCATTTCCTTGAGGGTGTCATACATTCCCTCAACATCAGAAAGAGTTGTAGCGGCAATCGACTTCTCAATTGGAATTCCGAAAAATGTTTCAGAGTTTGTAGTCTTACCAAAAGCCTGAATTACGGGAGCAATGTTCTGAGTGGAAAGCTTTTCGAGTGAGAATTCTTCAACAAGATAGTTTCTATAGCATTCAGCCATACCAGAATAATTAGCCTTGTTACCCTTTAAGAAATTGAATTCAATAACAGGATTTTCGGAAGCTATATTAGGATCGGTAAGGTTTACGGAACGGCTAAATCCACTGTCAGTCATAAGACCAACAGAATCGAGCTCTCTGTAATAAAAAGACGACCATACAGAAGCAAGTCTGTACGCAGAAACTGAGCTTGTAGCCTTTATAGATGCAAGTCCGTCACCCGAAATAATGTTTGCGAGGTAAGCACTGTCATCGATTTTAGAGCCAAAAATAGGCATTGTAATTCCCTCAGTAGCAGAACGCAGCTTGATACTAAGATTCATACTCGGGTCTGCACCGTAAACAGCTTCTTGATAATCACAGAAATTTTCCGCGTTACTGTGGTAACCGTCAATCATATCACCGTGATATACAATTGCACCGCTGCCATCAGGAATGAGTAGGTAACCGTCATCCGTTGCTTTTGCAGCACCAAACATAGGGAAAAGATCGATAGAACCAAGCTTTGTAGCTCCGTTTTCCTTAACCATATCATAAACGATTTCAACTGTAATACCATTGTCAGTAAGAATTACGGCAACAGGAACCTCAATCTGAATGCTTTCATGATCAAAATTGTATGTAGCTAAGAAACCGCTTACCTTTCCACCGGTAAGACACTGCTGGACGGTCTTTTTACTTTGCTTACCATAGGTAGTTCCCACTATTCTTTCTCCCGAAGGATTAAGATATGTTATAATAATCTGAGAGTCAATAACGAGATTGTTTATTCCTATTCTATCCTTGGCTGTAACATGGGGGTTAGATGCCCAAAGCATGCCGGTAGCCTTATCATAAACACCGAATTCCGAAGAATTAGAATCCACATAAAGAGCAAAGTTTGAGTTTTCAATATACTTAGCATACTTGAAATTAAAACTCTCAACAGCAACACTCATAATATTGTAGCCAGAATAATCCGCTTTGTCACCGGGCTTGAATTCTTCGCCTGT
Organism: Acutalibacteraceae bacterium; assembly: GCA_045638145.1. Classification (GTDB taxonomy): domain Bacteria; phylum Bacillota; class Clostridia; order Oscillospirales; family Acutalibacteraceae; genus SFWF01. Next base: position 73,370 of record JAZUAU010000015.1, read on the forward strand.
AAAGATATTCTTGGCAACACCGCTTACTATTGCCAAAACAGGCTCTGTTCCTTTAACAAACTTATCAGCAAGAATGGGTGCAGAAATTTTAACTGCCTTGTCTGCCGTGAGGTTTGTGAAAGAAAGAGTTGTTTTTTGAATGTCAGATTTAATCTCACACAAATGGCTATCAACAGGCTTAGAGTTATCTCCACTTGTACAGAATGAAACGTCACAAGTGTGTGCGAGTTTGGGGAAATCTGTATTGTCATAAGAAAATTCGTTATAATCGTATCTAACATAGCCCTTGAAGCCTGCTGGAAGTTTTAATGCTCCATCAGAAACCTTAACAGCAGTCCATTTTGAAGTGCCCTCTGCTATGATATAAGCTGTTCCCCTGAACTGTGCATCAATAATAGCCTCTTTTTGATCATCCTCGGTTGCGATGTTATAATATGGCTCTTTTTCCTCCTCAGCCTTTTCCTCGGCTGCAACCTCGCCTTCGGCAGGCTTGTTAGGATCAACATATTCGCAAGAAGTTATATTTCTGTAGGAAAGTTCGGTCAAGAATACAACATTAAGAGTAATTGCAGTTTCAACATCTACCGGAAGCTCAACAAAATACATCATAGAAGAGTATTTATTGTTTGAAGCAGAATCGTGACGGAAAGTAACTACTCCGTTAACAGAGCTGTCGAGTTTAAGCTCAACAGACTGATATTTTGACAATGGAGTTAAACTGTCGATAGCAACAGCTGTTCCTCCGGCTTTGCCGTTTCCGTCAGTACCGATAACAGCAGCGCCTGCACCTACAAGATTTTCGCCTGTATCAAGCTTATTGGAAGTTTTAACGGCAGCACCAATTTCCCATTCTCTGTCACTTGATTCAGGAGACTTCTCGGCAGCTACGCCTATAGTGAGTAACAGCATGAAAGCTGCAATTATTATACATAATACTTTTTTCATTCTGCTCTCTCCTTACAATATTATTTCTGTCCAAAGGTTGTTGACGAAGTCGATCATCTGCTGAGAAATTGAGAAAAAGATAAGCACGATGAACATTACTGCCAATAAACCAAGCAGGGTTACAACTGCGAGAATAATAGTTTTGGAAACGGTGAACTGTTGACAAATAACCATTCCAAGGAACTCTAAAATAAGAGTCCATGCTACACCGATTGTGCTGATCGCAGTCACGAGGACTGCTTCATCCGTAGAGGCGATGTTTGAAAAAATGATGGAGAAAGGTTCAAAAATTAGCATTGGGAGCAAAGCATATGCAGTTGTTACCCAAATTTCCTTGAATTTTCCTTCACCGTCAAACAACGTACATGCAGACCAGTTGCAAATGCACCAGAGTAGCAAGAAACCTGCCGAAGTGGCGAGTGCCATTATGGGTGAGCTGGGCGCACCTGCAAAGAGGTACCCGGTCATACCGTTCTTTATAACTGTTTCAGCAAACCAGATGAAAACAAGAATGTTGGCAAGCTTTACAGAACCTTTACCCTCGTATTTAATATCATCAAAGGTTTCTATGGGGTGTGTAAACAATCTGAATAGATAGTACACATATTCCTTTTTTAACTTCTTGCTCGGATCTGTTCCTCTATTCTTAAAGGAAGTAACAAGAGAGCGTCCGAGTTTCTGAAAACTATTCATACTATCACCTCATCAGCCTTTCTTACTTTTCTTAGGATAGGGTCTTGATTGGAGCCAGAATCTTAATCTCTTAACGCCAATAACTACGCCTACTAAAACAGCAACCGCTACAATTACCATCCACCATAGATTATTTCTTGTATATTCTTTTCTGTACTCTTTAAGAGCTAACGAATAGAAATACTTATCATTACCCTCTTTAAGCATTTCCATGGCTTCAGTGTAACGGCCCTGCTGAAGATAAGCGCGACCGATACTTCTGTAAGCTGTGGTGTAGTTGTTGTTGAGCTTAAGAACGTTTTCCCAAAGCTCAACCGATTCATTATATCTACCGTTGTTATAATACTCAAGAGCTTCATAAACGCGATGTATATACTCTGAGGCCGCGAAAGTGGTAATGGTATTGTTGGCGGAGTCTAGAACAATATACTTGTCGCCAACCTTTTCAATAGCAACAGGTCTAGAAAACTGTCCCTTATAGCTACCGAATCCACCGAAAATGCAAATAAGATTACAATCTCTATCATACTGGAAAATACGGTTTTTATACTGATCGAGAGCAGTCATTATTCCTTTTTCATCGCAGTGAATGTCAACAAATTGGTTGCTGACGGTTGTCGTACCCTCGACAATAAACTCACGGTCGCCGTAGGCTACCTGACCTGCAAGAGATTCGGGTGTAACGAGAATATTTTTTCCAATCGCATTTAGACATTTAAGCTCATCACCAATCGGAACAGCAGCAGCAGTAGTATATATAAGGTTGTCGCTTGTCATGTAAAGATTATTATATGGCTGTGGAAGGACCTGCTGCATATAATTACCCTGCTCATCGCTGAACCATTCTTTCCACATAGTCTGAAGCTTAACAGCAGCCGTGACTTCAACGTCATTCGGCGCGAAGAAAGATTCAAACTTCATATCCTTATCGTACTGAACGATACCCTGATATATATTAGAAGAAACTACATATATAGTTAGCTCTTTATCAACAGCGACCTTTTGAGGTTTAAACTGGATATTCTCGTTTACCGCAACAATTTCACTGCCGGTATCTTTCTTTACTACAACAGCTCTTTCCTCGCTGATGTCAAGTGCAACTACCTGCATATTTTGGGTGTCGCAAACGTAAAGGAGCTTATCAGGTCCAAAAAATACACCTTCGGGTTTGTTAAACGGTGTAACAATCTCTTCCGTTTTCTCCTCGCCTGTTTCCTCGTCAACAACAGTTACTGTTTCGACATATTCAAGAATTTCGCGCTGAAACTTAAGGTCGCTATTAACAATAATAATTCTGTTATTATTAGTGTCAGCGATATAAACGAGCCCGTCAGCATCAACATACAGATCCTGGGGATTATTAAGTGTTGTTGTACCCATGTCTGAACCACTGTATATACCATCGACCACAAACGACACAGGAGCAGAATATGATTGACCTTTTCCGTCATACATATAATCATTGCCTTTTGAAATTGCGCTACATGGCGCTGAAAGCATAACCATTATCAAAAGAACAAGTATTACGGATCTTACTATTTTTTTCACAATGCTTCTCCTTTCGTCGTTTAGTCTTTAATTCCAGAGTGAGCCATTGTTTCCATAACGGAGCTCTGGCTTACGAGGAATGAAATAATTGGGGGTATCATCATAATGACCGATGCAGCAGCAGAGATACCCGCTCTCATAATACCTCCGGCATTAATTTGAGAAATAGCAGTCGGCAACATTTTAAGCTCTTCGCTGTAAATAAGGTTGCCCGCTGTTGTATTCCATGCAGCAACAAAGGTAAGAATGAAGAGGGTCATAACCGCAGGCTTAACCGCAGGAAGGACGATTTTGAAGAATATATACTTCTCACCTGCTCCGTCAATACGGGCTGCTTCAAGGATAGTATCGGGAATCGTGGACATAAACTGCATCATAAGAAACACGCCGAATGTGCCGCCGATACCAGGAAGGATGAGTGCCCAATAGGTGTCAAGAAGACCCATCTTGGCAAGCATAATATATCTTGGAAGAGCAGTAACGTCGCCGTTAAACATAATTGCAAATACTATTCCAAGATAAATAATTTTCTTTGCAGGAAATTGCTTCTTTGCAAGGGGATACGCAGCCATCGATGCCAAGAGCATATAAAGAAGGGTTTGAGTTATCGACATAAACACAGTATTAAAAATGTATCTTTCGATAGGCACGAGAGAGTTTGAATATACTCTAACAATACCTGCAAAGTTATCAAGTGTAGGGTGATACACTACAAATCGCGGGGGGAATAAGAACAATTCACTAACAGGTTTAAATGCATTAATGATATTGTAATATGTGGGAAACGCAATGAACAAGCCCATTGCAATCAGGAAAAATCCCGAAATTAAATTACCCCAAATTGAACGAGTGAGTCCGGCTCTAGCTTTCATAATTCAGTTCTCCTTTCTCATCTCATCAATCACCGGATATACCGCTCAGCAGCTTACGAAGTCCAACCCATGCAATAATCATTATTGCAAAGAGTATTACTGCAACTGCAGATGCATATCCAAGCTCAAGTCTTGCACCCGAATAGTCCTGAATGTGGAGCAATAAGGTGTGTGTCGAATAGTCAGTACTCGGATTACCGGTAAGAGCCGCAGGTACAGCGCCTACAGAGAATGCACCGGAAATTGAAAGAACTGCACCAATGAGAAGCTGAGGACCCATCTGAGGAAGGGTGATATACCAAAGCTCCTGCCAACGGTTTCTGATTCCGTCGATAGCGGCGGCTTCAAAGTAAGCCTTGTTAAGTCCCTGGAAACCTGCAACGAAGGAAAGGAAGCCGGTACCCATACCTCCCCAAAGCATTACAATTATAACCACAGTAAAGTTATAATCAGGGTCGGTAAGCCACTGGATCGGAGTATCAATAAATCCATTACTCATAAGGAAACTGTTAAGTATTCCATAAGCGTCGTTACTGAACAGATAGGTCCAAATAAGGTACGAACCACCTACAAGCGACGGGCTGTAAAATAGGAACGTAAGTATTGTTCTGGCGGTACGACCAAGGTCGTTGATAAGCCAACCGTAAACGAAGCTTAGGATATATCCTACAGGTCCTGAAACAAGTGCAAATAACAGTGTGTTCATTAATGACTTAATAAAGATATCGTCATTAAGGAAAAGTCTTAAATAGTTGTCGATGCCAACAAACTTAGGTGTCTGAACCATATCAAAGTTTGTAAAGCTTAAAACAAATGATGCAAAAATCGGGATTACGATAAAGACGAGGAAACTGAGCAACCAAGGTGCTAAGAAGAAATAGTCGTTACCGTATTTTTCAAAAAACGATTGTTTCTTTTCCATTTCCTCACTCCTCCAATAATCCAAGTTCTTTAAGCTTTCTGGTAAGCTCGTCGTTTGTTTCGCGACCGTAACGGTAAATTACGTCACGCGGATTTTCATAATCGTAAACAACCCTTCTGAAAGCGTTGTTGAAGTTACGTGTTACATAGTACTCAGCAGGTGAAAGCGGAATACCTGTTACGTGTTCTCTCTGATTAGATAATGCGAGATACTCTTCCCTACCCCAAGGCATAGATTCAAGAACAGCCTTGTTGGCGGGGAAATATCTTGCAGCAATACCGAATCTAATTTCACACTCATAAGCGAAATTCTTCTGAATTTCATCTCTGGTCCACCATTCAAGGAACTTAAATGAGCTTTCCTTGTCATCGGTTGTCGAAAGAATCATAGCGCCACTGACCTTACAGTCCGAATCATAGCGGACAGAGCCGTCAGCCTGAACGGTACCGGGCAACGGTGCCATAGTCCAAAGGTTAGCAATCTCGATTGCACCAATGGTAAGGTTGTTAAAGAAGGTTACACCCGAAACAAGCATAGGAACCTGACCAGTACGGAAACGGTCAAGTGCCGAGAATGAAAGGGGCAGTCCGTGTTTTGTATACATTTCGGTATACTGAGTAAATGCTTTGATAGACTCTTCGGTGGTAAAGTTTGTAGCCGTTAAATCCTCATTATAAAGAGTGCCACCATTCTGCATCAGCAGGCACTGATAAAATTCCATGCCTGCAATACCGACTTCCATTCCTGCCTTCTGAAGCTTGAGTGTTACGTCATAAAACTCATCCCATGTCGTCGGAACCGAAAGCCCATTCTTTTCAAAAATGTCTGTACGGTAGAAGAGCATGTTATAACTCTGTAGTTCTGGAAGAGCAAACACCTTATCCTTATACGAAAGAGCTACGAAAGCAGAAGGATATGCTCGTTCTTTAACCTCTTCAAAGTTGGGCATTTCTGCAGCAAGGTCAACTACAGCATTTCTAAAATATAGGTTTGCGAGAACACCTGTAGGAACGAATATTGCTACGTCAGGACCCTTACCAGAAACGAAAGCCTGAAGAATAGTTCCGGAGTCCATAAGTGCAATATTTGTCATAATACCTGTTTCTTCATAAAAACTGCTGCGTACAAGTTGAGTTACAATCTGTGCTTGATCACGTCCGGTAGCAAAACCTGCTACATCTTGACCATTAACAGTTACCCAAATATCAATACTCTTGGTATTCTTATCTGCAGCACCGACTGCACTGTAGTCACCAACAAAGGAGTTAAGGAAGGATTTGAATCTAAAAACAAATACTTCCCAAAAAGATACCTTTACCGCATCTTTAGGAACATCGGTTGAACGAACAGTAAGAGAATCAAGCTCAAGGGGCTGAGTGCTCATACTGTTAACAAGACTCGCAAGGGTGTTAATCTGTGCACGAAGGTCGTCCTGCTTAGTAGGAGCTTTTCTCTCAGATTGAGCAAGCTCGTTAAGAAGATTGATAACCTGCTCAATGCTTGCTGTATTGTTATTACGCTCACCATCAGCTTCTTCGAAGTATGGCATAATAGCTTTCAGTTCATCTGCTGCATTTGTAAATATATCTAGAAGTCCAGGGATATGATCTGCGAGGTTATAGTCACGATATGCGTCGGGAGTCTCACCTACAATAATAACTATCTGGTTGTAAAGTTCATTAAGTGTTCGGATAACATTCTGAATCTTCTGTAGAGGCTCAGCAACATCGCCGAGGATAACCTTCAATCTAATTTCGTGTGTTCCTTTGGTAAGGAAAATGGGAGCTTCTTTACCATCAGTGGTTGAAACAGTCATGACTTCAAAGTCGTTAGCGGATTTGAAGAGAACCTGTTTTAAATCCTCGAAAAGAATCTCACCGTCTACATACATCTGGCGTCTTACGGTCTGACCCTGAGCAGCGTTTTGTCTATACTTGAAATCAATTGCGTAATAGCCATCTTCGGGAACCTCGATCTTCCATTCTAGCCATTGACCCGGATTTGCAAATCCGGTACCGCCAATAACATTATACATTATCTTAACGGGATCGTTAGGAGTGATCGCGGGAGATGAACGGTCATATGTAACAGAAATTTCTGCATGGGACTTTTTGCTTGCAAGCTCAGCTTCATATGTTTTATGGAAATCAATAACTTCTGCAGAAGCCTTGTGTGCTGCTGTGTATTCTTCGTAACTGGGAAGCACTTCAACCAAAACAAGACGAATTTCCTTAACAACGATGCTTTCGCGAATCATATTAAATCTAATTGCGTGACCACCTGCAGTGAAAAGCAAACCTTTTTCGGTCGAGCCGTTTTCATTGGGAACAAGGAAACGGATGCTCTGTTCTTCACCTTCAATTGCTTGCTGAGAAGGTATGCGCTCATTACCAAGGTCATCAGTATCAAAACGGCCGTTCTCATTAAGTTCAACCTGCCATGAGTGAGGAGCATCAAGAACATGCTCTTTTCCACCGTCTATCATTATACCTATCTGAGGAGTAATGGGCTTGTCATAAATAGCAACATAATCCATCTCAAGATAGTATCTACCCTCAACCGAAACATTAAAATTATAAGTGTTTAAATCGTCAAGTTTGTAGGTTACTCCATCGCAACGCTCAAGAAGATAAATTGTCTTCTCAGGGGTTGCTTCAGCCGCACTAACTGATAAAACAGGAAGAAAAACCTGCAATAAAAGGATAGCGGATAAAACAATAGCAAATTTTTTCGACATTATCTTCACCTCTTAACCAACAATACCGCTACGCTCGAGTCCTTGCTTAAAGAACTTTTGAGCGAGAATAAATAAAATTAACAGTGGTAATAAACCAAACAAGAGTGATGCGTTCCAAAGGGGCATCTTGTATGCAGGAAGCTGTTCTTCAAGTTCAAGGTACTTATTAAGTACGTTGTTAATATCATAAAGAATAACTGCTAACGGCTTCTTCTTCTCAGCAAAAATCAAAGAGTGAGGTCCAAAGTAATCAGCCCAATACCAAACAATGGAGAAAAGCCCCAATATAAATATAGGTGTCTTGGCATTCGGAAGCATAACGCTGAGGTAGGTTCTTAAGTGACCGCATCCATCAATTCTTGCCGCCTCTTCAAGCTCAACCGGCATTGTAAGGAAGAACATTCTAAAGATAAGAATGAAAAGACCGGACTTCATACCCTGTCCCAGAAATGCCGGAACGAGGAATGCCGCGAAGCTATCTGTAAGTCTAATTCCTGTACCGTGACCAAATATTGTTTTGAATAATCCGAAGAAGTCTAGGTCCATCATAACCAGGTAATTCGGAATCTGAATCATTTGAGTAGGCATCATAATGGTGATGATAACAAAGATAAATAGAAGTCCGTTGCCCTTAAACTTAAATCTTGCAAAACCATATCCGGTCATAGCTCCAACGAAAATCTGACCGAAGGTAGAACCGAATGCAATAATACTACTGTTAATCATTGGACGCCACATATTCATTTCAAGAAAAATTCTCTTAAAATGATTTAAAGTAAAGTGTTTAGGAATCCAAACAACAGTAACATCGTAATAATCTGCAGGAGTTCTGATAGACATTGTAATCAAATATAGAAGCGGTTCTATAATTATGTATCCTACAGCAATAAGGAAAAACCACCTAAGGACACTGAACACTATCTTACCTGCATAATAAGTAGCACTTATGGTGTTTCTAGCTTGAATATTGTTGGGTTGCTCCATTATTCAGTTTCCTCCTTATCTTGAACTTACCATCAGCTTACTGCCGATTCCATAGATGAGTGCTATAATAATAACCATTACACCAAAATACATCCACAGCATTGCCGATGCCTGCGAGAACTGATATGCACTTGCGCGCTCTGATACGTAAGTGATAACACCGTTTGTGGTCGCCATACACTCCGTAATAAATGTATATACAAGATTTGCGAGAATGAATGGGGAAACAACGGGAAATGTTATCTTCCAGAAGGTTTCCCAGCCCGTTGCACCTTCGACCTTTGCAGCCTCATAATAAGACTCAGGGATCGAGAGAAGGCCAATCAGAAATATAAGTATCTGTACACCGCTGTTCCAAATCAGCGAGGTAACCGATGCTACCGCATTTGACAAAACTTCAACAAGCTTTGCTGGTATACCACTTTCGATAAGGAAAGATGTCAACAAGGAAACGTCAAAAACATTTTGAGTAACTGTAGAAGCCGAAGCCTCAACACCAGCAAGACTCATACCACGAGTTGTGATAAGTCCAAACACACCTGTTGTAACAATAACAGGAAGGAAGAATACCACACGCATAACGCTTCTGCCCTTGAAGTCCTGATTGAGAAGTATAGCACAGAAAAGGCTAAAGACAACGATTACGGGAACCGCATACAAAAAGTGTTCAAACGCACCCGTAAATCTTGGACCGTAGTTAACATCTTGCTCCCAAGCATACTTGTAGTGATACAGCGGATCATCAAGCTCGTGTAAAACGAAACCGCCCGGTTGCATTTCGTAGGTAAAAAACGAATAATACAGGAAGTTTCCGACAGGCTGTAAGAAGAAGAAAAGGAATCCTATCAGCCACGGCATAATAAACATCCATCCGGCAAGAACATGCTTACCTCTCATGCCTAATTTTTTCATTGATTCGACCTCCGTTAGATTCGGTTAAGCAGATTTTTTGGGCAAAATAGCACAAAATCACCCAATCTGTAGTATATTTTAAAACTTTTTAAAATAAAAGTCCATTAATTATTACGGAAAACACCTACACAATTTGTTCAAATTTCACATCATTTTGCATATTTTTTGCTCTATTGTGTTAAAAAAGATAATTTTTATCATTTTATTAGATTGCACAAATATATAATGCAGTTTTTATGAAAAAATGATATTAAATCAGTCTTTCGACGGGATACAACAAAAATCCCCTGCCCGTTTTTGCCAATATTAATAAAAACTACAACAGAATTAAAAATACGGCTATCAAACTAAATTTTCTTGTGGTATTCTTTTTTCTAATCGATAGTTTTTAAAATTTTCTCAATGTTTTGTTTATTAATTTTTCTTTTATCGCCTTTTATATAGAGCGTCATATTTCTTATTTGAAAGATGTCTTCAGCAGCATCAATTATTTGTTGTTTAGCAATTTTAAATCTACCGTAAAATTTATCATCATAATCAATCGGTTCCTCTTTTGCATTAAACGATCACAAAAATAAACTATTATGCTTATTTAACTATATTACTGTTATTTGTTCTCGGGAAAAGTAGAGTAACAGCCAATTGCCTTTTGACAATCAGTCAATCCCTCAGCCAAGATTTCCAATGTGCGCTCATAGGATTTCCTGCACTTGGTCGCCGCCGTACCGATGAAACCATATTTTTCAATATCTTGTTCAATACTAACCAAAGGATAGATGGTATACTGATAGCCGTTAACGCCGAGGTATTTATCAACCCAGGTAGGTATAATATCTATATCGGATAAAACTACTCTGCCATCGCTGTATTTATCAAAGGTACAGTAGAAAAGCACACCGTCCTCGGTGTGACCGCTTGGGCAACTGTCCATTCGTTCTACGCGCTGGTCCGATACTGCATTACCCAGAGAATAAATGCAAACCGTCTTATGCTCTCCGTCTTCAGAAGTAAGCATCTCCATAGGCTGAATTACGTGTGGATGACCGCCCACAATGACATCTACACCGCGATCGCATAAGCCTTGTGCCAAGGCGTTCTGTCGGCTGTTTTCGGTGGTTTTGTACTCATTACCCCAATGCATATAAAAGATAGTTGCCTCTACACCATCAGCCTTCATTTCAGCCATTATGCTATCTACCTCGGAGTAGAACTCATCCACCTCACTGTAGGAGAAGGAATTAATAAGGTTGGTGTGCTGTTCTTTAACGGTAATACCGTTGAGGGTCTTAAGTCCGTTTCGCCTACCCGATTCATAGGTATAGGATACAAATCCCACACGGATGCCGTTAAGCTCTTGCACTGCATATTTTGGCGCATCTTCGCTAAGTCGTGTGCCAATATACGGCACACCCTTCTCAAGCAGTACTTGTTGTGTACGCTCAAATCCCTTTGCACCTGTGTCATAGCTGTGGTTGTTTGCAGTCTGCACCATGCTTAGACCCGATGCCTTGATAGCATCTGCAAGACTATCGGGAGTATTGAAGCAAGGATAACCACCGTATTTACGTCCGGCATTACCGGCAAAAGTTGTTTCAAGGTTGGCAATCGAGAAATCGGCTTTAGCAAAATAAGGCGAGAGTTCTTTAAAGAAGGCGCTGAAATCCCACTCCTCCTTACCGGGCACCTTGGCACCGGTGAGCTGAGGCTCGTGAATCATAATATCTCCGATGCTGACGATGGTGGCGGAGGATACCTTATACGGCTCTGACGGTTGAAGGGTGTCTTCGCCAATTACAGGTTCGGCAATATTCGAAGAAACTGCATCATCCTGCGGTTTTTGCCCGCAGCCGCATATAATCAGTGCAACAATACAGAACGCAACTGTAAGTGCGGTGAAAAATCTGCGTGTGTAAACCTGTTTCGTTTTCATTTAAATCCCTACTTTTTAGTAAAAGCTTTGTTATATGCAGTATAGCATAAAAGAGGAAATAAATCAATGCGAAGCATTTTTTATAATTCGTGGCGAAGCCACATCGGTTAAGCGAAAATTAAAAAATCGAACAGATATAAATCTGCTCGATAGCATAAAAACAGCGAAGCCGCAATACTTCTTACCTCTTGCTTATTACTTCCCAAAAATCCCAAGGACTTTTTAGGTAAGAGTGAAGAGGTAAGAAGTAATCCTAACCACTAGTAAACTAGTGGTATGCACAGCCCCTATAAGGGGCGCCTACTGGCCAGGTCCCTAAAAGGGACCTCGAAAGTTTGACAACGCATTACCATCTCGGGTAGCCGCTCACGTGCGGTTGTCTTCTTTTTTGCCTACTTTCTCTTGTCACCCGTAAACGGGTCTATATATTCTTTTATACTCATTTGTTCTGCTGCAAAATCTTCTTCTAACTGATTTTTTATATATTCAGCTATTACTTTTTTATTTCGACCGACTGTGTCTACATAATATCCTCGACACCAAAAATTTCTACTTCCGTACTTATACTTTAGGTTTGCATGTCGGTCGAAAATCATTAAACTGCTTTTTCCTTTGAGATATCCCATAAACTGTGCTATACTTATATACGGTGGGATGCTTACTAACATATGGATATGGTCTGGGCATGCCTCCGCCTCAATGATTTCTACACCTTTTTGGTTGCATAGTTTTCTCAAGATTTCTCCTATGTCTTGTCGTATCTTGCCGTATACTTCTTTCCTACGGTATTTTGGTGCAAAAACCAAATGGTATTGACATCTGTATTTTGAGTGGGCTGTGCTTTTGATTTCATTGTTTCCTTTCATAATTAAACCTCCTTGTAATTTGGTAATGCGGTCGCCAAACCACTACCATTATACTTGGAGGTTTAATTCTTTCCAATATTTATTCGTGGCTTGGCACTCGCCTCGCCACGTTTTGTTGTAGCCCTACTCTTTTTATCTTCCCCCAGTAGAACTGGGGGTTTATTTCCACGTCTAAAGACACCAAGTAAAAAATTCCGCACACTCGCGTGTACGGAATTTTTTGGGAGTTTTGAACTTAATGACACGAATTGAATGCACCTGAAAACTGAGGAAATTTTTATTCAATTTCAATAATTAACAATATATATTGAGACAATTACAACAGAGGTTATTAAAACTGTTACTAAAATGAGTAAAAGCAATACTTTCCAATTTGGTATTTTAACTATTTTCTTTAGTTTTTTGAAGAAAAGGTTGCAATCTAGAACATAGTCATCCTTAAATTCTCTCTGCTTATTAAGCATAATCGGGTTTCTTATATATTCATATATTGTATTTAAATATCGCGAAACATTTTTAAAACTAAATAACCAATACCAAAATCTGTTTAAGTCTTTTTGTTCTTCGATTAAATCCAAAATTTCTTCTAATTCTTCAATTTGTCTCTTAATACAATTTATTTGTAATACATTTGGTGCAAGTTGCCCTTCATATCTGCGAGGATCTTCAAAATTTCGGATAAATCTTAAAGTTTTTTATAAATTGTTAAGTGAGTTTTGTACGGATTTATAATTAAAATTCCCCACATTCCTATTAACAAGGTTGAAATGATTGTTGTAAATACACCTATAATAAAATCTAACATTTTTATTTGAAACCTTTATATGATTACTGTTCTTCGATATCTTTTATGTTTTTATTATTAACAGTTTTCCACTCAGTTCTTCCGTTTGCATTTCTACCCATCACAACTGCCGCAGCAAGCGAAGGGCTTGTAAATACATAATCAGAAACAAACGAATTTTCTTGATCTACAATCCCCTTGTCGAGCAACTTGTTCCTTAAACTCACCAAGTTAGCAGACATACTTGGGGCCGTTTCTTTTGCGATTTTAGAACCTTTTGCCACTAAAAATCCATCTGCTACAAGCAATCCTTTTGCATCTGCACCTCTAGCAGCCTTAATGAAGAAAACATTTTGTTTTTCTTCGTTATTCTCCATAATTGAAACATCAATTTTATCAAAAACCTTATATCCTAATGTATTAACAAGAAGTTTGGCATTTTCTATAAATTCCTCCAACATAGACTCATCAAACTCTGAAATAGATGAACATGTAGGAACGGTGTTGTTGATTATTGTTGCACGTTTTGCATCGTTAGCTAAATTATAAAATTTATTCTCAAGAAATTTGACATGTGCCTTATTTAAAATGTTATCTTTAGAAATAACAGCAACACAATCATTCCAATAGTTACTGTCTTTAAGATGCTGCTTTAATCTGATGAGCATTTTTTCAGCTTCGCCGACATACACAGTATCATTATTATCTTCGTCTTTACCAAAAAGAAAATACACCCCAGTAAATTCAGAATCAGAACGGTTTGCAAATTTATTCAAGTCGTTTCTGGATACTTTGTAAACACGACCATTCCAATTTGATAATTCACACATAATTCTGCCATTAGGGTTTCCATCGAAAATACACATTTGGATTGTCTTGTTAAAACTCATATTATCTCCTTCATATGTTCATTTGTTTAATTTGCTTTTCACCGTCTTAATCGAAGCAATCAGTAATATGCGAATTGTTGCGCAAGTTTTATCAATGGATTTATAGGTTGCTTCATCAATATAGTCCGATTTCAAAAGCATTTCGAGCCATTTTCCTGTTTCGTTTGCTTCTTTTAATGCAATTTCAAGCTTGGCAATGAAATCCGCACGGCTATGACCGTATTTGCTTTCTGCAATATTAGCACAAACGCTTGTTGCACTCCTGCCGATTTGATTTGAAATAACAGTTTCGTGTTTTGCTTTTAGTTCTTTTGTTAGTTTCAAAACATCAACAGAAAGTTGCATAGATAAATCCGACAGTTTATCCTCTTTTATTGCTATCACCTCTCTTATGGTATAGATTATACTATAAATTTGCACAAAGCGCAACATCGTTTACACCGCGAGGTGTAACATCATTGGGCGTAAGCTCACATCGTTTGTGCGAAGCACAACACTGTTTGCCAAAGGCAACCTCGTTTTGTGTCCGCTAAAGCAGAATGATGTTTTTGCTTTGCAAAAAATGATGTTGTGTCGTGCGGACACAAACACAAAAAGAAAACACTTCCCAAAAGGAAGTGTTTCTTTTTGGAGCTGCTAACCAGATTCGAACTGGTGACCTCATCCTTACCAAGGATGTGCTCTACCACCTGAGCCATAGCAGCAAATAAATTTTTACAACGCTTGATATTATAAATTAACTGTTTCGGTTTGTCAAGTGTTTTTTAAAAGTTTTTATTTTTGTTTGAATAATATTTTGAATTATTGTAAATGATATTTACAAAGGAGTTGATAAAATGTTAGATAAGATTTGTCTTGCCCTTGTAATAATCGGAGCTTTGAACTGGGGTCTTGTAGGTATTTTCCAATTTGACGTTGTTGCTTGGGCATTTGGCGGCACAGATGCAATTGTTTCCAGAATAATCTATACTGTAATTGCTCTTGCGGGAATCTGGTGCATCTCATTTCTATTTACCAGAAGACGTGACCGAGTATAATAAAGAAGCAAGCCGTCATAAGACGGCTTTTCTTTTTTAGAATTTACTCTGTACGTTTTCTGTTTCCGCTATTTCTTTTACGTCCTCACAGACAAGCCGGAAATAGTGCCGTTTAACCTCATATCATAATGTTCTACTTGCTACGTGTCTCTAAACTAGTCGTATTCAGTGTCTACTCTGATTTTGCCGTCTTCTACATAAAAAGTAATATCGCCGTCTATATCGGTTCTAAAAACTAAAGCATCCGTGCTTTTAAAATTCTTAACGGCGTCTGAATGGGGATGTCCGTAACTATTTAGCTCACCGCAAGAGATAGCAACGTAGTCGGGTGTTATAAACTGCAAAAAGTTGAGGTGGTTTGAATATTTGCTTCCGTGATGGGCAGCTTTGTAAACGTCGCAATCGAGGTTTATGCCGTCTTCCATCATACGCTTTTCAACTGTACTATTGGCGTCGCCTGTAAATAAGAATTTCTTCCCCTCAATTTCAGCCATTACAATAACACTTCTCTCGTTAGTGTCTGCCTCGTCAGTATAGTGCGCAATTATTGTAAGGGTAAAATCTCCAATATAAATATTGGTGCCCGTAATTGCTTCATAAACTGCTGCATCGGATTTAGAGAGCGCCTTGTCTACCTCATCAAGTGCTTTTGAATCCTCTTCAAAGCGTTTCGGAAGAATAACATTATCAACATCCATCTTCTCAAGCACGGTATCTGCGCCGCCGATATGGTCCGAATCGTAATGGGTAATTATCATACAGTCAAGCCGTTTAATTCCGTAGCTTCGAAGAGAGCCCATTAAATCGGCACCATCATCAACATTGTCGCCAAAATCAATCATAGCGCTCATACCGTTACTGTAGAGCAAGATGCTGTCGCCCTGACCTACATCGATAACACGGACATAATCAGCATCCGAGTCCTTCGACTTAATGCCGAATAAATCTGCCCAAGTGGGAATTCTTGTATCCTTTGAAAAGGATATAAGCAAAACTATAAAGGTTAAGAGAGAAACGAGCAGGGCAAGAAGCCGTATATAATCCTTACGATTTAGTTTTCTCACTCGTCCTCGCCCGCCTGTCTTTCCATCCATTGTTCTCGGGTAATAAGAACAGCGCGCGGCTTTGCACCCTCGTATCCGCCGATAATACCTCTTGCTTCCATATCGTCCATAAGTCTTGCGGCTCTTGCATAACCGAGCTTTAGCTTTCTCTGAAGCATAGAGGTTGATGCCTGACCCATTTCAATAACGACCTCTACAGCCGCGCCGAACATAGAATCAACGTCATCACCGCCATCGTCGTCATCGGCTGCGGCGGCGCGGTCCTTTTTGCTCATAGTAGCCTGACGGTCAATCTCCTGCATAATCTCTTCATCATAATTGGCAGAGTGATCTGCCTTAACAAATTCAACAACCTTCTCTACCTCGTCATCGCTGACAAAACAGCCTTGAATTCTATGAGGCTTAATAGCACCTGCGGGATTAAAGAGCATATCGCCCTTACCGAGAAGCTTTTCAGCACCCGAAGAATCAAGTATTGTTCGGCTATCAATCTGGCTCGACACAAGGAATGCAATTCTAGTCGGAATATTGGCCTTAATAACACCAGTTACAACGTCTACAGAGGGACGCTGGGTTGCGATAATAAGGTGCATACCTGCTGCTCTTGCCTTTGCAGCAATACGGTTAATAGAATCTTCAACTTCCTTCGGTGCGGTCATCATAAGATCGGCAAGCTCGTCAATAATAATAACAATTCTAGGAAGCCTCTTCATTTCCTCATTCTGCTCGGCAACCTTGTTGTATCCGTCAATATCGCGAACATTGCTTGCCGCAAACATTCTGTAACGATTTTCCATTTCGCTTACTGCCCAACCGAGTGTGCCTGCAGCCTTTCTCGGGTCGGTAACAACGGGCACGAGAAGGTGGGGTATTCCGTTATAAACAGCAAGCTCAACAACCTTCGGGTCAATCATAATAAGCTTAACCTCATCTGGTGTTGCCTTGTACAGAATGCTCATAATAATGGTATTAATGCAAACCGATTTACCTGAACCTGTTGAGCCGGCTATAAGCCCGTGAGGCATCTTATGGATGTCAGTAACTATTGCATTACCTGCTATATCCTTACCGAGTGCAACGGTAAGCTTGCTCTTAGATCCTGTAAATGCCTGCGACTCGATAACATCTCTTGCCCTGACAACCTTGCCCGTTCTGTTTGGGATTTCAATACCAACGGCAGCCTTTCCTGGAATAGGTGCTTCAATTCTAACACCCTCTGCCGCGAGGTTAAGAGCAATATCATCAGAAAGATTTGTAATCTTGCTAATCTTAACGCCTGCGCTTGGCTGAAGCTCGTATCTTGTTACTGTAGGACCACGGGAAATATCAACAATCTTTGTTTCAACACCAAAGCTACGAAGGGTTTCAACAAGTCTTTCTGCGGTACTTTCCATTTCAGCCTCGATTGAACCAACGTTTGAAAACTCGTCTTTTTTAAGAAGGTCAATAGGCGGGAAATGATAGCCATCACTCGTCATTGCAATATTCTGAACCTCAGGTTCTGCGGAAACCTCAGTTTTAGGCTCAGCGGACTTGCGCGGCTTTCTCGATTCCTTTTTAGCTGCATCAAGCGCTTCGTTTACAGAAACGCTTCTGCCCTCTCTTATATCCTCGAAATCGATAACACCCTCGTCATCAACAATGGGTGCAGATTCTTCTTTTCCTGTATATGTATCAATAACTCTTTGGGACATATCCTCAGGAGAAATCTGTTCCCTTTTATTTTTCTCGTGCTTTCCTATAGGAACGTCGATATCGTTAACTGAGATTTTCTTTTTATCAATTTGCTCCTGGAAGGTTTCATCAATAGATCGCTCAAAACCGACAAATGGCTTTGAAACCGATTTGAAGAGCGTAACAATGCTAAGACCCGTCATAAACATAACAAGGATAAGAATTAAAATACAAACGGTAATTCCCGCGCCCACTACGCCGAATGCCGAATAGATAGGTTGTCCGATGAGCGCACCGAAATATCCTGCGCTTTTAAGTACTACGCCCTCTTTATAAGCAAGGTCAAGATGGGCACCGAGAGCGGCATCCTTTATGTGAAGATTCGGTATAAATATGTCAACAGCTCCACCTATAAGAAGAACGAGTATTGCAACCTCGATAACCTTTGTAAGTACCCTGCCCTCAAGCTTTTCAACCGAGTAAAGGAAGGACAATGCAATAAGATAAATTGGCACAAGATATGTAAGAACACCGAAAAGACCAAAGAGGAAATCTCGGATATCCTTCCATACGTTTTCGCCTGGAATAAGTACAACTGCAAGCAAGAAAAGGGACACGCCGAACATAACGACAGAAATCGCCTGTCTGCGTCCCTGCTTATTGCTTACATGAGTAGCTTTTGCTTTGCTTTTTGAACCGCCCTTTTTAGTTGCCATAATTACAACTCCTAATTCATATTGCTATTATTCTCAATCATATTGTAAAGACATTCTATTGCGTCACTTAGACTTCCGACAGAATCTATGAGTCCTTCTTCAACAGCGCGTTTTCCGTCAAGCACGGTACCTACGTCGGTTACCATCTCTCCAATATTCATCATAAGTTCGTTAAAACGCTCTTTGCTTATCTTTGAATTGGTTGAAACAAAGGTTGTTATTCTGTCCTGCATCTTTTCAAAATGGCGAAGCATTTGCGGCACACCGAGAACAAGCCCCGTCATTCTCACAGGATGAACCGTCATAGTAGCACTTGGTACAATAAAAGACTTCTTTGCCGAAACGCTTAGCGGTACTCCGATAGAATGTCCACCACCAAGAACTAAGGACACAGTCGGTTTTTTCATTCCCGAAATAAGCTCTGCGATAGCAAGTCCTGCTTCAACATCGCCGCCCACAGTATTGAGAATTATTAAAAGACCTTCAATCTCTCGGTTTTCCTCGACCTCTACAAGCTGCGGAATTACGTGCTCGTACTTTGTGGTTTTGTTTTGATTAGAGGACAAAATATGCCCCTCAATCTCACCTACAACGGTAAGACAATGAATAGTGTGCCTACCGCCCGTGCTGGTAACCGAGCCAAAATCCTTTAACTGTTCGGATATCTCTTCGTTTTCTTCGCCGTTTTTTAAATTATCGTTATCGTTCATTTTTATTCCTCCTAACAAGTATATTGTTAGAAGAAATGTTCAAAACATTCAATAATATCTATTTTATTATACTATTATAATTCTATTATTGCAAGTAAAAAAACTAAAGCGCTCGGGATAATTCCAAGCGCCTCGGTTTTATTCTATCATATATTTGTCGTCCTTATAAACAACCGTTATTTTAGAGCCTTTTTTAATCCGTTCATCAAGCAGATATTCGCTAATCATATCCTCAACATTACTCTGGATTGCGCGTTTAAGAGGACGGGCACCGTAAACAGGGTCAAAGCCGGCCTTAGCAACAGCCTTAATAACACTTTCGTCGAATGTTGCCTCAATCTCAAGAGATGCAAGGCGGGTTGCAAGGTTTGAAAGAAGCTTTTCGGCAATCTTTTCAATTTCTTCTGAGCCAAGCTTATGGAACACTATAATATCGTCAAGTCTGTTTAAAAACTCGGGTCTGAATTCTTTTTTAAGCTCTGCAGTTACAAGCTGTTTGATTTCGTTTTGGTCCTTTTCAGTGGTGCCACCGTCGCCAAAACCTAGAGAGGTTTTCTTCTCGGTAATAAGGCGCGCACCGATATTTGAGGTCATAATTATAACCGCATTTTTAAAGTTTACGGTACGACCCTGAGCATCGGTTAAAATGCCATCGTCAAGTATCTGTAGCAGTATATTGAAAACGTCGGGATGAGCCTTTTCAATCTCATCGAAAAGCACTACAGAATAAGGGTTTCTTCTAACCTTTTCAGTTAACTGACCGCCCTCTTCAAATCCTACGTAGCCTGGGGGTGAGCCGATAAGACGGGATACGGTATGCTTTTCCATATACTCCGACATATCAAGTCTAATCATCGACTTTTCATCGCCGAACATTGCTTCACTAAGTGCCTTGCAAAGCTCAGTTTTGCCAACACCCGTAGGACCTAAGAAGATAAACGAGCCGATAGGTCTGTTTGGGTCTTTTAGTCCCGTTCTACCGCGTCTAATTGCCTTTGAAACGGCAGTTACAGCTTCGTTTTGTCCTATAATTCTTTCATGCAGTACCGATTCCATATTGAGCAGTCGATCACTTTCCTGACGGGTAAGGCTTGCAACGGGCACTCCCGTCCAACCCGATACTATTTCGGCTATATGCTCCTCGTCAACCGTTCCCGATTCCTTTGCAGAATGGGTCGCTTTTTCGCTTTCGAGCTCTGCGCGAAGCTCCTTTTCCTTATCACGAAGTCTTGCCGCCTCTTCAAAATCTTGCTTTGAAATCGCCTTATCCTTTTCATCGGATATTTCCTTTATACGCGACTCAATCTCCTTAATATCGCTTGGAAGCTCAGAGACCTTTATACGAAGGCGCGAGCCTGCCTCGTCGATAAGATCAATTGCCTTATCGGGCAAAAACCTGTCGGTAATATAGCGGGCAGAAAGCTTTACCGCACTCTCAACCGCTCTGTCGGTAATCTTCACCCTGTGATGCTCTTCGTATTTGTTCTTAATACCGTTTAGAATAAGAATTGCATCCTCTATGCTCGGTTCATCAACCGTTACAGGCTGAAATCTTCTCTCCAATGCAGCATCCTTTTCAATATTTTTTCTGTACTCGGAAATAGTAGTTGCACCGATAAGCTGTAACTCTCCACGAGCAAGCGCAGGCTTTAAGATATTTGCGGCGTCGGTAGCACCCTCTGCCGAGCCTGCACCTATAAGGTTATGCACCTCGTCTATAAAGAGAATAACGTCGTCACGCTCTGCAACCTCGTCAATTACAGCCTTTATACGTTCTTCAAAATCTCCGCGGTATTTAGTACCCGCAACCATTCCCGTGAGGTCAAGGGAAATAATCCTTTTCGACTTTAAAATCTCGGGAATTTCTCCTGACGCAATCTTTAATGCAAGACCCTCTGCAATAGCCGTTTTGCCGACGCCCGGCTCGCCGATAAGACAAGCATTATTTTTTGTTCTTCTACAAAGAATCTGAATTAGCCTCTCGATTTCCCCGCTTCTGCCGATTACGGGGTCTATATTGCCCTCCTCTGCTTCTGCAGTTAAATCTCTGCCGAACTTTTCAAGGGTGGATTTATTATCGTTTTTCTTTTTCTTCTTTTCGGCAGGCTTTGAGGCTTTCATATTATTCTCTGCAAGACCTGCCGCATCGAGTGTATCGAGTGCAAGCTCCGACACGTTAACACCAAGCTCGTGCAAAAAGCGGATTGCATAATTATCAGATTCGCTTAAAATCCCCATTAAAATATGCTCTGTACCGACCTTTTCCACGTTGTCGTTTTTAACGTTTGCAATAGCACTTTCAAGAACTCTTTTTGCTCTCGGGGTAAAGTCATCGGGTGTAAGCTCACTCTTGTTTCCAACCCCTACTGTGTCCTCTATTAAATCCGATATTTTATCGGAGGTTACGCCTTTTTTATTCAGAATAAGGCAAGCTACTGAGTCTTCCGCTTTAAGAAGACCGAGGAGTAAATGCTCACTACCAATATAGGTGTGACCAAAATGCTCTGCAGAGGCTATAGCCTCATTGAGGGCAAAATTTGCCTTTTCTGTAAATCCGTTAAACGAATACATGAAATCACCTGCTTTATTAAAATTTGACCATTCGGTCAGCCTATATATTTTCTAATCATTTCAGCGCGCGCTTCGTCCCTTTCGTTCGGGCTCATTTCGCCGTACTTTGACTGTATCATACCCGCACCGGAGAGTATCAGAAGCTCAAGTGGGTTTACTTTTTCTATCTTCAGTATACCCATATCTTTACCGAGTTTAATCTTTGAAGCAATCTGCATAAACTCTTCCGAGCTCATACGTCTTGCATACTGTGCTATGCCAAACGCACGGTAGATGACATCCTCTAAATTAAGCCTGTCTACGCCTTTACGAGCGTTTTCTTCTCTCTCGGCAATCTGTCCCGTTATAACCTTTAGATTGTCTGTAGCGCTTTTTTCACTAATACCAAGAGTTATCTGATTAGATATCTGATAAAGAGATGCCTTTGATTTGCTTCCTTCGCCGTACATGCCTCTGACAGTAAAGCCTATTTTGCTAATTGCATCGGCAACCGAATTTATATCATTTGATTTCTCTGTGAGGGGTAAATGGAGCATTACCGAAGCGCGAAGACCCGTGCCTATATTGGTGGGACATTCGGTTAAATAACCCAATTCTGAATCATATGCAAAGTTCAGTCTTTCTCCAAGAGCAGTATCTATTTTATCTGCAAGTGAATAAACCTCGTCCAGTGACATTCCACCCTTTAAAACTTGAATTCTGAGATGGTCCTCCTCGCCTATCATAATACTAATGCTCTCATCAAAAGAGAGTGCAATTGCCCTGCCCTTGCGATTCTGGGCAAATTCGATACTTATAATATGTCTTTCCACCATTGCCCTTATTTCGTTTTCGGGTACGCTGTCCATCTCTATAAACTTCAAACCGAGCTCTAATTCTGCAGAAGTTTCGTCCACAACCTTTCGAACTCGCTCTGTGAGTTCCTTCATCATATCAGAGGTCATTTGTCTTGGGAATGGCAGGTCTGAAAGATTTCTGGCAAGTCTAACCCTTGAACTTACAACGATACCGTCTGTGTCGTTTGCATACCAATAAGACATTATTTCTCCTCCTCTTTTCTTATTCTATCTCGAATTACGGCAGCTTCCTCATAATTTTCAGCAGCAACAAGCTCGGCAAGCTTTGCTTTAAGGGTTGCAACATTGTTCTCATCATTAACTACTACAAGCTTCTTTGTACCAGGAATCTTACCGTTGTGCTTTGTGCTGCCGTGAATCCTCTTAAGGTATGGCATAAGCTCGCCTTTAAACTCCTTATAGCAGTTTGAGCAGCCAACCTTTCCACTTTCAGCAATGCCCGAAAATGACATTCCGCAACAGCTACAGCTTTTCTCGGGAATCTTACTTCCCGTCTTCATAGTCTGACCGAGCATAGATGCAAGCATATTTGAAATAGAACCTTTTGAAAAGCCTGTATAGCCTTCCTTTGCGGCACAATATCCGCAAAGATTCAGTTCGGAAACAATTCCGTTAATAACAGTTTTAATATGGGTTGTTGCGGTGTTCTGACCGCACTTTTGACACAGCATATCCGTTACCTCCTATATCTGAGTTAAAAGCATTTGCTTTATGGCAGACGCTCTGTAAAATTCTCTAAATTCCTGTGGAATTACCGCAAGCGAAGCGTTAGAAAGTGCCGCCGACATAAGTCTTGCAGCATTTTCTCCAATAAGTCCGCTTTGCAGACAGTTTTCAACTATTACTCTCGCTTCCATGGGGTCAAGACACGCACCTATTGAATTAACAATGTGCATTATAGCAGATGAACGACTAAGCTTGATTCGAGAAATGCGAACATATCCCCCTCCACCTCTTCTGCTTTCGATAATATAACCCTGCTCGGGGGTGAAACGCGAAGATATTACGTAATTTATCTGGCTTGGAGCACAACCGACAATGGATGCCAACTCGTTTCTTTGGATTTCCGCAATGTTGTCCTCCGACTCCTCAAGCATTTCCAAAATCCTCTTGGTAATTATATCGCTCATTCTCATAATTTATCACACCTTTAAATTTTACAAAAGTTTGACTTTTGCTGACCTTTGATTTTATTATACACGAAAGTCAGGGAAAGTCAATAATTTTTTATATTTTTTGTGACAACAGATATATTTTCAGCATAGTATAAACTGTAAAGAAGAAAGGGGGTTAACTGAATGTGTAACGGAAATTTCGGCGGTAACTGCTCTTGGATTCTTATCATAATCCTTCTCCTTCTCTGCTGCGGCGGCAACGGTCTTGCAGCTAACAACGGTTGCGGTTGCGGATGCAACGATAACTGCGGCTGCTGCTAATATGCGGCAAAAAACACCGTCTGTCTAAGTCAGACGGTGTTTTTATTTAATGCAAAATGCAAAGCTCAAAGTGCAAAATTACGGTGTCCTGCGGACGATATAATTACGATACGAGAACAATATATATTGCGTTTAATAATCGAGGAGCATTTGTCAGAATGTTTTACCCTTATTACAAAGCATTTTATATACTCCGAACGGAGAAAAAAGGGCTAATAAAAAGGCTTGCCTAAGCAAGCCTTTTTTATGTTCAGTATTAATTTTACCAATTATTTGTTGAAGAGGTTAATAACGTCGATGTAATTTCCTTCTTCCTCTTCTTCGGAATTGCTGGAAATAATAGACTCAATAACAGGAGCGGAAGCATCCTTCTTTTTCTCGTCGCCAAGACCTGTAGCAACAACTACAACCTTCATTGTGTCTTCGAGAGTGTCGTCAAGCTGAGCACCCCAAATGATGGTTGCATCGGGATGAGCCATATCGTGAATGATAGTAGCAGCCATCTCAACCTCTTCAAGACCCATATCCTCAGAACCAGTGATGCTGATGATAACTCCACGAGCGTTCTGCATAGAGGTTTCGATGAGGGGGCTTGTAACAGCAGCACGGGCAGCAAGCTCTGCTTTGTCTCTGCCGGTAGCAGTACCGACGCCCATGTGAGCATAGCCTGCATCCTTCATGATGGTTGTAACATCGGCAAAGTCAAGGTTAACAAGTGCAGTGACGTTAATAAGCTCAGAAATAGACTGAACACCCTGACGAAGAACATCGTCAGCAATGTTGAATGCGTTCTTAAAGGTAAGCTTTTCTTCGGTAACAAACTTAAGACGCTCATTGGGGATAACAACCAAGCTGTCTACCTGCTCGCTAAGTCTTGCGATACCACCTTCAGCCTGAGTCATACGGCTCTTACCCTCAAAGGGGAAAGGCTTTGTGACAATACCAACAGTTAGAATTCCGAGCTCCTTAGCAATTTGAGCAACAACGGGGGCAGCACCTGTTCCTGTTCCGCCGCCCATACCTGCGGTAAGGAATATCATATCAGCGTCGCGGATTGCCGCAGCGATTTCATCTCTAGACTCTTCAGCTGCCGCACGACCCTTTTCGGGATTAGCACCGGCACCCTGACCGTTAGTGGTCTTGTCGCCGATCTGAATCTTGGTGTTTGCTTTAGATTTATAAAGTGCAGACTTATCAGTATTGATAGCAACGAATTCAACGCCGCGAATTCCAGCGTCTACCATTCGGTTAATAGCGTTTCCACCGCCACCGCCGACTCCTACTACCTTAATTACCTGAGCTGCATCATTTTCAAACTCTGTAGTCATGTCAAATGCCATTTCATTTTCCTCCAATATTTTTAAAAATCCCACGGAACGTAATTACACAAATCTATGATAACACAACATTTTACAAATTTCAATAGAAATTTTCAATTTATTTTATTTCTAAATATATGCTTATATTTTCTTTATGTTGCGAATATGCCTCATCATTATCAGGAGTCCAATCTGTAAGGTTAAAATAGTTATAATTTTCACTCTTTAAGGACTCTGTCATCTTGGTTAAAAACTTAAGCTTGCCGTCTATATACGACGCTGAACCAAGTTTAGCAACAGTTTTATCCTCTGTCACAATGTAGCAATTATAAATATCAGAAATATTTATAATTGTTTCTTTTTCATCGGTTTCTTCGCAATATTTTAAAAGGGTTTCCAGAAGTTTTGTTTCAACAGATTCGCTGCACGAATATTTCGCACCCTTTTGAAATGTAAAGTTTTCCCCTACTACAATCACGGGAAGGCCTTTGGGTCTGCTTAATGATTCACTAAGTATCTTCCCACTTTTACTTGCCGTGTAATAACTACTTGAACTAAAAAAACATACTTCCTCCGTTGTTTCGGTAACCGTTATTTTTACAGTAGAAGGCAGCTTCTTTTCCACGGTTACTTCTTCTATAAAGGGTAGTTTTCTTTGAAGTTTTTCGATTATTGCTCCTTTGCTTAGAAAAATAATGCTGTTTCCTGCCTCAATGTCAGTAGCTTCTACTATATCGTTAGCAGAATATAATGAATTACCGCTTATCTGGACAGTATCTATTCTTAAAAAAGTGGCGATTGCAAGCCCTATAACAAAAATGATAATTACACACAGTGTAACCATTAAAGCAATCAATGCCTGTTTGCGTTTTTTAGCTTTTTTCTTTGCTGCGGCCCGTTTTGCAGCTTGTCGGCGCTCCTTTTCTCTGAATTCCTTTTCAGTCATCTGTTACATCCTTTATCATAAATTATTTTAGCACCAAGCATATTAAAAATTTCTGCTGTTTTTTCATATCCTCTTTCAATATGAAATATGTCTTTAATTTCAGTAGTACCGGCAGCTGAAAGTCCGGCTATAACAAGTGCCGCACCACCCCTAAGGTCGGTACAATTTACTCTTGCGCCTTTTAGTGAATCAACACCGTCAATAACAGCTACGTGGTTTTGCACCCTGATTTTTGCACCAAAACGGGCAAGCTCATCCATATATCTGAATCTGTTTTCAAATATCGTTTCAACAAACACAGAACAGCCTCTTGAAAGTGTCAATGCTGAACACAAAAGAGGTCCTGCATCGGTAGGGAATCCGGGATATACCATTGTTTTAGTAAGATGAACCGCACGAGGACGGTCATTTGCTGTTATTTTTAGATAATCCGATCCTGCTAATATTTCACAGCCCATTTCTTCGAAGCAATTTATTACAGATTTAAAGTGGTTTGGATTTGCTCCAAGTATGGTAATTTCACCACGTGTTGCGGATGCTGCCGCCATAAAGGTTGCTGCAACTATCCTGTCGGGAATTACACTGTGCTTGACAGAGCCTAACTCTGTCACTCCCTCAATAAAAATCGTATCTGTTCCCGCACCTCTGATTTTAGCACCAGCGGCATTCAAAAAATCTGCAAGGTCAACTATTTCGGGCTCTTTTGCAGCTCCCGTTATTATAGTACAACCATTACTTAAAACAGAAGCAAGTATTGAGTTTTCGGTTGCACCGACACTTGGAAAAGCGAGGTTTACAGCGCCGCTATAATTTCTGCTATGCTTCGAGCAGATAATGTAACCGTTTTTATCGTCAACATCATATCCGAGTTCTGTAAGTGCCTTTAAATGAAGGTCGATTGGTCTCGGTCCAAGCTCACACCCGCCCGGACTGCTGATAACAGCGCTTTTACAACGGGAGAGTATGGCACCAAGAAACATTACCGAAGAGCGCATTTCACGCATAAGCTCATCCGGTATACGATCACAAACAACATTAGAAGCATCTACCGTAATGGTATCCCCTTCCCTCGAACATTTGCATCCAAGAAAAACGAGAATTCTAATAGCAACATCTACATCGGTAATATCGGGACAATTATGTATAACCGAAATGCCTTTTATCAGCAATGTTGCCGCGAGCACTGGTAAAACGCTGTTTTTTGCACCCTGCAACTTGACTTCGCCCTTAAGGCGTCTGCCGCCTTCTATAATTAGCTTTGACATATAAACACCATCTTTTATGAAAATAAAAAGGTGTGCCGTATAGGTCAAACCTTTTCATTTCATAATATGCGATGTGTTATTTTTTGGTGTAAAGCTCTTTTATAACCTTGTAAATTCTGTCGTTGGAATCATTAATAGCTGTAGCTTTGGCATTTTTGCTCATAACATCTAGTTTGTTGGGGTTGTTAAGTAAATCGTTTACTTTAGCTACCAACAGTTCTGGAGTAAGATTTTTTTCTTCTATAACCTCTGCCGCACCTGCATTTTTTAGGGTCATTGCATTATGATATTGATGGTTTTCTGCAACATATGGTGACGGAATTAGAATTGCAGGCTTTGCACAAACCGAGAGTTCACTGAGAGTTATAGCTCCTGCTCGGCAAATAACCAAATCTGCCGCCGACATGCAAACATCCATATTCTCTATATATTCTCTAACATTTACTTCGCTTGCAAGCTCTCCACAAGTCTTGGTGAGATCGTTAACGGTAGTTTCATACCCTGCTTTACCCGCACCGTGAATATGATAACATTTTCCCGTATTGTTGTGCTCCTTTATTACTCCAACCACAGCCTCATTGATTGGACGAGCCCCAAGACTTCCGCCAAAGGAAAGAATAACTGGAATATCTTTGTCTAATCCAAGCATTTTTCTAGCCTTATTCTTTGAAATTCTTGTAAGCTCTCCTCTTACGGGGTTTCCGGTAATTATAGCTTTTTGCTTTGAATTTATTAACTTCTCTGCTTCAGGCATAGCAAGCATTACTCGGTCTACATTAGGCGCAAGAGCCTTTGTAGTGATACCAGGGTAAGCGTTCTGCTCATGTATTGCCGTTTTAATACCAAGTTTAACCGCCTCTCGGAGAACAGGACCACTTACATATCCTCCCGTGCCTACAACAACATCAGGTTTCAATTCTTTAAGAATTTTTCTCGCCTTTCTCGAGGAGGAAAACATTTTTTCGACCGCCATTATATTTTTGCAGATATTTTTAAAGGTAAGTTTTCTCTGAAAACCTGCAACATCAATAGTATAGAAATCGTAACCTGCTGCGGGAACAAGCTTTGCTTCAAGCTTATTGGCTGTACCGATATAACTTATTTTAGTATCCGGTTCTATTTCTTTTATGTATCCTGCCACTGCAAGTGCAGGATTTATATGTCCGGCTGTACCACCGCCGGCAAACAATATATGCATAAAGGTTACTCCTTAAGATTATTTTTCAACTGAGCTTGCTCTAGAAACTGAAAGAACTATACCCATTTCTGCAAGAAGTATTATCAGTGCCGTGCCGCCATAGCTAAAAAACGGCAAGCTGATACCTGTGTTTGGTATTGTATTCGTTACAACTAGAATATTAAGAAGCGCTTGCAAGCCTACATGGAAAGTGAGTCCAAGTGCAAGGAAAGATCCGAAGGTATCTGATGCTCGCATCGCAATTGTAAAACCTCTCCAAATAAGCGCACAGAAAAGCGCAATTACCGCAAGTGCACCAATGATTCCTAGTTCTTCGCAAACGATTGCAAATATGAAATCGTTGTGAGGCTCCGGTACCCAAAGGTATTTTTGTCTTGATTGACCTATTCCTCTGCCCATCAGTCCACCCGAACC
Organism: Acutalibacteraceae bacterium; assembly: GCA_045638145.1. Lineage (GTDB taxonomy): Bacteria > Bacillota > Clostridia > Oscillospirales > Acutalibacteraceae > SFWF01. The sequence continues at coordinate 102,660 of JAZUAU010000015.1, forward strand.
AATTGCAAGGAGCGACTGAATAGTCTGATATCCCTTGCCGGACGGATCTGACCACGGGTCAAGCCAATATTTGATACGATCCGATCCATAGCTTACGGCGCCGCTGAGAATTGCTACAGCCGCTCCAACAACACCTACACTGGCGCCAATACCAATATATCGCTTCGGAATTCCACCAACGATAAGCAAAATAATTCCAATAAAAAAGATGAGCAACGTCGCAGAAAGGTGTGGCTCTAATACTACAAGAACGCACGGTATCGCAAGCAATGCCAACATCCCGAAAACATAACGAGCTTTTTTAATCTTTTTTGGATTAGATGAAAGCCAGCTGGCAAAAAGTATCGTTATCGCTATTTTAGCAAATTCAGAAGGTTGAAAGCTAAAACTTCCAATTGCAAACCATCGTTTGACGCCACTTCCCTTAACCATTGGTGGGAGCACCAACAAAATTGCAAGAAGTGCAAGAGTTCCAAAATAGAAGATCCACGCAAATTTCTTATAATAATGATAATCAATCAGCGAAACCACAAGCATTATAGCAACGCCTAAAACAGCAAAAATCGCCTGCCTTGAAATAAAGTGATATGAATTTCCAAAATTGGTATCGGAGTAGGCATAGCTTGCCGAAAACAGCATAATAAGTCCCACCGACAGAAGCACTAATACTAGCGATAAAAAAGGTATGTCTATTTTACCCTTTTGCAAAATGCTTTTCTTTATCTTTCTTTTTTCGGGCAAATGACACACCTCCTAAATTTATTATTGGATAATTACCATCTTAAAAATATCGGTAAAAGTCCGAGCGCTGAGCCAAGTAAAGCTACTACACTGAAGACAAAGCAGATTTTTTCCTCGCTCCATCCACTCATTTCAAAGTGATGGTGAATAGGGCTCATTTTGAAAATACGCTTCTTTGTTGTTTTAAACCAAAATACCTGAAGAACAACTGAAAGTGCTTCCAGAATGTAAACAATACCAAAAAGAACAAGCAAAATCGGTCTTCCAGAAGCAAATGCAAGTGCTACTACAGAGCCACCGAGGAACATCGAACCTGTATCTCCCATAAACACTTTGGCCGGCTTCATATTCCACATAAGGAATCCAAGACAACCGCCGCCGACACAAGAGGAAAGAACGCTGAGCCCTACTGTTGAGGTTCTGCCCGAATAAAGCATATATCCGCAGGCTACAACAAGGGTAATGCTGCTTGCAAGTCCGTCGATTCCATCTGTAAGATTTACGGCATTTACCATATAGTAAATAAACACAAGAGCTATTGGCCAGAAAACAAGACCGAAACCTCTTATTATCGAAACATCACCTACAAAAGGAAGCCAAGTGGTATCCATTCCCGAAAGTCCGAGAGTGGCAAGATAACCTGCCGAAACAAGCAGCTGTAAAAAGGTCTTCTGCTTGGCAGTAAGTCCGAGGTTTCTTTTTTTAACTACCTTTATGTAGTCATCCATAAGACCAATTGCACCACAGAGCAAAGCAAAAATGATACCTGCGAGCATAGTAACCAGCCTGAAGTTGCTTTTAAGTTCGCCAATGAACATCTTATCGCCTAAAAATGAGAATACTAGTGCGGCAATAAAGCCGAGAATAACGCCAGCCACTATCATTATTCCACCCATAGTAGGTGTTCCCTGCTTACTTTTGTGCCATTTAGGTCCCTCATCTAGTATTGTTTGACCGAATTTCAATTTTCTAAGGTATGGAATAAAAGGAAATCCTATAATCCAACAGACCAAAAACGAAACAACTGCAGACACTATAGGTGTAAAATTCGTCATTTTTATCTCTCCTTGATATTAAGATAAGCGACTAAGGGCTTCAGCAACAACTTCTCTTTCATCAAGATGAATCTTGCCGGTCTTCAATATCTGGTAATCCTCGTGGCCCTTACCTGCCAATATTATTATATCATTACTTTCTGCTTTTTCAATAGCGTAGTTAATTGCTTCAATTCTGTTTTCAATTACAGTATAGGGCGTTTTGCTGTCTTTCATACCAGAAACAATTTCTTCGATTATTTTCATTGGGTCTTCGCTTCTCGGATTATCAGAGGTTACTATAACATAATCCGAGAGCTTTGCTGCAACGGCTCCCATTATTGCGCGTTTTGATGAATCTCTGTCACCACCGCAACCGAATAGACATACAAGTCTTCCCTGCTTTATTTCTTTAAAGGTCGAGAGTATGTTTACAAGTCCGTCAGGAGTATGTGCATAGTCGATTATAACCGTAAAATCTCTGCCTGTAGGCACTATTTCAGCTCTTCCCTTTACGCCGTTAAGCTTCTCAAGTGCCCGCGCAATAACCGTAACATCTATGCCAAGCTCCATAGCGCAGGACGCTGCGCACAAAGAGTTATAAACTGAAAATTTACCGCTGGTTTTAAGCTTAATATGCTTTATTAGATTGTATCCTACAAGCTCATATTCAATACCCTCCGGACGGAGATTAATGTATTTAGCCGAATAGGTCGAATCATTTCTTTTCTCGGAATAGGTAATCTTTTTATAATCGATATTTTTTAAAATCTCGTTAGAATATGGGTCATCAAGATTAACTACCGCTGTCTTACACATAGAAAAAAGTTTCTTCTTAGCATCTAGGTAGTTTTCCATTGTAATATGATAATCAAGATGGTCTTGTGTGAGATTTGTAAATGCTGCGATTTCGAATTCAATGCCGTAAACTCTCTTTTGGTCAAGAGCGTGGGAGGATACCTCCATAATTGCAAAATCACAACCCTCATCTACCATATTCTTAAACATTTTATTAAGATTATAAGCGTCAGGTGTAGTATTTGCGGCAGGAACTACCCTATCCCCTATCATATTTTGAATAGTACCGATTACACCCGTTTTGTATCCCGCTTCTTCTAAAATGGCTTTAAGCATATAAGTAACCGAGGTTTTTCCGTTAGTTCCGGTAACACCGATAAGACGGAGTTTTTTTGCAGGATTCCCAAAGAATTCTTTAGACATAAGTGCATAAGCAGCGTGTGTATCAGCAATCGTGACTTCCCTGTCGAGTCCTAGCTTTCTTTCGGTAATTACAACTGCCGCGCCTTTTTCCAAAGCGTCTTTTGCAAAATTGTGTCCGTCTACCGTTGCACCGTTTATGCAAACAAATGCACTTCCTTTTTCTACTGCTCTGGAATCGCAGGTGATACCTGTAATTTCTGTGTTTGCGAGCTTGGTATCAATATTTCGCAGTAAATCCTTAAGTTTCATTGCATTGCCTTTCTTTATAATCTATTCTATGGTTGAATTCTCTCTAAAATATACAGTAATTACCGTACCTGCTACAGTTTCAGACTCCGCCGCAACGCTTTGCTTGTAGGCGAAGGAAAGTCCTCCCGTTTCGATAAAGTGACCGGCAAATTCTATATTCACTCCGGCAGATGCTGCCGCACTATTTGCCTGACTTATGTTCATTCCCGTAAAGTCAGGAACTTTTACGGTTTCGACAACATAATCGCTTTCGGTGTAAAGTATTACCGTTCCGCCCTTTGAGAGTGTAACCCCTCGTTCAGGCAACTGCGCTATTACCTTATCTCCCTTGCCGACAATCTTTGTTTTGAGGCCCTTTTCATTAATTTTATTTTTAGCCGTCTGAAGATCATCACCTGCTAGGTTAGGAACTTCAATTGAAAAATTAGCAAGTTCTTTATCATTATAATGAGGCTCATATCCAAGGTGAGGAAGAATGTCCTTTAAAATTTCTGCCGCCACCGGAGCGGCTACTGTGCCACCGTAATAGCTTGAACCGTGTGGCTCATCTATCATGACGAGAACCGCTATTTCAGGGTCATTAATGGGCGCAAAGGTTACATAGCTAGCAACGTAAACCTTTTCACCCGTTGCATTCTCTTTTACAAGCTTCTGCGATGTTCCCGTCTTTCCGCCAACATCAAAACCGGGAACATATCCGTTTTTAGCTCCGCCGTCTTCAATAACGTGCTGCATCATAGTTCTGATTTTTGCACTTGTTTCTTCGCTTATAACCTGTCTTCGTACAGTTTTTGAAGTAGACCGAACGACATTCTTGTTACTGTCTATTATCTCGCTGACTACATAGGGTTTTAAGAGATAACCGCCGTTAACAGCCGCTGCAGCTGCAGTTATCATTTGAAGGGGCGTTACCTGAAAGCTCTGGCCGAATGAGCCCGAAGCAAGTTCAACGGGACCCATTTTGTTTTCGGGGTAATAAATTGAACCAGTTTCGCCAGGAAGATCTATACCTGTTGGTTTCGTAAAACCAAAGGCTTCAAAATACTTAGAGAAAATACTCTTTCCTACTGTCTGACCGATTGTAATAAACGCCGGGTTACAGGAGCCAACCATCGCCTGTAAAAGACTTACGGTTCCATGACCCGCTTTCTTGTGGCAGTGATATTCTTTACCCGCTACGTAAATGGTGTAACCGCAGTTGTACGAGTGTTTTAGGCTTGTAAGTCCCTCTTCAAGAGCCATAGCCGCAGTAAATATTTTGAATACCGAGCCCGGCTCGTAAGTATCAGAAATTGCTTTGTTTCTCCACTGGCGGTTGAGAAGCTCGTTTCTTGTGATATTGGAGTTGCTTTCAAGAAGCTTCTGATCTGCCGCCGAAAGTGTAAACGGCTCGTTGGGGTCGTAGTCACCTTTTACAGCCAATCCCAGAATTGCTCCTGTTTTTACATTCATAATTATACAAGTGCCCTTGTTAGACACCTTGTTAATCTCTATTGCCTCTTCCAGATACTTTTCTGCGGCATACTGCACATAAGAATCAACCGTGAGAACGAGTGAATTACCTTCCTTTGCTTCCTCTACCACCTGATAAGAGAACGGCATATCTGCACCCAGCGCATTTTTAGCGGCAACTACTCGACCAACTGTACCCGTAAGTTCTGTATCGTAATAACTTTCAAGACCTGCAAGCCCTTGATTATCATCGCCAACAAATCCAAGAAGTACTGAAGCTAACGAATCGTTAGGATAATATCTCTTTGTAGTTTCATCTATACCAATATATTTTGCGAGATTCAGATCTTCGTTTTCAGTAATATATTCTCTAACCTTGTCGGCAATTCCCTTTTCTACTCGCTTTTTGACCGTAACATAGGATGTACTCTTTTCGGTGTAGCCGTAAATAGTTTCATACTCCATAGAAAGAATTTTCGAAAGGCCACTTGCTATTGCACTTTTAATCAGCTTTCTCTTACTCTCATCCTGAACACTGCCTATGCTGTTCGGAATAATATAAATTGTATATGCAGTATCGCTTGTAGCGAGTATGTTCATATTTGCGTCGTATATCTTTCCTCTCGGCGCTGTAACTAGGGTATCATACAACTGTTGTTCAGAAGCAAGGGTCTGGTATTTGCTTCCATCAATAAGCATTATTTTCGTAAGTTTAAATGTTGTGACCGATGCAAAAACAATAACCACGCTGAGCAAAACAACGAGCATTCTTATCATCATACTTCTGTTCAATTTATGCATTTCGGATCACACTCCTCTAAAAAACTCATCCATTATAATGCCTGAAAACGAGAGCCCTGATTTTCAGAACTCTCGCATTTCTTTTTAATTAAATATATTCGTTTTCCTTAAAACTATTCATTTTCAGCAACAAGAACATTACCATCTGCATCAACCGCCTTGTCAGAGTCATTTGTCTCGATATAAACTATCTGATCTTTATCGGTTTTTCTCATTCCAAGCTCTTTAGCCGCCTCTTCCAGGTTTCCGTAAGAAATCATTCTTTGAAATTCAACATTAAGACGTGTTTCCTCTCCGCTAACTGCGGCATATCTTGCCTTGGCCTCAACTATATCAGAATTCACTTCAGATATTTCGACACGAAGTGCTATATTAGCGCAAACAATACCAACCATAAAAGTCGCAAGTGTAATAATTGATGCTATGCTTGAAACGCGTTTTCTAGCCTTTGCTTTTGTCTTTTTAATCTTTTTTTCGGGCATTTTAACGACCGTTGCGTGTTGCTTTTTTTCTTTTGGCATAAACAATTCAAAATCATACGCCAAAGAATCGTTATAATATTTTGAATTGTTTATTACCATAATTGCCTCTCCTTAAACTTTTTCTATTATTCTAAGCTTTGCACTACGACTGCGGGAATTTACCTTTAATTCTTCCGCAGATGCGGTTATAGGTTTTTTCACAACAAGTCTGCCTCTCGGTTTCTTTCCGCACACACAAATCGGAATATCGGGAGGGCAGGCGCAACCTCTACAAAATTCTTTAAACATATTTTTTACTATTCTGTCCTCTAAAGAATGAAATGTTATTATCGCAAGTCTACCCTCAGGCTTTAATGCATCAAAAGCAGCGTTAATTCCGTCTTTTAAAGCCCCAAGTTCATCGTTTACTGCAATTCGTAACGCTTGAAAGCACTGTCTTGAAGGATTGCCATCCCTTCTTACCGCCGCGGGGACAGATGCAGCTATGATCTCCGCAAGTTCGTCTGTCGTTTCGATAGACTTTTTTTCTCTTGCCTTTTCAATGTTTGAGGCGATCTTCCAAGCGAATTTCTCTTCTCCATATTCACGGAAGATATTGCAAAGTTCTTCTGCCGAAAGATTGTTCACAAGCTCTTTAGCACTTGTGCCCTCTTTGCTCATTCGCATATCAAGGGGGGCCGACCCGTGATAGGAGAAACCTCGTTCAGTATTATCAAACTGGAAAGAGGATACTCCTATATCGAGAAGCACTCCGTCAACCTCTTTTATACTTAACCTGTCGAGCACGCTTCTCATTTCTCTGTAATTTGAGTGAACGACGGTTGCGGGAAGTCCATTTAGTCGCTCTGTTGCGGTTTTTACTGCATCGGGGTCTTGGTCTATTGCTATCAACCTGCCGTTTTTAAGCATAGAAGCTATCGCGAAGGAATGACCCGCTCCGCCTGCAGTACCATCAACATATATTCCGTCAGGCTTAACATTTAGACCCTCAATAGTTTCATTAAATAATACGGGAATATGACAGAACTCCATATCAGTCACCGAGTGTAAAGTTGAGTTCGTCCACGACATTGGCAAAATCTTCCGTTTTGATGTTCTGCTTTTCTTCTGCCCAAACTGTGGAACTCCAAATTTCAATATTGTTCTTCATTCCAACGATTCTTACCTCTTCGTCAATTCCTGCAAATTCACGAAGTTCTGCGGGAATAAGCACTCTACCTGAAGCATCCACCTCGGTGAAAACCGAACCGTCGGACAAATATCGGTACATATCCTGCATCTTACCGTAAGGAAGCTGATTCAGCTTTGCGGTAAACCTATCAAATTCCGAAAGCGAAAAGCCCCAAAGACACTTTTTACCAAAAACACCGGTACAAAGAACTATGGTCTCACCTAAATCTTCTTTGAAACGAGAAGGAATGAAAATTCGCCCCTTCTTATCAACTTTATTAAAACTACCGCCTATAAGCACGAATTTTCACCTCTTTTGCTCCACTTTTATACACTTTTATAGTATTTTACGCCATTTTGCTCCACTACAATTGCTATTATATATTATATATTGGGCAATTGCAAGTACTTTTTTCATATTTTTTAAAATTTTCTCAAAATCTTTCAAAATAATAGTTGACAATGTCAAAAGTCGGTGCTATAATAATCGAGCGCTCCAAAAAAGAGAATATATGCGGATGTGCTGGAATAGGCAGACAGGCACGTTTGAGGGGCGTGTGTCAACCGACGTATGGGTTCAAGTCCCATTATCCGCACCATAAAGATAAGCACTCACCATAAGGTGGGTGCTTGTTTTTTTGCATCAAAATCCATTATTATTAACTCCTATTGCTGTGCTTAATTACAAACACACATACACCGGGATTATTTGATTATAAAGAATTCTTCAAACAAATAATTAGATATCTGTCGGTAGCATTTTGAAAAGTAATTCATATTATGTTATAGAAGTTTAAGCGTTATTACGCCCATCTTCTGCAAATACTTACCTGGAGGTATATTAATAATGGCTGATTCCAGAATAGGAACAGGGTCACCCGAGAATTTTAAAGAAGCAGTTTGCATAGATGCCGGAAGAGTATATGACTCCTGCTGTGACCGTGACTGTCTTGAAGATCTTCGCGTTTATTTCGGAAGCGACGGTCAGCAGATTATTCAGAATGCGCTAAGTGTACGGATAAAATCCGCAGAAGTATTAAATGTTATGATAGACGTTGAACCTGTTAACTTTAACCGTGGCTTTTACTCCTGCGACCTTACATTCTTCTTCCTTGTAACACTTGATGTATTTACCGCGCCCCACACAATGCCCACAACCGTTCGCGGTATCGCTCTTTGGAACAAAAAGGTTATTCTCTTCGGCAGCGACGGAAATGTTCGTGTATTCTCAAATATGACGAGCGTTGAGGATGAAACCGACCCGCAACTCTATCAGACAACCAATATGCCTAAGTGCGTCGTTCAGACCGTAGACCCCATTGCCCTTTCAGCAAAAATTTGCGAGGTGCGCGACTGTTCAGAAAACTACTGCCATATCCCCGGCTCAATCTGTAACTGCATCGGCTCACCCATAATTACCGAGCTTCCCTGCGGTACTCCCACCGTATATGTAACTCTCGGTCTTTTCACTATAGTTCAGATTATAAGAAACGTTCAGATGCTTGTTCCGGTATATGATTTCTGCATTCCTGAAAAACAGTGTGATAACACCGACGAGCAGCCCTGTGACATTTTCAGGAAGATTAAATTCCCTACAAACGACTTCTTCCCTCCCCGTCCCTGCGACCTTGGTGTAGACAGTGATTTTGGTTGTTGCGACCAAAACTAAAAAAAGCATCCCAAAATTCGGGATGCGTACATATTTTATTAAAAACCGCCCGTAAAAATTGCCGCACCGATAAATCCTATCGCCACAAGCGAAAGACAAATTGCAGTTATAAAGGCTGATTTTAAAAATAGCTTAAAATTATCACTCTCATAAAACTTCTTCATTTTATCACTTCCCAAAGAATATGTTTGGCAAGCATTTACATTTTTATACACGGAGGCAGACAATGACCGCAGTTATGGTTGACAACAGCAGACTTAAAATCAAACTTGATGCAGACGAAGCTTATAAGCTTTTTAAAGATACTACCTTCGTTTCGTGTCATGACCCCGAAGTTCGTCAAATCTTTAAAGCTATCCTGAAAAAAGCTCTTTGTCAGACCAATTTTATACTCGACTGCGAAAAATTCAAGATTGAGCTTTTTCCGTCGATCTATGGTGGATGTATAATCTATTTTACAAAAGCACCACGTGTAAAACGATATCACAAAAAATCCGATACAAAATTCAAATTTTTGCTTGAATTCTCAGATTCAAACCATGTAATTGCCGCATCCAAAAGTTTTCGTTGTTGCTTACCGAACTGTGACAAAAGCAGTCTTTATAAATACCAGGACCGCTATTATCTTATAGTTACATCCCCATCGGGGAAGTTTCTCTCTTCTCCCATAATAAAAGAATTCGCCGACTCTCTGCAATGCTCGGATACGGCAGCTGCAATCGTCAGCGAATACGGCAATTTAATGATTTTAGATAACGCTATAGAAAAGCTTGCGATAATTTAGCCAAGTGATTTCAGTGAAGCAACCTTTTCTCCCTTATCCTCTGCGGAGAAAACAAAGCTGCCTGCTACTAAAACGGTGACTCCTGCATTAACGGCAAGAGGCGCCGTTTCAGCATTTATTCCGCCATCTATTTCTATTTCGCAATCAAGTCCCTGTCTTTCAATCTCTGCTTTAAGGGCGCGAACCTTATCGAGAGATTCGGGCATAAACTTCTGACCACCAAATCCGGGCTCAACGCTCATTACGAGCACCATATCGCAAAGGGGTAAAAATTCAAAAATCTCCTCCGCCTTTGTGCAGGGCTTAATTGTAAGGGTAGTTTTGCAGCCGAGAGCCTTAATTTCCTTTAGGGTTTCGGCAACGGGCGAGCCTGCTTCATAGTGGAAACCGAGCCAGTCCGAAACTGCCGCAAAATCCTTAATGTATCTGTGAGGTCTATCAATCATAAGATGAACGTCAAGTGGAATATCGGTATGCTTTTTAAACGACTGAATGAGTGGAACACCGAAAGACATATTGGGAACAAAATTTCCGTCCATAACGTCAACGTGAAGCATATCAACTCCTGCTGCCTTTAAATCCTCAAGGTCCTTTTTCATATCAAGAAAATCAGCCGATAAAATTGACGGAGAAACCTTTACCATAATATATGCACATCCTTTCTTGAAATATTTTAATACTTAAATCCATTCTTGTCAACTTGCAAATAGTACAAATTAAAAACAAAAGACCGCTTTTCGCAGTCTTTTGTTGTGTTAATTGAATTATTTTTCGTCTACTACGCCCGAAACAGTTTCTTTAGAGGGGTTTTGTATTCTGTCGCCGTTAGCATCAAACTTGTAAGACTCTTCGAGTTCGCCGTTCACATAGTTCTCTTCAGTACTGAACTTGTCATTATCAATCTTGCATACGTCCTTGCAAGACTGCTGAGAACCAAACTGTGTATATTCGTCAACAAATTCTACAACTGAAAGCTTGCTTCCTGAAATAGTTGCCTTAATAGTAAAGGTTTCGTTGATCATATATGTGGTAGATTCTATTTCTTCTTTCTCGGTAATGGTCTGACCCTTCATCTGTGCAATGCTTTCAGCATCGGCACCCAGTTCTTCTGCAGCCTTAATATATCCTTCGGCAGCTGTTCCTTCGATGCCCACCTTTACCTTTGCAGGTGTTCCCTTGAGAATGGTATAATCACCGTCTTTAGAAGCGGTTACATTGTACACAATGCTGCGAACCTCTGCAAGTGTTCCGGTAAGATTTAACTGTTCAAGAACCTCGGCAGGAGCCTCAGATATGTATTTAAACTCAAGAGTATTTGCTTTTGAATCATAAACGAAGGAAATTTTGGCACCGTCATACTTGATTTCCGCACTTTTAAAGGTTGTAGCTGCAGCGGTGTCTCCGCTGTTATTACCTTCTCCGCTGTTTGTGCCGGAAGCTGCCTGTGAAGAGGAATTGTCATTATCCTTATCATCGGAAGATGCGCCGTCATTGCAAGCGACAAAAAGTGCCGCAACCATTAAAACTGCTAAAATAATTGCTAATAACTTTTTCATAAATATTCTCCATTCATTTTATTTGGACTGCTTTTATAATTATAGTTGTCTTTTTATTGAATGTCAAGCCTACATTACTACTTGCAATCATTTTAAAACCGTTATATAATAGTTGAAGTTTTATGGAAAAGTGTGATTGCTAATGGAACAAAACAAATTTGTGAAAGGAATAACAGACGGTGTGCCGATTTGTATCGGCTATTTTGCCGTGTCATTTGCATTTGGTATCGCCGCCGTGCAAAGCGGACTTACCTGGCTTGAAGCCTTGCTAATCTCGGCAACGAACCTTACCTCTGCGGGTCAGGTAGCGGGGCTCCCGATTATTGCAGGCGGCGGAAGCTTTGTTGAAATGGCAGTTTCTCAGATTGTTATAAACTCTCGTTATTCCCTTATGTCGGTATCGTTATCACAAAAGCTATCAGAGAGTGTAACCCTTCCGCAAAGATTTCTTATTGCCTTTGGTAACACCGACGAGATATTTGGCGTAAGCGTTTCTAACAAGGGCACGGTCGGTCCTTTATATATGTACGGACTTATCCTTACCCCCTATTTTGGTTGGTCGCTCGGCACCCTTTTGGGTGCAATACTCGGAAATATTCTCCCCTCGGTTGTTGTTGCCGCACTGTCGGTAGCTATATACGGCATGTTTATCGCAATTGTCGTTCCTGTTGTAAAAAAAGAAATTAAAACCGCCTTATGTGTGCTTTGTGCAATTGCAATTTCCTGCGCCTTTAAGTTCATTCCGCTTTTACAGATTATCCCGAGCGGATTTACCGTAATCATTTGTGCAGTTATCCCCTCTGTTATATTTGCTTTTGCGGCACCGATAGAAACGGAGGTGGCAGAGTGATACGCGAAGGATTTTTACCCATGCTTCTTGTGATGGCAGGTGTTACCTACCTCGTAAGAATGCTACCGCTTGTACTGCTAAAGAAAAAGATAACAAATAAATATCTTCTTTCTTTTCTGCACTACATACCCTACACCGTACTTGCCGCTATGACAGTGCCTGCAATTTTCTTTGCTACCGACCTTGTTCCCGCAATATGCGGCTTCATTGTTGCAATTGTTTTAGCTTTCTTTGAAAAAGGACTTGTTCAGGTTGCCGCCTTTTCCTGCGCAGGAGTTTTAGCCTGTGAGCTTATAATGAAATTTCTTAAATAGAAAAACGCGTTCGTAATGAACGCGTTTTTGTTTATTCGTTTTGACCTCCATCGGTATTTTCAGAATTCTCTCCGCTTTCCTCTTCGGGCTTCGGTTTGGGATTTAGATAATCATAAATTTCTTCCTCGGTATCTGCGGTAATTACATTTCCTTGATGCTCTGAGCAAGAGCTCTGTCCGCTGAGCTTATACCATCCGTATCCGCCAACCGGACAGGCATCGGTCGCGAGCCGTCCAGTTTCCTTGCAGTAAAGTCTGCACTGGGTATATCTACTTTCCTCAAAAGACTTTTCGGGCAGTTCTTTATGAATTTCACTCATAACCTCGCCCCACATTTTAAGAGCGGTCTTTTCATAGGATTTTGTAATAGACTGGTTAGAATCGTATCCACACCAACATGATGCAACATAATACGGTGTTCCACCAGCAAACCAAAGGTCATTTGCGTATTCACCAGAGTTTGATGTACCAGTCTTTGCATACACCGGCATATTAGACATGTAGTCGTTTAACATATAACCGGTTGCGTCGCTTACGGTAACTACATTGCGAAGCAGATGATTCATTATAAGCGCCGTATCTTCACTGAGCGCAACAGACGGTGCTCTCTCGTTTGAAGCTATAAGCTCGCCGTATCTGTCGTATATAGAAACAAAGGTTGTAGGCTCATAGTAAAGCCCCTTATTTCCGAAGACAGAGAACGCCGCCGCACTTTCAAGGGTAGTCATGCCACCGTTAGTACCACCCATTCCGAGAGAAGAGTAGTTGGCATCGGCCTTAGGATTAAGGTTGCTGAGCTTCAGATTATCGGTTACAAAATCGAATGCGCGCTGAGGTGTGAGTAGGTCTATAAGTGCTACGGGGATGGTATTCACAGAACGCCTGAGCGCATATTCCATAAGCATATTGCCCTTAAATCCGTCATACCAGTTTTCGGGCGACCATTCGTATTCCTTACCTTCGTAGTAAACAGTTTTCTTATCCTCCATGATAGAGGAATAATTGATAAGGTCATACTCTATCGCCGGCGCATATGCCGCGAGAGGCTTAATGGTTGAACCAGGCTGTCTTACCGACATTGTTGCACGGTTATAGCCTCTGTTGCCCGTCTTCTCGCCTATTCCACCGACCATTCCCTTAACATTGCCTTCATAATCGAGTATCGTCATAGCGCCCTGCAGAGGTACACCATCCTTATTGGTTATGGCAAATTTGGGATCGGTAAATACCTTCTCAAGGGTCTCCTGAACGTCAGGGTCCATCGTTGAATATATTTTATATCCGCCGTTATAGAAATCGGAAATTGCCTCTTCTCTTGTGTAGCCATTATATTTCATCAAGGCAACAATTACTTCTTCAATGAGAGCATCTACAAAATAACTGTTTATTTCAACATTTTCTCTGAGTGCATCAGAGTCGGCAACAACCCTAAGCTCTTCCTTTACAGCCTCATCATACTCATCCTCAGTAATAAGTCCCTGATCAAGCATCTCATAAAGAACATCGTTTCTTCTTTTAACATTGTTTTCAGGGTTCTTGTCAGGACGGTAATATTCTGGCTGTTTTGTAATTGCGGCAAGTGAAGCGCATTCTGCAAGTGAAAGCTCAGAAACATGCTTTCCAAAATAATACTCTGCGGGAACGGCAACACCACACATTCCCTTACCCATAGCAATTGTATTCATATAGCACTCGAGTATAGTTTCTTTAGAATAATTTCCTTCAAGATATCTCGCGCGCATAATCTCTCTTACCTTACGACTGGCTTTTCTGTCATCATCGTCGGTAATATTCTTAACAAGCTGTTGGGTAATGGTCGAGCCGCCGAATCCGCTGCTTGATACGGGTATAACCATATTTGCAAAGGCTGCTATCGTTCTTTTCCAGTCAACACCGTCGTGTTCAAGAAAACGTTTGTCCTCTATCGCAACAAAAGCATTGGCAAGATTTTGCGGAATACCCGTATAGTCAGGGTCTTTTGCCGAAGCTTTCTCAAGGTCGTAACCTATCCATATACGGTTTTCTTCTCCGTGCAGACGCTGATACTCAACCCATTCACCGTTTTTGTCCTGAACATATATAATAGTGGTATATGACATTTCAAGATTGTTAAGATCTTCCTTCATTGTACCGTCTACAAAGGCAAAAACATAAATAAAGAACGTTCCTGCCACCATACAACCCGAAATAAGGAAAACGAGAAACACCGTAAGTATGCTCATCAGCACATTATTCTTATTTAATATCTTATGCTTTTTTTGGACCTTTTTATTTTTCGCTTTAGGCTTATCCACCTCAGCGTCTTCCGTTTCTTCAGAAAAACTGTTAAGGTCAAATACCGCAGAATCATTACTCGAAAGATCTACCCCCGAGTCTTCCTCGCTATTCACTGCATAGCGCTTTGCAAAATCCTCATAGATTTCTATCGAAGATTCCCCAAAATTTTGAGTTGACGGATTTTCGTCCTCTTTTGATTTAGCGTTTCGTTCGCTATCGAAAAGGTCAAAATCATCATCAATATTGAAATTCTCAAAATCCTTATTGTCCAAAAAATTCACCTCACAAAAGAATTTTTAACTATTATAGCATATTTTACACAATAAATGGTAACAATTTTTTTACAAAACAAAAAATTAACAATTTAAAGGATGTATAGTGATGAAAATTCTTCTTGCTACCCTAATGATTATGACCTCTGTGCTCTTTGGAGTTCGGGTGTTGAATGTTCCTCCTTCTAAAGAAACCGATGAAAAAAGAGAGCTTCCCAGTAACAACGCATCGGTAAAATTCGTTCTTAAATATTATGACGGTAACGTTTCCCTTTTCGAGGGCGATAATATTATTGAAACCTTCGGTGAGGTTAATTATTCAACACTTCCATTCGCTGATCGCGAAAGCCTCTCAAACGGTATTGAGTTTGATTCCATCGACGAAGCATATGACCTAATCGAAGATTTCGACGGTTGACATTTGAGATTTACCTTTGTATAATTATAAAAAGCAAAGGTAAGGAGGGCCACTATGGAACGCGACGCAATCTCCGCAAATGTTTCTAAAGGCGGTCTTAAAAATACAACGGAAATCAAAATTTTGGTGCTTTATCTTCTGATGAACGTCGGTGAGCCACTTCCCGCAAGTCAGATTGCGAATCTCCTCCATATAAACGGTATCGCCAACGCATTTGAAATAAGTGATGCATTTGCCCAGCTTTCTGACAACGGACTTATAGACGAGCCCGAGGAATTTTCAGGTTGCTTTATGATAAATGCAAAGGGTCGCGACGCAGGGCAAACTCTGCAATCACGCGTTCCCTTCACTGTCCGCGAAAAATCTCTGACTATTGCTCGCAAAATGCTTGAGCGGAACAGACACATAAAGGAAACTGATATTACACTCGAACGTACAGAAGATGGAACTTTCATTACCTGTGCCGCGCTTGAGGGTAACAAGAGGGTTATGAGCTTTACTCTACAAGCCGCTGATGATGAGATGGCGTACCGAATGAAAGAAAACTTTCTTGATGATCCAGCCGCTATTTACCGTATCCTTATTGATATGCTGACAAAATAAATATTATTCTATTTTTAGAGCCAACATTGATAAAATGTTGGTTCTTTTGTCATTTTATGTTGACAAATGTCATAAATTTAAAGTATAATAATGTAAATGTTAAAGATTTTAATTGCACCATATTAAGAAACGAGATATTTTTATCATAAAAGCCAAGACAACTATGCAGTTTGTTTTGTCTTGTTTGGAGCTGAAGATGGGACTTGATTCTTACCGCGCAATCGCGGATTCAGTCATTCGCGGCTCTAACACTCCACCGGACGGTTATTCACTACCGCTCCTACTTCAA
Source organism: Acutalibacteraceae bacterium (assembly GCA_045638145.1). Taxonomy (GTDB): domain Bacteria; phylum Bacillota; class Clostridia; order Oscillospirales; family Acutalibacteraceae; genus SFWF01. The sequence goes on from JAZUAU010000015.1 coordinate 118,841, forward strand.
GTCCCGCTACATAAAAAATAAGACGGCGCAAGCCTTCGGCCTGTACCGTCTTATTTGGAGCTGAAGATGGGACTTGAACCCACGACCTACTGATTACGAATCAGTTGCGCTACCGACTGCGCTACTCCAGCATGCCTAACAAGTATATCAACTTTTCATTATTAAGTCAAGAAGAAAAAAGGAGAAATTAAATTGTCGAACACAACCAGCAAACAAATTAAAAACTGGAAGCTAAGGCAGATAAGAAAAGAGCGTAATGTCACCCAGGAGGACCTTGCCTATGCCCTTAATATTACAAGAAGTTCTTATCAGTATCTCGAAACTAAGGGTGTACTTAGCGATGATATTCTTATGAAGCTCTCCCGTTTCTTCGATTTGCCTATGGAAGCTTTCATATCCGAAGAAAAGAAAGAAACACCTCATATTTTGAGAGCTCCCGATGCAAGAAGCGTGTATCAGATAATTCTTTCGGAGGATAAAAAAAGACTACTTCTGGGTTATGATGCTCTAACTGAAGAAAATAAAAACAAAATCATCAAGTATTTAGAAGGCATACTAGCGGCTCAGCCTGAAAATCAGTAAAATTCACACACTATAACTAACGCACTAATTTGAGGGCGCTTTTTAAAGGAATGATAATATGATAAAAACAGAAAAAGCTCTTGAATTCCATAAAAAAGGATTCAACTGTGCACAGTCGGTTGCCCTTCCCTTTTGTGAAGAGCTCGGACTTGACCCCATTTTGGTAGCAAAAGGTATGGAGGGCTTTGGCGCAGGAATGGGCGGTTATAATTTAACCTGTGGTGCGCTCTCGGGTGCAGTTTATATTGCAAGCATAATAAACTCCGACGGAAATATGGAAAAACCTTCTTCAAAGCGTGATACCTATGCTATTTGCAAGAATATTTGTGAAAACTTCAAAAAGGAATGCGGTTCTCATTTCTGCGGAGAAATTAAAGGTATCAGTAACGGTACTCCCCTTAAAAGCTGTGATGAGTGTATTGCCTGCGCTGTAAAGCTTGCAGAGAATATCCTGAAAAAGTAAAAAGTCGGTGCCGTAGCACCGACTTTTTTAATTTATAAAGATTCCTTCTCTATACTCCGAAGGTGTTTTTCCCGTATGCTTTTTAAAAAGGCGGCAAAAATAATGCAGGTCAAGTATTCCCGAGTGCTGTGCCACCGTCTGTACCTGGAGTGAGGTGCCCCTCAATAAGTTTTTAGCATATTCAATCCGCTTTCTGTTGACATATTCGGTAAGGGTCTCTCCTGTTTCCTTTTTAAAGAGGGCTGAAAAATAGTTTGGGCTTACATTGCTTTCCTTTGCTAAAACCTTCAAAGAAAGATCTGCCGCAATATCAAGTTCAATTTTGATTATGGTTTTCTGAACTATGGGGGAAAATTTTTTTACAGAATTATGTTTTACAAGTCTACAGTAGCTTCTGAGAATCTCGCGCATAAACTCATGAGCCTCTGCAACGGTGCGTATTTCTTCTATTCTTATCGCAAACTCTGAAGATACGTTATTTAGATGTAACGGATGAACACCGCCGCTTTCGGCCGCTTTTCTGAAAAGAGTATTCATTATTATGCAATAATTCTTAATGCTTCTCAGTTGGTCGGAAATTCTACTTTCAAAAGCAACCGAAGAAATATTAGAAATCATCTCGGTAGCCTTTCTTGTGTTTCCGTGTGCTATTGCCGAAATTAGCTCGTTTTCAAACGCATATCTCTTCTCCATATGTGTTGCTTCGTCGACACTGCTAGTAGAAACGGCACCTATACCGTCAAGTTTACGGTTGAAGGTTGCACTACGGCTCACTTCGACAAAAGAAAAATTCTCTGCGCCGTTCCATAAAAACTCAGCAAAGGTATTCACCATTGCAAAAATACAAGCATCATCACGAATAAGCGGAACAGTTGCATAAAAACGGCTAAGTTCCTTTAAAAGTCTTGGAGAAAGCTGCATTGCTTCGCCCTTTTCAAGTATCTGTTGTTCGGTAATATTTTGATTCAGATATGGACCGATAACGAAAAACTGCTCTACATCTCCCGGAAGCTCGAAAAGAATATACCGACAATTGAATGCATCAATAATATTATAAACCGTTCTTGGTCGAGCTTCGGGAAAATAGTCAAAAAGCTTTTTGTTCTTTTCTTCCTCATTAAATAACTCTCTGAGTCCGTAGTCCACGCTATCTACTAATGAGGCGTTGGGGTCAACTATTGTATTCTGCACCCTGCATCGGTCAAGCATTTTCCTCAGAAAACTGAGTTCATTATCATAATACAACTTCTCTCACCCCACTCCGACAGTTATTTTTACTAAAAATTTTCATCTTTCAATCACATTATAGTACAATTTTAACTGTAATTCAACAGTTTTTAGCCTCATAATCATAATTTTGTGCAATTTTACATTAAAATTATGCTAACTGAATTATAATATATGTATTATAATAAAAACATACCCGTATTACGGGAAAAAATTAACCGAAATCGGTAAAAGAGAGGATTTGTTTGTATGGATAATAATCGCAAACCCCGCCCCTTTGGCATACGCGATAAGTTAGCGTATGCTGCCGGTGACCTTGGCTGTAACTTGAGTTTCGGCCTTAAGAGCACCGTGCAGACTTTCTGGCTTGTTTTCATGATGCTTGAAACCGGTCTGTTTTCCATCCTACTACTGATCGTGCAGGTATGGGATGCTATCAACGACCCGCTGATTGGTTCTCTTATCGACAATGACAAGAAAAAGTATAAGATGGGCAAGTACAAGACCTACATCCTAATCGGTGCTATTGGTCTGGTGGTAGGCGGCGCTGCCGTGTTTATTCCTTTCCCCGGCGCTAACACTATGGTCAAGGCCATTCTGTTCATCCTAGGCTATGTAATCTGGGACGCAGCATACACCATGGCAAACGTTCCCTATGGCACCATGCTGAACATCGTTACCGACAAGGCTGAGGAAAGAGCTTCCTTGTCCGTGTTCCGCTCCATCGGCGGTGCAGTTGGCGGCATGGTACCTGGCATAATCCTTCCCATGCTGATCTGGAACAAGGTTACTTTCGATCCCGCAAACCCCACATGGTTCCTTGATAAAATTGAGATTCCCAAGGGCACAGAAAGTGCTTTTGCTCCTTTGAACTTCCTTACCAACCCTACGACCGGCGAAGCTTATCAGCAGGGCGACAAGGTACTTAGTCCCCTGACCGGCAGCCAGATTGAAGTCCTTCAGGGCGAAAATGTGTTCTGGGCCGCACTCATTATGGGCGTTCTGGCTTTTGTATTCTTCATGTTTATGATCAAAAACATTACCATTCGTGGTAACGAGTATGCCGAGCTAAATGCAGAAGGCGAAAAGATCAACCTTATCAAATCCTTCGGTACCTTCATGAAGAACCGTCCCGCTGTTGGCTGCACTATCGCTGCTATGGGTATGTTCCTTGGTATGCAGTCCGCTACGACCGCAAATACTATTATGTTCGCTACCCACTTTGGTCAGGCTTCTCTGTCTGGTCTTGTTATGATGGTCGGCTTCCTGCCCATGTTCATCTTCATGCCCTTCGCTACCAAGCTGGTTAAGAAGTATGGCAAGAAGGAAGTTGCTTCCATTGGTTCCATTTCCGGCCTGATCGGCGGCGCTATTTTATGCATCTTCCCCCTTTGCCCTATGAATCTGCAGTTAATCGTTTACATGATCGGTCTGGTCTTCTTCGGTCTGGGCATGGGCTCCTACAATTGTGTTTCCTGGGCTATGATGGGCGATGCCATTGACTACCAGGAATGGAAGTTCGGTAAGCGTGAGGAGAGCGTTGTATATGCACTGCACTCCTTCTTCCGTAAGCTTGCTCAGGGCGTTGGCCCCGCAGCAGTTATTGCTATCATGGGTACTCCCCTGATCGGCTATGTTTCCGCTCTGGGTACCATCGGTCAGTCTGCAGAAACTGCAAGCAGACTGTGCTGGCTGGTAGCAGGCCTGTACATGTTCAGCGCAATTTGCCAGTTTGTTGGTGTTGCTCTGGTTTACAACATCGACAAAAAGACTCTGACAAAGATGACGGAAGAACTGGCTGCCCGCAAGAACGCAGAATAATTTTACAATCAAAAATGTCCGATAGCTTCGGCCGTCGGACATTTTTTGAAATAATTTATATTTTGTTTATACCTTAGGGTTATACTTATGGTATAATTGTTTCAAATCTTTAATGGAGGCAAAATAATGAGAACTGTTTTAAACTTTAATAGCAAATGGGCATTCACCAAAATGGTTGATTCGATCCCTACCGAGATCGACAACAAATGGTGCTTTACCAATCTTCCCCACTGCTGGAACGCAATCGACGGTCAGGACGGTGATAACGACTACTACCGTGGAACCGGTTACTATGCAAAGAAATTCAACAAGGCCGACCTTCCCGAGGCTGATAGATACTACCTTGAAATTCGCGGCGCAAACTCCTCTGCCGATGTTTATTTAAACGGCAAAGCTCTTGCTCATCACGACGGCGGATACTCCACCTGGAGAGTTGATCTTACCGATGCTCTCGAGATGATGAACCTTCTTGTTATCGCAGCTGACAACTCGGCTAACGACAGAGTTTATCCCCAGATGGCAGACTTTACCTTCTACGGCGGTCTTTACAGAGATGTCAATATTATCTGCGTAAAGGAATCTCACTTTGACCTTGACTACTATGGTGGTCCCGGAATTAAAATTACTCCCGAAATCGTAGGTCGTGACGCTAAGGTTGAGGTTGAAACCTTCGTTACCAATATGAAGGACGGACAGAAGATCGTTTATACTATCTATGACAAGGATGAAAATGTAATCGCTTCTGCCGAGAGTGCCGATACAAAGGTTACTCTTGATATTGCCGACGTTCATCTCTGGCACGGTCGCCGCGATCCCTATCTCTACTGCTGTGAGGCAGAGCTTGTAGAGAACGGCGAGGTTATTGATAATGTTTGCAACCGTTTCGGCTGCAGAACCTTCAAAATTGACCCCGACAACGGCTTTATCCTTAACGGCGAAGAATATCCCCTCCGCGGTGTATCACGCCATCAGGACCGTTGGGGCAAGGGTAATGCTCTCTCAAAAGAGGACCACAAGGAGGACATCGAGCTCATCTATGAGGTTGGCGCTACCACCATTCGTCTTGCTCACTATCAGCACGATCAGTATTTCTATGATCTCTGCGATGAGTACGGACTTGTTATCTGGGCTGAAATCCCTTATATTTCAAAGCATATGCCCACCGGTCGCGAGAATACAATTTCTCAGATGAAGGAGCTTATCACTCAGAACTACAACCACCCCTCTATAGTTGTTTGGGGACTTTCTAACGAAATCGGTATCGGCGGCTCTGATGATGACCTTCTTGAGAATCACAGAATTCTTAACGATATGTGCCACGAGATGGATAAGACCCGTCTTACCACTATCGCAGCTGTTTCTATGTGCAAGATTGATGATCCTTATCTCCAGATCCCCGATGTTGTTTCCTACAACCATTATTTCGGTTGGTATGGCGGAGATACTGAAATGAACGGTCCTTGGTTTGATAATTTCCACAAGGTTCACCCCAATATTCCGATTGGCTGCTCTGAATACGGATGTGAGGCTCTTAACTGGCACACCTCTGACCCCAGACAGGGCGACTACACCGAAGAATATCAGGCATACTACCACGAGGAGCTTATCAAACAGTTCTTCACCCGTAAGTATATGTGGGCTACCCATGTATGGAATATGTTCGACTTTGGCGCAGATGCTCGTAACGAGGGCGGCGAAAACGGACAGAACCACAAGGGACTTGTTACTATCGATAGAAAGTATAAGAAGGACTCCTTCTTTGCTTACAAAGCATGGCTCTCTGACGACCCGTTTGTTCATCTCTGTGGCAAGCGGTATATCGACCGTATAGAGGACGTAACAAAGATTACCGTTTACTCTAACCTCCCCGAGGTTGAGCTCTTTGCAAACGGCGTATCTCTTGGCAAGAAGACTGCTGCTGACCACTTCTTCTATTTCGATGTTCCGAACAGCGGCGAAACTAAGCTCGTAGCTGTTGCAGGTGACTATAGGGATGAAAGCGTTATCCGCAAGGTTGATACCTTCAACGAGTCATACAGACTTGTTGAAAAGGGTGCTATCCTCAACTGGTTCGACATTGATGCTCCTGAAGGATACCTCTCCCTCAACGACAAGATGGGCGATGTTATCTCTACCGTTCAGGGCAAGCTTCTCTTTATGGGAATGTTTGCAAAGATGATGGGCGGCAAGGGTAAAGACGGCAAGATGGAAGCTATGGGCTTTGAAATAAACTCTGATATGATGTCTATGATGAATGGCTTTACAGTGCTTCGTCTCTTCACTCTTATGGGCGGAATGATGGACGTTAAGTTCACAAAAGAACAACTTCTCGACATCAACAAAAAGCTTAATAAAATTAAGGCTCCCAAGAAAAAATAAGTAATTTTTAGGCGATTGTTTTTGCATTCGCCTTTTTTCTTTTTTAGTGACAAATTGTAAATGTTGTGTTATAATATAGAAAACTCGGGGGTGACATTATGAATTTTTTAGAAGAAAGAATAAATAAAGACGGTGTAGTAAAGCCCGGCAACGTTTTAAAGGTTGACTCGTTTTTAAACCATCAGATGGATATTGACCTTATGCAGGAAATGGGAAAAGAATTTCGTCGCCGTTTCTCTCACAGAAAAATTACAAAGGTGCTGACCATCGAGGCTTCGGGAATCGGTATCGCCTGCTTTGTAGCAAAGGAATTTGGAGTTCCTATGGTGTTTGCAAAAAAGTCAAAGTCAATCAATATTGACGGAGACATGTATACCGCTGAGGTTGAGTCTTTTACTCATAAAAATAAGAATCAGGTTATCGTTTCAAAAAGATTTATCTCACCGGACGACCATATTTTAATTATCGACGATTTCCTTGCCAATGGTTGCGCCCTTCAGGGACTTATACAGATTGTTGAGCAGGCCGGCGCTACCGTTGAGGGTCTGGGAATCGCGATCGAAAAGGGCTTCCAGATTGGCGGCAGAGTGATCCGTAATCTCGGCTTTCAGCTTGAAAGCCTTGCAATCGTAGATGCTATGAACGATGAAACAGGCGAAATAACCTTTAGAGAACAGTAAAATTTAAGACCCGTCGTGAAGACGGGTCTTTTCATTTAGCTATTTACTATATTCCTTGCAACGTGAACACCGCTTGCCGATGCGTGAGAAAGCGAATGGGTAATTCCGCTCCCGTCACCTATGATATAAAGTCCCTTATATTTCGATTCAAGGTGTTCATCCACCTCAACCTCCATATTATAGAACTTTACCTCAACACCGTAAAGGAGCGTATCATCATTTGCAGTACCGGGTGCAACCTTGTCAAGGGCGTAAATCATCTCTATAATTCCGTCAAGAATTCTCTTGGGAAGCACAAGGCTCAAATCGCCGGGTGTAGCATTAAGTGTAGGTGTAATAAATGCCTCTTCAATTCTATTGAGTGTAGAGCGCTTGCCTCGAATCAAATCGCCGAAACGCTGAACGATTACACCGCCGCCAAGCATATTGGAAAGCTTTGCAATACTCTCACCGTAGCCGTTAGAATCTCTGAATGGCTCTGAGAAATGCTTTGCAACAAGTAGCGCAAAGTTAGTATTCTCGGTCTGCTTCGCAGGGTCTTCATAGCTGTGTCCGTTTACGGTGATAATTCCGTTTGTGTTCTCGTTTACAACCGCACCCTTGGGATTCATACAAAATGTTCGAACCTTATCACCGTATTTTTCGGTACGATAAACTATTTTGCTCTCATAAAGTTCATCGGTAAGGTGGGCAAAAACAGCGGCGGGAAGTTCTACACGAACGCCAATATCTACTCTTGTAGATTCGGTAGGAATCTCGAGCTCCTGACAAACCTTTTCCATCCACTTGCTTCCGCTTCTGCCAACGGAAACTACGCAATCCTTACAAGTATAGATCTTATCCTTGGTTTCAACCTCATATACACCGTCAGAAGCTCTAACCGTTGTTACAGGGGTGTCAAAATAAAAATCAACCTTGTCCTT
>JAZUAU010000016.1:0-26997 GCA_045638145.1 Acutalibacteraceae bacterium
TATGACGCCTGATTTTTCCGGCGACGCAACTTTCGAGTTTGAGTACAACGGTGATCAGCTTGTTAGTCAAAGCATTGACGGAATTACATTATTATTATTCCTGTATGATGAAAACGGCGCGCCCATTGGAATAAGTATTGACGGTACTGAGTATTACTATTTCCTCAAAAATCTGCAGGGAGATATTACGGGTATTGCTGATGCAAATGGTAATATAGTCGCAAAGTACACCTATGATGTATGGGGTAAGATACTTTCCATAACCGACGGAAACGGCAACGACGTCTCTGCAAACAGAAACCACATTGCCAACATTAACCCGCTGAGATACAGGGGATATTACTACGATTCCGAGAGTGGGCTCTACTATCTGCTTACCAGATACTATGACCCCGTGACTAGGAGATTTATAAATGCAGATGGACAATTAAATACCGATTCCCTGCTCGGCTTCAATATGTTTGCGTATTGTGAGAATAATCCGGTAATGTATAGTGATCTTTGTGGAACATGTAGGCATCGTTGGGATTTTTGGAATGATTGTGATAAATGCGGTGGAAAAAATTTAGGAACAAAAATTGGCGATGCGGTTTCAGCAGTTGGTAGTGCTGTCGTATCTGTAGGGAAAGCAGTTGGTAATGCAGTAGTTTCAGCAGGAAAAGCAGTAGGTAACGCTGTTGTAACCGCTGGGAAAGCTATCGGAAGTGCAGCAGTTGCAGCCGGAAAAGCAATAGGTAACGCTGCAGTGTCTACCTGGAATTGGACGAAAGGAGCAGCGCAAACAGCCTGGGGAGGTGTAAAAGCTGCCGGCAAAGCAGTGGGAAATTTTGTAGTTGATAGGTTTTCTACTCCGGAAAAGGCATCGAATACATTGAGTGCCATAGGATTGACATTGGATGTAGCCGCTGCGTATTGTGGAGGGGTAGCTGCGGGTTTAACCATTCCAACTCTTGGTATGAGTATTCCAACAGCAGGAACGGCTGCAGCAATTCTAGCAATAGCATCCTTGCCATTTTATGGGGCGGCATTAGTAATAGACATTTTTATTGAGGAGTGATATATGATGAAGAAGAAAACTTTTTTTATAATTAACATTTGTGTAGTGCTGTTGTTTGCTATTTATTTGGTAACTGCGTTGTTTATTTATTATCCAAAATATGTAAAAATAATTATTTTATCAGTATATTTTTCATATGCAGTAATGCGAGCCATTTATTTTATTAAACAATTTAGAAAAAGTAAGACAGGGGACGGTTAGCGCAACACAGAGGGACGGTTCCTTTGTGTTGCGGCAAAGCCGCAATGAGGTCAATCAGGGGACGGTTCTGTGATTGATAAAAGAGATTAAGGTATAGGGTAGATTTCTGCCCTATACCAGACCCATGATGCACTGAATCAGCTGAAGACCGTAACCAGAGGTACCGACGTTTACGAATACACCTATGACAACGGCGGTAATATCTTAAACGTCAAGCTGAACGGAACGGTTACAGATACCTACACCTACGGCGACGATAGCTGGGGAGATCTCTTAACCGCATATAACGGTCAAACAATAACCTATGACGAGATAGGCAATCCGCTGCAATACCGTGACGGTATGAACTTTTACTGGGTCAACGGCCGCACACTCTCGGGTATGGATTTAAATGACGGCAGAGACTCGATTACAATACTAACCGATGCAAACGGCGTTCGCTTTAATAAAGAGGTAATGTCGTTTGGCGGCAGCTTAGGTTTTGGCAGCTATTTCTACGAATACAACGGCAGTCAGCTTGTCCGTCAAAGCGGAACTACAGGAACTATGTGGTTCCTCTATGACGAGAGCGGAAACCCCGTCGGCTTTACCCTGGACGATACCGAGTATTATTACCTAAAGAATCTGCAGGGAGATATTACGGGTATTACCGATTCGAACGGAAACATAGTCGCAAAATACACCTATGATGTATGGGGTAAGATACTCAGCATCACCGACGCCAGCGGTAATGACGTATCTGCAAACAAAAACCATATTGCAAATATTAATCCAATCCGTTACAGAGGATATTACTACGATTCCGAGAGTGGGCTCTACTATCTGCTTACGAGATATTATGACCCTGTTACACGCAGATTTATAAATGCGGACGGATATGTTTCTACAGGTCAAGGCTTTACCGGATTTAATATGTTCGCATACTGTGGAAATAATCCGGTGAATAGGGTAGATTATAGTGGTTCACACTGGTATTTGCTTTGGATTGATGATCTTATTAATTTAATTTTCAACAGCGAAGAAAGTGACCCCGAAGGAACCTCGCATGACGTTTCATATACTTCTGAAGAGCCACCTGTATACATACCGGAAAAGAATTATGATGTTAATGTTTATATAACTGGTGAGGGTTCTAACGATCCTGATAAAATCAATGTGGAGTTAATGCCGAATCATATTGATGATGGAAAACCAAATCCAAACATAAGAATTCATGATTCTTATAAAATTAGGGATACCAACCAACAAAAAATGATAATGCAGATAGTTATGAGCAGTCCTTTATATGATAACACTGTTTTTACAAGAACATGTAACTCATACATAACAGAATGGAAAATACATAATGTATTATATGATTTAGTATTCTTTAGCGATGAATTGAGGGACAGATTTGGAACAGCTGACCTCGATGAGGAAGAATTATGGATGGTAACATGGGACGCACAATGGTAGTATTTAAGCCTTTAATAATATTTGCACTTCAAACTGTTCTACTTATATGTTTTATCTTATTATGTATGCTTTTGAATTCAACTATTTATTTGTTTATCGAACAAATTATTGTAATTGCATTAATAACTACAATGGTTATCAAGAGTTCAATTTTTGATTTGAAAGATTTATTCATCGCCTGGATAATTTCAATAGTTTCAACTGCTGCAATGGTAATATTTTTTAATTACAGCTCTTTAGTGGTTGCTTTTGCATTGATTCTTCAATTATTGTTTTACTCTTTTTCGGATTTGGTTATCACAATAATTGTAATATGCATAAAGAAATTGAAGGATATTATTCAATCAGAGGACGGTTAGCGTGAAAGACATAAGAGGGGTTCAGACTTTTGAGAGTTTTCAAAGAGGTTTTGTAGGTTGCAAAGATGACGGATGGCTCTTGATGGCGTATTATTATCTTGAACAAGGAGCGTGATTTTTGTGAGAAAAATTGTTTGTATAATTATATCAATCCTTTTGCTCTTGCTTTCGGGTTGTAATGGGTCGGATACGTCCGTACCGTCTTCAAGCACAGAAAATGTCAGCTCACAAGAAACCGCACTCATTCCCGATGAGATTACGATATACTGTTTTGAGAGAGAAGAGCTTTATAAACTACTCGAAGAGCCATCTTTTGAAACCCTGCAGGCGCTTGAACTTGAAGCCTTCAGTTATCCTGATAATGGTGAAGAGCACATAAGATACTCGGGATATGTTTTAAAAGTTGACAAAGAATTCAGAGATTTTATAAACATTCATTCAAATATGGAAGCGTTTTTGGCAGAAAACGGTATTGAAGAAAAAGTTAAAAGGTCAACTGTTTTCGAAACCCGGGACACAAAGCTTATGATACTCGTTGAAACCGAAGGGAATGTTTATTTCATTAAACTGAACGAAATAGTTGATGAAGAGATTGTAAAATATAATCTATATACGAAAGAAGCCTTTATAGATAAAAACCGAATAATTGAAGCGGATATTACGGTTGACGGAAGAAATGTCGTGCTTACCAATAAGGCGAAAATACTGGGCTTTAATTCTGAGGTACCGTATATTGAAACTATGCAGGCAATCGGCGCAGAATTTGAATGGAGCAGTGATACTTTTGCTATTATGACATATAACGGACTGCGATATGAGCTTGACACTGCCGTACCGTCAATAAAAAAAGAAGGTGGAGATGTTAATTATTTCTATCGCACGGGGTCGTACTATGTTTATAAAGTCGGTAATGAAATTTATGTGCCTTCGGGTGTTCTTATTTCCACAATGTATTTCGCCGATGTGCAGTATTACTGCAGGGAAGATAAACCTAATAAAATGATATATTTTGATAAAAAGCGTAAGACAGGGGACGGTTAGCGTGAAACCAAAAGAGCGGTAAAAGCGTGAAAAGGGCACACTAAACCAAGCCGACGAAAACGCCGACTAAAAATAACACATGGGACGGTTTTGTGTCCTCGATCTTGACAAAATGAAAACATAAAGAGAGAACCTTTCGATTGCATACCGAAGTGTCCTCTCTTTTTTGTTATACTTTTTTATCCATTTGTCTGATGAATTTAAAGGTTTCGGCTTCGCCTTTTTCGGCGAGCATACGAAGGAGCATTTCGAGCGTTTCTGCCGTCTCTTTGTGCATACTGAGCCTTGCGTTTCCGCGGAGAAAATAGTTCAGCGGATGCTCGTCGTTATAATTCTCTCCCTGATAGGTCTTGCTTGCGGCAACACGGTCGCAAAACATTTCAACAAGATATCTTGTAGGCATTTTTACCGGCTCATAGCGTTTTGTCTGTGGGTTTACATCATTCCAATACTCAAAATGATGTTTGTTTCTGCCCTTGTGATGAAGCCAGGCGACAGAATAGCCGAACAGCTCACGCTCTTTTTCATTCGGACTACGGTTGCCAAGAAAATATTTTGCTCCCGTGAAAAATTCGGTGGGAGAAAATTTTGAAAGGTCGTGACCCAGCCCTTGCCAGAAAATACCCGCTTTTCTGCAGTGCTTTATTACAAGATGTCTGTGGTGGCAAATAACCTTTAAATGCTTTATCGGATGTATCATTTTATATCGAAAAATTCCTTGAATTTTGATAATTTTTCTGTCGCTTCGGCCTTGGTTTTTCCTGCGATACAGTAATAAACCTTGCATTTAGGTTCTGTACCTGATGGACGAACAGCAACAAAGCTGCCGTCCTCAAAATTAAAGCGGAGAACATTTGAGGGAATGAAATCGGCAGGGGGGTTAAGCAAAAAGTCATCAATAGACTGAATCTTTACGCCTGCAACCTCACGTGGGGGACTCTCTCTGTAAGAGGTAAGAATAGCCGCCATTTTATCGTTTCCGTCGATACCTTTGAAATAGGCAGAGGATTGAGTGTCAACGTAATAGCCTAACTCTTTAAATATAGTCTCAAGCACATCGATAAGAGTTTTGCCCTGTTTTTTATAGTAAGCCGCCGCCTCGCAGATCATAAGTGACGCCTGCACGGCATCCTTATCTCTTGCGAAATCGCCTATTAAACAGCCGTAGCTTTCCTCATAGCCAAAGACATATTTTTTGTCACCTGCAGTGTTGTGTTTTTCGATCTTGTCGCCTATAAACTTAAAGCCTGTAAGACACTTTTCAACCTCAACACCAAAGCTTTCGGCAACGCGGTCGCCAATAGGGGAGGTAACTATGGTATTTATCATAACGGGGTTTTCGGGCATAGTACCCTCTTCCTTCATACGGGTTAAAATATAGTGCAAAATAACCGCACCCGATTGGTTGCCCGTCATAAGCTGGAAGTTGTTGTTTCCACAGTTGATTACGGCACCAAGACGGTCACAATCGGGGTCGGTAGCTATGGCAAGGTCTGCACCAAGCTTTTTCATAAGTTCAATAGCTTCCTCATAAGCTACCGTCATTTCCGGGTTGGGACTCTTTGTACCGCTGAAATCGGGGTCGGGCTCACACTGAGAAAGCACGGGGAGAACGGTGTAGCCTGCCTCGTCAAGCACATCGCGAACGGGGATATTGCCCGTTCCGTGTTCGGGGGTGTAAACTACGCGGATGTCCTTCTGTTCGCCGTCGTCGTCAAACTGAAGAGCCAAAACCTCTTCATAGTAAACCTCGTCAATCTCATCAAGCACAAACTCAACAAGGTCGCCTGCCTCTTTGAGAGAAAGGCACTTGACCTTAAGCTCATCCTCAACCTCAGAAACGTACTTTGAAACAGCGTCTGCAAGATGAGGCACAAGCTGGCATCCGTTAGAATCATAAAGCTTATAGCCATTATATTCTGGTGGATTGTGGGAAGCGGTAATCATAACACCGCCAAAAGCCCCTAGATAGCGCACCGCAAAAGAGAGCTCGGGTGTCGGGCGAAGCTCGGAGAAGATATATGCCTTTATGCCGTTAGCCGCGAGAACCCCTGCAGTAACCTCGGCAAAAAGGCGGCTACAGTGGCGGTTGTCATAACAAATAACAACGCCGTCCTCTGCGGCAGTGCCGCCAACCGATAAAATGTATTTTGCATAACCTTCGGTGGCTTTGGCTACGGTATAACGGTTCATTCGGTTACATCCGGCACCAATAACACCTCTGATACCGGCAGTGCCAAATTCAAGTCCGGTATAAAAACGGTCGTTTATCTCAGCTTCATTTTCTTCAAGAGCCTTTAGTTCAGCTGATGTTGACTTGTCGGAATTGTTTATCCAATGCAGATATTTTTCTTTAAAATTCAAAATAAACACCTCGGTAAGTTTGATAAATTAACTATACCAAAAAAACACAGATTTGACAAGTATATTATTCGCATATTTCTTCGACAAACCAGCGATTTTCTTCAAGAAAAATGTAGGTTTCTTGATTATTTATGCGACAGGTGTAACGAAGCCCCGCACCGCCCGCCTTGAGCGAGGCGGCACGGCGTATGTCAAGCACGCGATCGATGAGGAAAACCGTGCCGTCGTGCCAGTTTATTTTTATAGGGATAATTCTGCCGTCTGCTTCAAAACGGGCAACAACATCAACATATCTTTTTCTGTAATTCATCTGAACCATCCCTCGGGGTGTATCGTATGATCGTCATATGGCGAAAATCCGGTAAGACGGCGGTCTGTGAGGAGGCAAGCCGGGAAAACCGTACTGCTTCCAAAGCGGTTTTTAAGTTTGTCCATAGTTTCATCCAAAATTTTTAGTTTTTCTTCTTTTTTGACCTTGTTTTCAAGGTCAAACTGTATCGATTCGCTCTCTCCGCAAAGCTCACTAACCGACACCCCAACGCTACGTATTGCGAATGGTGGGCGGAGGTTTGTATAGATCATTTCCATAGCGGTTTTGAGAATGGCGGTAGACGAGGAAACGGGATTGCTGAAGGAGACCTGACGGGTAAAGGAGGAAAGTCTCGAATCTCTTACCCAAATGCTGATGTTTCTGCACAAAAAACCGTGCTCGCGAAGTCGCCGCGCCACGCTGTCTGAGAGCACCGCAAGGGTCATTTTTATATCGTCAAAGGAAACGAGGTCGCGGGGTGCCGTAACCGAATTTCCAATAGATTTTACCGCCCTTTCATCATCAATTCGGCTGACGAGGCTATCCTCGTTTCCGCTTGCAAAATCGTGGAGTAAGAGCCCATTTTTGCCGAGAAAGGAGCAAAGCCTTTCGGGTGGCGAATTTGCAATATCACCTATGGTAAAAATGCCTCTTGAAGCAAGCTTTTTCTCGGTTGCACGACCTACGTACAAAAGGTCGCGCGCAGGTAGGGGAAAGACCAAGCTTTTATAATTTTCGCGGTTAAAAACGGTGACGGCATCGGGCTTTTTATAGTCACTTCCAAGCTTCGAATAAACCTTGTTCCACGAAGCACCGACCGAAACGGTTATACCAAGCTCAAACTTTACTTGTTCGCGTATTTTTTCGGCAATTAAAAAGCGCTGGCGTTCAGAGGTAACATCACTCGACACGTCAAGCCAACATTCATCGAGCCCGAAGGACTCGACAAGGTCGGTATACTCTGAATAAATTTCTCTTGCCATTTTGGAAAATCGGGTGTAAAGGGGATAGTTCGGTGGTACGATAACAAGGTCGGGGCATTTTTGTCTCGCCTGCCATATAGGCTCTGCCGTTTTAACGCCGAGTATGGCGGCGTTCTGATTTACCGTTAAAATAATGCCGTGGCGCTTTTCGGTATCGCCACCTACAGCAACGGGAAGATGCCTGATTTCGGGTCTGTGAAGGCACTCGACCGAAGCAAAAAACTTGTTGCAGTCAACGTGAAGAACCGTCCGTTCCAAAAAATCACCTCTTTAAAAAGAACAAATGTTCGACAAAAATATAATACTCCGAACGAAACGAAAAGTCAAGGAAAAAAGAAAAACTTGAAAGGGGTAATTTTTGGGTGTATAATAAAATACAGGAGGAGAAAATGCTATGAAAACATACAACCACACCAAAATAATAGATTTTCATTCCCATATTCTGCCCGCAGCCGACCACGGCTCGGACAGTATTGACACCTCTCTTTCACAGCTTGATTTGCTTGAGGCGGCGGGGGTGGATATTGTTGTTGCAACAAGCCATTTTTATCCCCAAAAAGAAACGATAGAAGATTTTCTTGAAAAACGCGAAAAGGCGGCGCGTGAGCTTGCCGACCGCAAGAGCCACAAAATAAAAATAGCACTCGGCGCAGAGGTTTACTGCGTGGCTGGACTTGAAAATATGGAGGGACTCGAAAAGCTGACTATAAAGGGTACTAACACCCTGCTTCTGGAGATGCCTATGGCATTTTGGAATACCAACGTAATTACAACGGTGTTTGCCTTGAACGAGCGGTTTGACCTTGTTTTAGCACATATTGACCGTTACCCTTCGAACGAGCTTGAAAAGCTTCTTTATTTAGGTATTCCGGCACAGATAAACGCAGGAAATATCCTTAGAGGACATAATAAAAAGCGGCTTGGTGGCTGGATCGGAGAGGGCATAGTTGCGGCAATAGGCAGTGACCTTCACGGTGCCGATAAAAAGGCGGTAAAGTCCTTTGTGAAGACAGTGAAGATGCTGAAGCATCATATAGAAGACATATTCCAAAAGACCGAAGCGCTTATAAAAAATGCAGAACTGATATAGAAAAAAGGATATGCCAAATTGGCATATCCTTTAAATTTTGTTTTGTGGTTTTGGAATTGTAAACCAGAAGCAGACACCCTTTTCGGTATTGTAAACACCGTAGGTGCAGCCCATATTTTTAACTATTGCGCTGACTATGGAAAGCCCGAGTCCAAAGCGCCCTTCGTTTCTCGAGTGCGCCTTGTCGGCACGCCAGAAGCTTTGCCAGATATTGGGCATTATTGCAGGATCAATTTGCTCGCCCTCGTTTTCAAGGTAAACCTTTAGTTTTCCGTCCTTTGTATCACGGCAGAAAAGGGTAACGGTACCTTTTTCTCTTGTGTGAGAAAGGGCGTTTTCAATATAAGCTTTTAAAATCTGCTCGGTCTGTAAGAGGTCGGAAAAAACAAGGGAATTTTCGGGAATTCTGTTTACAAGGGTTATATCTTTTCTTGCCGACAGTATGCGTTCTGCAGAGCTTGCGGCAAGGCTTGATATATCAAAAATTTCACGTTTCGGCTCCACTTGTCCCGACTCGTATTTCGAAAGCTCTAAAATACTCATTACAAGTCGGTTCATACGCTCGGTTTCGTCGATTATGGTATCGCAATAGGAATCCCGAGAGTCATTGTTTATGTTGAGCTTAAGTCCCTCGGCATATCCGCTGATTATTGAAAGGGGTGTTTTAAGCTCGTGAGAAACGTTTGCAACGAAGGCCCTGCGCATAACGTCGAGCCGTCTTTCAAGCTCAATTTCATTCGTTAGTTTTTCGTTAGCCCTGTTCAGTTGGTCAAGAGCAGAATAAAGTTTTACCGACATATCGTTTATCGAATTTCCAAGCTGTGCAATTTCATCCTCGCCGCTGACGGGCACACTTTCGGAGAAATTAAGCTCACTCATTTTTTCGGTAACGGCACTCATTTTGGCAATCGGCTTTGTGAAGCGCATCGAGAAAAAGAATATCCAAATAAGGGATAAGAACAGGCAAATTACCGCAATTATCGTGATAAATTCGCCCGCAATATAGGCGCTGTTGTTAAGAATGTCGGTCTGTATGCGAAGCTCTGATACAATTCCGCCCGACTCTCTTTTACAAAGAAGATATTCCTTTCCATCGGGTCGGGAAACCGCCCTTTCTATCACGGTACCGTCATCTGTGGTGCGGCTTTCTTTTATGTCATAGGGCGGTCGATTCATAGAAAAGTCGGGGCGTGCAAATCCCGAATGAATATAATCCATCATCTGTGTGCGGGCGGTGGTATAGAGTATCTTTCCACTTTTTTCGTATATTTCAATATCAAAATTGTATTTATCGGCAAGCTCGTTAATCTTGTTAAGCACCTCATCTTTAGCACTAAAATCGAGTGAAGAAAGATCTTTTGACTTTTCAGCAAGCAGTTTTTCCTCCTTGAAAAGGAAATAACGTGAAATAAGGGTGCTGTTTGCGAGTGCAATAACGGTTACAAAAATAGCAAAGATAACAGCAATATTCATAAAAAGCTTAAGCCAGAGTCTTTTTTTCAAAGCTTACACCTCTAATTTATATCCGATTCCGTAAACGGTTTTAAGTCTGGCAAGTCCATATTCGCCAAGCTTTGTGCGAAGTCTTGCAATATGAGAATCTACCGTGCGGTTGTCGCCGATATAATCAAAACCCCATATTCTGTCAAGAAGACGGTCGCGGCTGAGCACCTGGCCCGAATTTTCTACAAGATAGTAAAGAAGCTCGAATTCTTTAAGGGTGAGCTCAAGGGGCTTTCCGTCAAGGGTTGCAATATATGAATCGCGGTCAACCGATAGTCTTTTTTTCGGATTGTCTGACTGTGATTCGGCATATGCGCTTCTTTTTATAAGCGCCTGTGCGCGCTTTACAAGCACTGCAGGGGAAAAGGGCTTGGTAACGTATTCGTCGGCGCCCTTCTCAAAGCTGTTGAGCATGTCAAAGTCTTCGCTTCGGGCAGAAAGCATAATAATCGGAATGTTTGAAATTTCTCTAATCTCGCGGCAAGCCTGCCAGCCGTCCTTTTGGGGCATCATAATATCGAGAATGGCAAGGGAGATATCGGGGTTTTCTTTTATCGCATTTACTGCGCTTTCTCCGTCGAAAACGGTTATTGCAGTAAAGCCTGCGGCAGAGAAAAAGTCAAAAAGCAGTTCGCAAATTTTCTTTTCGTCATCTGCAATCAGTATCTTTTCCGACATAAAAACACCTCCAATATACTGATTGTATTATAAATTTCATATTTAGTCAAAATATTATGAAACTGTGAACTTTAAAATAATTGAAAAATCTGTTGTTTTGTGATAAAATAAATTAATTATATAGATTAAGGAGAGAACAAGGTGTCCTATCCGATAGACAAAATCCGAAATTTTTGTATCGTGGCGCATATTGACCACGGAAAATCTACCCTTGCCGACCGACTGTTAGAGCTTACTCAATCGGTATCTGAAAGAGATATGGAGGAACAGCTTCTTGACAGTATGGACCTTGAACGCGAGCGCGGAATTACCATAAAGGCTCACGCCGTAACCCTTTATTACAAGGCGAGTGACGGTGAGGAATATGAACTGAATCTGATCGACACACCGGGTCACGTTGACTTTAACTACGAGGTGTCACGTTCACTTGCTGCTTGTGAGGGTGCCGTGCTCGTTGTCGACGCTTCACAGGGCATCGAGGCGCAGACTTTAGCCAACACCTATCTTGCAGTAGACCACGGGCTTGAAATTTTGCCGGTTGTTAATAAAATTGACCTTCCTTCTGCCGATGCAGACAGAGTTATCGGAGAGATTGAAGATATTATAGGTATTCCTGCCGAGGATGCACCTCGCGTTTCGGCAAAGACGGGTATAAATATTGAAGAGGTGCTTGAGCGCATCGTTACCGACATCCCTGCCCCTAAGGGTTATAGGGAAGAGCCCCTTTCGGCACTTATTTTCGACTCTTATTACGATGCCTATAAGGGAGTTATTGTTTATTTCCGCGTTGTTTCAGGCAGAATAAAAGCAGGGGATACCATAAAAATGATGGCGACGGGCGCCGAGTTTGACATTGTTGAGGTAGGCAGAAAGCGTGCAACCTCTATGGAGCCTTGCGACTCACTAGAGGCGGGCGAGGTTGGCTATCTTGCTGCATCAATCAAAACTGTTGGCGATGCCCGTGTCGGTGATACCATTACTCACGCCGAAAACCCTTGCAGCGAGCCGTTAGCCGGCTACCGCAAGGTAAATCCCGTTGTTTTCTGCGGAATTTATCCTGCCGACGGTGCCCGTTACACCGATCTTCGTGAAGCACTGGAAAAGCTACAGCTAAACGACGCCTCATTACTTTTCGAGCCCGAAACCTCAACGGCACTCGGCTTCGGCTTCCGTTGCGGCTTTTTAGGCCTTCTTCACATGGAGATTATTGAGGAACGATTAGAACGTGAATTTAATCTGGACCTTGTTACCACCGCACCGAGTGTTATTTATAAGTTTGATTTGCAGGACGGCTCGACCATAAGCGTTGATAACCCCACAAATTATCCCGACCCTGCCTTTATTCAGAACGCTTATGAGCCTGTTGCAGATGTTCATATTTACAGCCCGAGCGAATATGTCGGAACAATTATGGAGCTTTGTCAGCAGAGACGCGGCGAATATACCGATATGAAATATATGGGCGACCGTGTTGATATTCACTATATAATGCCTATGGGTGAAATAGTTTACGACTTTTTCGATGCTCTCAAATCCCGTACAAAGGGCTATGCAAGCTATGACTACGAGCCGAAAGGCTACAAAGCCTCAAAGCTCGTAAAGCTTGATGTTATGCTTGCAGGTGACGTTGTCGATGCGTTGTCCTTCATCGTTCATACCGACAATGCCTATCCTCGCGCCCGAAGAATTGCCGAAAAGCTTAAAGAGTTTATTCCCCGTCAGCTTTTCGAGGTGCCCGTTCAGGTTGCCGTCGGCGGAAAGATTATCGCACGTGAAACGGTTAAGGCACTCCGCAAGGATGTTCTTGCAAAGTGCTACGGCGGTGACATTACCCGTAAGAAGAAGCTTCTTGAAAAACAGAAGGAAGGCAAAAAGAGAATGCGCCAGCTCGGAACGGTAGAGGTACCGCAAGAGGCATTTATGGCGGTTCTGAAGTTAGATGAGTAAAGAAGAATTTCCGAAACGCAAGCCAAACAGAATGGCGTCCTACGATTACAGTAGCAACGGAGCATATTTTATTACGATATGTACTGATAACAGAAAAATATTTTATGTAAAATTGTAGGGGAGGGTCTCTGCGCCCTCCCGCAAATAGAGTTATCGCCAATCGGTAAAATTGTGGATGAGGCTGTCAAATATATAAACGTATATAAACGAAAATTATGATGGTGTGACGGTTGACAATTATGTCATAATGCCTAATCACATACATTTGCTGATTTTTGTTAATTATGAGGATAGTGACAAAACGGGAGGGCACAGAGACCCTCCCCTACGGGTATATGATATAATCGGGCGTTTCAAATCTTTTACAAACAATAAATTTGACGGTATCTTATGGCAACGCTCTTTTCGCGACCATGTGATACGAAATGAAAAAGATTATCGTAAAATTTATGAATATATTTTGAGTAATCCGTCTATCTGGCAGGAAGATAGTTTGTATTCTAAAGAGTAAAACGAAAGGAGGATGTAATAAGTGGCTTCATCACGGCTTCAAAAAGAGAATAACACTTCATTTCTCAAAAACGTTATGATGCTGATGGTGGCTCAGGTGCTGGTCAAGGTGCTGGGTCTTGTCTATCGCATACTCATTGTCGGTGCCGATGGCTTCGGTGACGTCGGAAACGGCTATTATGCGACAGGCTATCAAATATATATGGTGCTGCTTGCAGTATCCTCTATGGGAATTCCAAACGTCCTTTCAAAAATGGTGTCGGAGCGTGTGGCAAAGGAAGATTATATTGGCGCAAAGCGAATTTTTAAGGCGTCGCTCGTCCTTTTCGTATCCTTCGGCGCAGTTCTCGGAGTGCTGCTTTTTGCATTTTCGGGAGTTATTGCAACCGAATTTTTAAAGGCTTCGGGTGTAAAATATACCCTTATGGTTTTAGCGCCTGCTATACCCCTCGTTTCGGCTTCTGCCGTGCTCCGAGGCTATTTTGCGGGTCTTGGCAGTATGAAAGCAAATTCAACATCGCAGGTAGTAGAGCAGTTTTTCAACTGTGTGCTGTCAGTAGGCTTCGTATATGCTTGCGTGGGACAAGATACAGCCGTTATGGCGGCGGCAGGAAACCTTTCGACAACCCTTGCCTGCCTTGTGTCGGTCGGTTATCTTGCCATTTATTATAAAACCCGACGAAAGGATATAAAGACACTCTGTGCAGAGCAAACCGCACCGAGTGAGAACGTCCCTGCGAAAAAACTCGTTTGGGTAATTCTTGCTGTTTCAATTCCTTTCAGCATAAGCTCTCTTATCTCAACCGCAAACTCGGCTATTGATACCGTTACGGTCAGCCGCTGTATACAGAACGTTTTTGCTCCATTTATAAGCGATAGCAGAGAGCTTGAGCGAACGGCTATGGAGCTTTACGGAAAGCTTCAAAAGGCAGAAACTATTACACACCTGCCAATGGCGGTGAGTTCCACCCTTTATGCCGCAATGGTGCCGGTAGTATCGGCGGCATTTGCCAAAGGTGACACTGTAGCGGCAAACCGAAAGATATCTTCTTCGGTATTTTTAAGTTCGATAGTTATCTGTCCCTGTATGGGCGGTCTTGTCGTTCTTGCAGACCCCATTCTCCGTATGCTTTATCCGAGCGTACCCGACGGCGCGCTTATTTTACAGCTGCTTGTTATAACCCTGCCCCTTTGCACACTTACCTATATACTGAACGGCGTGCTTTACGGAGCCGGAAAGCTGAAGGTTCCTGCAATTGCTCTCGGCATCGGCGCTGCCATAAAGCTCGTTCTCAATATTGCCCTTATCAGCATACCGAGCCTTAACATTTACGGCGCGGTTATCAGCACCATTACCTATCAGACGGTAGTGTTTGTTATAGAAACGGTGGTAGTTTACCGCACGATTAAAATAGAGCTCGACTTTAAAAAGTCCTTCTTAAAGCCGGCACTCTCCGCCCTCGTTATGAGTATTGCGGTATGGGGCGCATATCTGCTTCTCTCAAAATTCACGGGAAATACCGTTTCAACCGTTGTTTCGGTACTTGTCGGTGTTATCGTTTATGCCGCAGCCCTCTTCCTCTTTAAAACCTTTACAAAAGAGGATATTTTAGAGTTTCCGATGGGCGAAAAGCTTGCAAGGCTTCTCGGAAAGGTCGGGCTTGTAAAATGAGAGATTATAAGGTAGTCCTTTTCGACCTTGACGGTACTATATCCGACAGTGGCAGAGGCATTACAAACTCGGTAAAATATTCCCTTAAAAAGTTCGGTATGGAGGAAGAAAATTACGAAAAGCTGAAACGCTTTGTCGGACCTCCGCTCTATGCTTCTTATGAAAAATATTACGGCTTTTCTCACGATGAGGCTGTAAAAGCGGTAGAATATTACCGCGAGTATTATAATGCAGGCGGAATATTTGAGCTTGAGCTTTATGACGGTGTTATAGACCTTTTAAAGTATCTTAAAGCCTTGGGCAAAAAGATAATTCTCGCTACCTCAAAGCCCGAAATCTATGCCGAAAAGATTGCAGAGCACTTTGGCTTTTTGGAGTATTTCGACAATATATCGGGAGCACTGCTTGACGGCAGCAGAATCGAAAAGGATGACATTATCCGCTATGCCATTGACAGAGTAGGAGTAAGTGATATATCCGAGTGTATTATGATAGGGGACAGAAGCTACGATGTGCTCGGCGCCAAGGCTTTCAAAATGGACTCTATCGGTGTAACCTATGGCTACGGCACAAGAGAAGAACTCATTGACGCCGGCGCCACCTACATAGTCAACAGAGCAGAGGAAATAAAAAATATAATTTAAAAAGCTGACTGATTTCAGTCAGTTTTATTATTACGCAAAAAGCCGAGGCGGCTGCCTCGGCTTCGGGTGCTATTTCATCATGGTCTGTATGCCCGAAACGAAATCTCCAACGGCCTTTACCGCCTGATGAGAGCCTTTCTGCATATTGTGACCCTTTTTCTTCATTACCATTTTTCCTGCCGTTACTGCAACCGCGCCGATTGCCATTCCGGTCAAAGCACCCTTTGCAAATCCTTTTGCATTCATAATAAAAATCCCTCACTTTCCTTTACTATTGTTTACGGAAAGCGGGGATTTATTTTTGGAAAAATTAATTTTAGAAAAACTCTTTATACCAAACGAGGAAGGTATATACAGTCCATATCTTTCGGCTGTTATCTACTTTTCCTGCCTTGTGGCGGTCTAGCAGACGAACAAGCTCTTTTGTATTAAAGTACTTTTCTGCAGTGTCACTCTGGAAGGCTTCTTTTACGATCTTGTAATAGCCGTCTTCACGCAACCATACGCGAATCGGCACGGGGAATCCGAGCTTGTCCTTTCGTGCGGTGCGCTCGGGCAGGGTCTTCTCTGCGGCAAGACGAAGAGCAAGCTTTGTAGTCTTGGTGTTAACCCTGTGCTCCATAGGGATTCTCTCTGCAAGCTCGAGTACCTTTTTATCGAGGAAGGGGACACGAAGCTCAAGTGAGTTTGCCATACTCGTCTTGTCGGCTTTAAGAAGAATATCGCCCACAAGCCACATGTGAAGGTCGAGATATTGCATCTTTGTAACGGTGTCGTAGTTTTTTACCTCATCATAATACTTTTTGCAGATTGCAGTGGGGTCTACGGCATTTTTTGCCACCTTTAAAAGACGATTTCTCTCTTTTTTAGAGAAGATATAAGCGTTTCCGATGAATCTCTCTTCAATAGTTTTACCGCGGCGGATAATATAGTTAATACCGTGCTTTTTGGGTAAAACAGAGGCAATTTTTGAGAAAAGTCTGCGAATAGCGAAGGGCAGCTTATCATAAGCGGTAAGTGTTATAGGCTCCTGATAAATTCTGTAACCGCCGAAAAGCTCATCTGCGCCCTCTCCGCTCATTACAACCTTAACGTGCGCTGCGGCAAGGCGCGACACAAAGTAAAGCGCAATAGCGGCAGGGTCGGCAAGCGGCTCGTCCATCTGATACTGAATTTTTGGGAAACTTTCCCAATATTCCTCGGGAGTTATCTCTTTTGCGATATTTTCAACATTAATAGTTTTTGCAAAATCCTTTGCATAATTAATTTCATTATATTGGTCATTTTTGGATTTAAAACCAACCGTAAAGGTCTTGTCAACATTTGCGGCTTCGGCAATATAGCTCGAGTCGATACCGCTTGAAAGGAATGAACCAACCTCAACATCTGCAATTTTGTGAGCGGCAACCGATTCGCGGACAGCCGAATCTACAAGCTCTGCCCACTCTTCAAGAGTGCCTTCCTCTGCCTTGAAATCGGGGCGGAAATAACGGGTTATCTTCATCTCGCCGCCCTTGTAGGTGAAATAATGACCGGGAGCAAGCTTGAAAACATTCTTGAAAAAGGTTTCTTCCACGGCTGAATACTGGAAGGAGAGATAATGGGCAAGTGCTTCCTCATTCATTTGCTTTTTAAAATCGGGATGGGGCAAAAAGCCCTTGATTTCCGAGCCGAAAATGAATGAACCGCCCATATTTGCATAGTAAAAAGGCTTAATCCCAAAAATGTCACGGCAGCCGAAAAGCGATCCGTCCTTTATATTGTGAATAACAAAGGCATACATTCCGCGGAGGCGCGCGGGTAATTTCTCGCCCCATTCCTCAAAGCCGTGAAGGAGCACTTCGGTATCGCTTCTCGTTTCAAATGTATGACCTGCGGCAACAAGCTCCTCGCGAAGCTCTAAAAAGTTATAAATCTCGCCGTTAAAGGTTATAACAAGGTTTTTATCCTCGTTATACATTGGCTGTGTGCCGCCTTCAAGGTCTATGATAGAGAGCCTGCGAAAGCCGAGACAGGCGGCATCACCCACGTACATACCCTCGGAATCGGGGCCTCTGTGAATGATTTTGTTCATCATAGAATGAAGAACAGTACCGTCATCCTTTATATGATTTGTAAATCCGACAAATCCGCACATTAGAATTTATCTCCTAAAAAATTATTTTTATCTTATCTGACCGTTGCCGTCAATAATGTATTTATAAGAAGTAAGCTCACGAAGTCCCATAGGACCTCTGGCGTGAAGCTTTTGTGTGGAAATACCGATTTCTGCGCCAAAGCCAAACTCTCCGCCGTCGGTAAAACGGGTTGAAGCATTGACATAAACGGCGGCAGAATCAACCGCCCTTTTGAAATATTCGGCATTGTCAGCGTTTTCAGTTATAATTACCTCGCTGTGATGGGTTGAATGTTTTGCGATATGCTCTACAGCCTCGAAAATATCCTTTACAACTTTTACCGAAATTTTATAATCTAAAAATTCTCGTGCAAAATCCTCGTCACAGGCAAGCCTTGCATAGGGGAGGATAGCACAGGTTTTCTCACAACCCACAATTTCCACGTTGCCGTCATTTTTGAGATTATCGCAAATAACGGGAAGTGCTGCCTCAGCAATAGTCTCGTGAACGAGAAGGCTCTCAAGTGCATTACACACGCTGGGGCGCTGAACCTTGCCGTTAAAGATTATATTTTTTGCCATTTCCAAATCGGCGCTCTCATCGACAAATGCGTGGCAGTTGCCGGTGCCCGTTTCAATTACGGGCACTGTGGAATTTTCTACCGCCGCCTTTATAAGACCGGCACCACCGCGAGGGATAAGCACGTCTATATAACCGTTAAGGGTCATAAGGTCGGTAGCCGACTGACGGGAGGTGTCCGTTACAAGCTGAATAGAGTCGGCTGGAAATCCTGCCGATTCTACTGCTGCTCTCATAATTTCGACGGTTTTAAGGTTGGAGTTTATTGCTTCCTTGCCACCACGAAGTATTGCAGCAGAGCCTGATTTAAGTGCAATAGCCGCCGCATCACTCGTAACGTTGGGGCGAGCCTCGTAAATAATTCCGATAACACCGAAGGGCACAGAAATTTTTGTGATTTTAATGCCGTTCGGGCGGTCATAATGTTCTAATATTTTGCCCACCGGGTCGGGCAGAGAAATGAGAGCCTCCACACCGTCTGCCATAGCGAAAACACGGTCACGGTTTAGTGACAAACGGTCAAGCAGAGAATGGGAGAGCCCTGCCGTCTTGCCGTTTTCAAGGTCAATCGAGTTCGCCGCTATTATTTTGTCTGCACTTATTCGAAGGGCATCTGCAATAGCCTTTAAAGCCTTATCCTTTTGCTCGGTAGTAGCAAGGGCTAGCGCCTTTGCCGCCGCCTTTGCTCTTTGACCGAGAGAAATCAAACTGTTCATTTTATTTTACCTTTATATGTGTGCCGACCGCATAACCGTCAAACACATCAAAAATCTTCTTCGGATTGTCGCCCGACATAATAATCGTTTCAATTCCGTGGCTTGCGGCATATTTTGCAGCCTCAAGCTTTGTTCTCATACCGCCCGTTCCCTTGTTAGAACCGCTACCGCCTGCCGATTCAATCATATCGTCGGTAATCTCAGTAAGGGTATGTATAAGACGGGCGTCGGGATTCTCTCTCGGGTTATCGTCGTAATATCCGTCAATGTCGGTAAGGATTATAAGTCCGTTTGCCTCAGTAAGTGCGGCAACTATGGCTGAAAGATTATCGTTATCACCAAACACGAGCTCTTCAACCGAAACCGAGTCGTTTTCGTTTACAATCGGCACTGCGCCAAAATCAAGCAGAGCATGGAAGGTGTTTATAATATTCTGCTTTCGGTCCTCGTGCTCGATAACATCGCGGTTTAAAAGTATCTGTGCCGTAACGTAACCGTATTCCGAAAAGGTGCGGTCGTAAAGGCTCATAAGGTCTGCCTGTCCGACAGCGGCTGCAGCCTGCTTGCCCTTTGTATCGCGTGGTCGCTCGGCAAGTCGCAGACGGTTTACGCCAACAGCAACCGCACCCGAAGACACTAGAACAACCTCTATATCGCGGTTTTTAAGGTCGCTTATAACACGGCAAAGCTGCTCAATCCTTCTAAGGTTTGGCTTTCCGTTTTCGTAGGTCAGGGTAGAAGAGCCAACCTTTATAACGATTCGCTTAAAATCTTTAAAATCCATAAAAACACCTCACGGCACTTGTTATCTTATATTATAGCACAAAAATTAAATAATGCACTACTATTTTTTATAATTTACAAATTATACTTTATTTTTCACCAATTATAAAGTATAATATTACAAAGTGCAAACTAATTTTAATTTCCAGAGGTTCAAAATGAGTTTATTTACAAAGCTTTTCGGCAATTACAGCGAAAAGGAGATAAAAAGAATACTGCCCTTGCAGAAAAAGGTTTTGGAATTAGAGGACGCGTATCGTGCACTCTCGGATGAAGAACTGAAATCAAAGACCGATGAATTTAAGATGCGTCTTGAGACGGGAGAGGACCTTGATTCCATCCTTCCCGAAGCATTTGCCGCCTGCCGCGAGGCGGGTGACCGCGTACTCGGTATGCGCCACTTTCCCGTACAGATTATCGGTGGTATCGTGCTTCATCAGGGCAGAATTAGTGAGATGAAAACTGGCGAAGGTAAAACCCTCGTTGCAACCCTTCCTGCCTACCTTAATGCCCTTACCGGCAAGGGTGTTCACATCGTTACAGTAAACGAATATCTTGCAAAGCGTGACTCGGAATGGATGGGCAAGCTTTACCGCTTTATGGGTCTTTCTGTTGGACTTATCGTTCACGGTATGTCTAACGAAGAGAAAAAGGAAGCATACAACGCAGACATTACCTACTGCACCAATAACGAGCTTGGCTTTGACTATTTGCGCGACAACATGGTTATCTACAAGGAAAACCGCGTGCAGAGAGGACACAATTTTGCCATTGTCGATGAGGTTGACTCTATCCTTGTCGACGAAGCGAGAACACCTCTTATTATTTCGGGTCAGGGCGACAAATCAACCGACCTTTATATCCGTGCAAACCGCTTTGCAAAAGGACTTCGTTGTGTTAAGGTTACCGAAACCGATGACAAAATGTCGGATGAGGAGCAAAACTATGACGGCGACTATGTTGTTGATGAAAAGGCTCATACCTGCGTGCTGACCCCCTCAGGTGTTAAAAAGGCAGAGGAATATTTCGGTCTTGAAAACCTCAACGATGCCGAAAATATCACAATTTCTCACCACATTCAGCAGGCAATTCGCGCCCACGGTATTATGAAGCGCGATGTTGACTATGTTGTAAAAGACGGCGAGGTTATTATCGTTGATGAATTTACCGGCCGCCTTATGTTCGGTCGCCGCTATAACGAGGGTCTGCATCAGGCAATCGAGGCAAAAGAGGGAGTTCAGGTTGCCCACGAGTCGAAAACTCTTGCTTCCATTACCTTCCAGAACCTTTTCCGCCTTTACGGAAAGCTTTCGGGCATGACAGGTACTGCTATGACTGAGGAAGGCGAATTCAGAGAGATTTATCGTCTTGATGTTGTCGAGATTCCCACTAATAAAGAGGTTATCCGTGTTGACGAGCCCGACGTTGTCTACAAGACTGAAAAGGCAAAGTTCAAAGCTGTTATTGACCAGATTGAGGAGTGCAACAAAATCGGTCAGCCGGTGCTTGTAGGTACCGTTACCATTGAGAAAAGTGAAGTCTTAAGCAATATGCTTAAGCGCCGTGGAATCGCCCACAACGTCCTCAATGCGAAGCACCACGAAAAGGAAGCCGAGATTGTAGCTCAGGCAGGTAAATTTGGCGCCGTTACAATCGCTACCAACATGGCAGGTCGAGGCACCGATATTATGCTTGGCGGTAATGCCGAGTATCTTGCAAAGAGCGAGCTTAAAAAGATGGGCTACAGCGACGAAATAATCGCCGAGGCAACAGGCTATGGCGACACCGACGACGCGGATATTTTAAAGGCAAGAAAAGAATATGCCGATTTCTATTCCGATTTCAAGGAAGAGATTGCTCCCGAAGCCGACAGAGTCAGAGAGGCAGGCGGTCTTTTCATAATAGGTACAGAGCGCCACGAATCCCGCCGTATCGACAACCAGCTTCGTGGTCGTGCAGGCCGTCAGGGAGACCCCGGTCGCACCCGTTTCTACGTTTCTATGGAAGACGACCTTATGCGTCTTTTCGGCGGCGAGAGAATGGCGGCTATGATGAACGCCCTCAACGTCGATGAAAATATGCCTCTTCAGTACGGTATGCTCTCAAAATCTATCGAGTCGGCCCAAGGCAAGATAGAGGGCAGAAACTTTGCAATCCGTAAGAGCGTGCTTGAGTATGACGACGTTATGAACCGTCAGAGAGAGCTTATCTACGACCAGAGAAACAAGGTCCTTGACGGAGAGGACATTCAGGAAACCGTCAAGAAGATGATTTCAGACTTTATCGATACCGAGCTTAAGGAATTCCTTGACGGCGACACCCCAGACGATTGGAACTTCGATGGACTTCGCGAGTATTTCGGCGGCTGGCTTACAAATGAGTATGATTTAAGATATACCGTTGACGAGCTCAACAACCTTGAGTCAGAGGACGTTGCAAACACCCTCAAAGATAAGGCTCTCGCACTCTATGAGCAGAGAGAAAAGGAGCTTGGCAGTGAGATTATGCGTGAAATGGAGCGCGTAATGCTGCTGAAATCGGTCGACACCAACTGGATGGAGCATATTGATGCTATGGATCAGTTAAAGCAGGGAATAGGCCTTCGTTCCTACGGTCAGCACAACCCCGTTGTTGAGTACCGCAACGAGAGCTTTGATATGTTCTCGGCTATGACCGACGCTATCCGTGCACAGACTGCAAAGCTTGTTCTCACCGTTCGTATCCGCAAGGATGAGGAGATTAAGCGTGAGAAGGTTGCGGAGGAAAATGAAACCTCGGGCGACGGCACTGTATCAAGGACCGTTCGCGGTAAGGGTGTAGTTGCAAAGAACGCCTTTTGCCCCTGTGGAAGCGGTAAAAAGTATAAACGCTGCTGCGGAAAAGACGAGTAAAAATCGCCGAATTTGGCGTGGAACGATAAAAAGACACCCACTCGGGTGTCTTTTGTTATCTTGCCGCCTTTTCTCGCTCGAGGTATTATAAACGCTGCTGCGGCCGTGAAGAATAAAAATCGCCTTTTGTAATTCTTCACATAGAACTCTACCCGGTTTTACCAGAGCGGGGTTCGTTTATTATTCGGTTTCGGTATCGACAGAGGACTTTTCGGATACAATTGTTGTCGGATTTTTTAAAGTTTCTCTTACTAATTCTCCGCAAACCTCATCAGTCATATCCGTAAGGATTAGTTGTCAGCGTCTTGAAGGTTTCCTTTTTCAAAATCCAACAGTCGGCAGGGTTTTGAACATAAATTTGTATAGTTGTATCTTCAGTATCATACTTAACCCAATAATCATAGTCCGATATTTTCGTGTGTTTGTAAATATCAACCTCTTTGCCTAAAATCTTTACCTGCCCATATAGTTCCATTTTGTCCAAATCGGCTTTAATACTATTATCCAAAGCAGTAATTCTAATCAGCATTCCCCGACTCTCAGGATAATATATAAAAATTTCCCCTTCCGTTTGATTATATTTTATATCGCTTGGTTCCATAGTGTCTATGTAAAGAATATCCTTTTGATCATAAATTTCAAACATTTCTATATATCTGGTAAGCTCGGTTTCGTCATCATCTAATCCTGTTGTTTCTATTTGTTCGTAATTACCGTTTTCCAGATTCCATCGTAAAAATGCTAACTCATTAAAGCTATCAAAATAATAAACTACAGTGGGAGGCCTAGGGTGACAGATCGTGGCTGATCCGCCGCTTGTTTTAGATGTATTTGCTTCCTGCGTATCATCGTAACAACCGCAAAACAACATACAAACTACAAGCATACATACTATTAATTTATTCATAATTTGATTCCTCCTAGGTTAATTCCCATCTGCCATTATCAATTAACAGCATCACGAATTCGCTCTGCTTCATCTGAACTTTCTAAAAACAGGCTGTTTTTGGAAGAAAGAACATAAAACACCGATTCTTTGTCCGGAAGTGCCATCATAACTATATACTGCTTACCTTTTTTAACCGTATTTCTAGAAAAAACAATTTCTATCTTATCCTCATCTATTTTCCCTTTCAACACAGAATCTACTCTACACCAATACCATTCAGTTTCATTATAATCACTTCCACCATTATACTCTATAGGCGTAACAACGGCAATATACGGCGATTCGGACGCAATCTCGGTTATATTATCACTTACGATATATTCTGTGTTATGTTCGTAAAGGTCAGGGTTGTTCTCCACATAATTTACAACATAATTAACTATATTCTCTCCCTCTTTATAGTTTTCAGAGTGATTAGATATTTGAGATCCATTGTATATCGTTGCTTTTTCTCCGGGTATTATAATAATGTTGTTCATAGATAAATAACAGGCATTTTTAATATAAACACTGTTTTCTGCTTCCAGCACAAGCAAATATTCCTTACCCTCATCGTATTTAGCGGATGTCGGTAGATACGAGCCTCCTCCTTCCGCAACATAAGCTTGATAATTTAACAGTCTTACATAGAATTCTTTTTCGATCGTTTTACCTTTTACGATATCCAATGACACAAATTTAAGATCAATGTAGTGTTTCTCTGTAATTTTCTCTCCGGTATATCTGGCGCGAACAATATGCGATGCCCTTGCAAGGCTTTCCTCGAAAGTCATATACAACGTATGCATCTCCCCGGCAACACTGAACTGATCTTCGTAACTATTACTTGCCTCTTGAGAAGAAACAGTGTTTTGAGTCTTGCCCTTATCACAGCCGGAAAAACACGTAAACAATAAAACTGCAAATAACACAAAAACAACTGGTCTTTTCACAACACTAACCCCCTAAATACTTGTCGTACATTTGCTTTAAATGATTTATTTCATTTGGCTTCAAGGTATAATCGGAATGTACTCGGTAATACATTACATCTGACGGCGTATCAGAATGGCCGAAATAACCTAAAGCATGCCCTAATTCATGCGTACAAGTATTCTTAATTTTTGCATCCGAGTAACTTAATGAAGAGTATACAATATATACATTTGCCTGTATCAAATGTGCTTCAATTTTTATAGAATTTCCATATGTATAATATCCTGTTAAAGGAATCTGATCCGCATAAGTCGTTAATCCAGTTAATCCAGATTGATTTGGAAATCCTTTTTTCATTAATTCACTTTTAGTTCCCCCATACATTTTTATATCAGCCTGTGATTCAGTTGTTGCGGACAAAGATATGTTAAGCGCATTTCCCCAGCTAGAAACAGCACTAGAATATCCTCCGGCAAAATCAAACTCGGTATTTGAGTTTAGTTTTTGAGAGAATATTGTTGGAGAAGAAGTCCAATAGCCGATTGTATCATCCTCCGAGTCGTTCCAATATGATAAAGTTCCTTTACAGTATAATTTCGGCACAACTTGTATTGAAAAAGTAAATCTTTTAAGCGTAACCTTGTGAACACATTGTACATCCGTAGTCCCCTGAGTAAACGGAGTTATCACTCCTGTAGATGCATCGATTGATACCACTGATGTGTCATAATTTGAATATGTAAAATCTGAAGCAGATGACCAAATCGCATTATCAGGGCTCTCCCTAAACTTTACAGTAGTTGTGGATTCAAGCATTACGACAGATTTATGAAACTCAGTTTGATCATTTAATTCCCTCCCATACATATTGTCTTTACTAATCAATCTCCAAACCCTTGAATAATAAGCGTTTGTTCCGCTTGTGCTTGCGGTTTCTGTAGTATAGATTGTATTTGCATTAGTAAATAAATATCTAAAATTATAATAATTTCTTATAAGACACCCCGTTCCAGCAGCAATAGAAATATTCCAAATACACTTTGAGGGAATGGCAGATTCTGTGACTGTTACCACCGAAATGCCATCGTTAGTAGGATCATCAGGGACTCCTAGATATTTCGTACTGTCTACTGTAGAACGAATTACAAAACCTGGTTCTACTCTAAATATTTCCCAACGTATAGAAGCACCCAAATTAGTTATTGTGCCGGATACAGGAGCAATATTGGAAGACAAATATTGCAAATACTTCCCAAAATACTTATTATTCAAATAATATGTATCCTCAGAAATTGGCAGGGATGATGCTCCGCTATAGGTAACCGAGAGTGACGGCTTATAGGAAGCTCTGTTAAAGGATGCGAAGGTTTTATGAATATAGGAAGAACCATTTTCTACCGAGGACGATGCCTTGAAGATAATTCCCTTATTGGGATTACAGTTTCCCGTTCTCCAACCCTCGACCGCATCGGTAATATTGAATTTGTATCTGTGTGTCGGCGATAGTGAATTCCCGTTGGCATAAGAAACCGTTTTGGAAGAAAGCAAATCGGAATAACTGTTTGCATTCACGTTTGCCCAACTGACTGTAGATTCGTTCCATTCGTTTCCGGTAAATATGTAACAGGAAATATTTAACGAGGTCGTTTCACAAAGTATATCTCTAATTTCAACCGTTGCATCTGTTATGGATATATTGCTTCCTAAGTCGTCAAAATCTAAACCCGGGAATTTCATAAGAACACGGGATATACCGTAGGTCTGTCTTTTTCCTACCATAATAGAGCCTGAAGTTCCGCTTGAGCCCTCAAGACTGTTTATGGTAACATCAGAAATTGCACTGCTTCCGTTACCGTCATAGGTTATTTCAACCGTAGGATCAATTCTTATTGGATAGACTGTATTTTCATCGGCTAAAAATTCAGGATCTATGACTATAGTGAGAATATATTCTTCATTTTCTCTCACAGTTCTTGAACACATAGTGCCGAAGGTGTTATTTCTTTCATCGGCAGTAAATATGATAATATCGCCAAGAGTTGCCTTTATGTTATCGTTTGAATCGACAAGATAATATGAACCGTCTATACATACAAGCTCCAAACCGTTTGTATAAAGTGTAAAATCATACTCGGTCTGTCCTGTATATTCACTAACGACAATATCCTCTTTAAAACCTGTGTAGGTTAAGGTGTATTCTATTGAAGTTTTATCGTCATAGTTATATGCTACA
>JAZUAU010000017.1:0-61068 GCA_045638145.1 Acutalibacteraceae bacterium
CCTGTTGTTTCATCAAGAAGTGCCTTTACTGCGGGAGCCGCATTGAGAAGAGCAATACCGCCACCTGCAACATAACCTTCTTCAACAGCTGCCTTTGTAGCTGCAAGAGCATCTTCAATTCTGAGCTTCTGCTCCTTCATCTCAACCTCAGTAGCGGCACCAACCTTGATAACCGCAACGCCACCGGCAAGCTTTGCAAGACGTTCGTTAAGCTTTTCACGGTCGAATTCAGAGGTGGTAACAGCAATCTGATTCTTAATCTGATTTGTTCTGTCGCGGATTGCCTCGGGATTTCCTGCACCGTCAACTATAACTGTGTTTTCCTTGCCGATTTTAACCTGACGCGCACGACCAAGCTGATGGATTCCTGTTTCCTTAAGGTCAAGACCGAGCTCGTCGGAAATTACCTCACCACCTGTAAGAATGGCGATATCGCGAAGCATTTCCTTTCTTCTGTCGCCAAAGCCAGGTGCCTTTACGCCGACACAAACAAAGGTTCCGCGAAGCTTATTAACGATGATAGTGGAAAGAGCCTCGCCCTCGATGTCCTCAGCAATGATAACAAGCTTTTTGCCTGCCTGAACAAGCTGTTCAAGAAGGGGAAGAACGTCCTGAATAACAGAAATCTTCTTATCGGTAATAAGAATATAAGCGTCGTCGATAACAGCTTCCATCTTGTCGGTGTCGGTTACCATATAGGGGGTAATGTAACCACGGTCGAACTGCATACCCTCAACAACCTCGCTGTAGGTTTCGGCAGTTTTAGATTCCTCGACGGTAATAACGCCATCTGCAGTAACCTTATCCATAGCCTCTGCGATAAGCTTACCAATGAAATTATCGCCTGCGGAAACGGTAGCAACACGCTCAATATCCTCAGAACATGTAACCTTCTTGGAATTGGCAACAATAGCTTCTACAGCGGCATCTACAGCCTTTTTTATACCCTTTTTAACCACCATAGGATTTGCGCCTGCGGCAACATTCTTCATTCCCTCGCAGATGAGAGCCTGAGCAAGAACGGTAGCGGTAGTGGTACCGTCGCCTGCACAGTCGTTAGTCTTTGTAGCAACCTCTTTTACAAGCTGTGCGCCCGAATTTTCAAAGGGGTCGGGAAGTTCGATTTCCTTTGCGATGGTAACACCGTCGTTAGTTATTAGGGGTGCACCAAAGGAACGCTCGAGCACGGCATTTCTGCCTTTAGGTCCAAGTGTAACCTTTACTGCATCTGCAACCTTGTCAACGCCTGCCTGAAGCGCCTTACGGGCATCTGCACCAAAAATAATATCTTTAGCCATTTTATTTGCCTCCAAAAATTAGTCTACAATAGCAAGAATGTCCGACTGACGAACGATAGAATATTCCACACCGTCAACCTTGACTTGGCTTCCGGCATACTTTGCGGTAAGCACGCGGTCGCCAACCTTAACTATCATCTCTACATTGTTTCCGTCAACAAAGCCACCAGGACCCACTGCTACGACCTCGGAAATTTCGGGTTTTTCTTTAGCAGCAGCGGTAAGAATAATCCCGCCCTTTGTTGTTTCTTCTGCCTCAACAGACTTAAGAACTACTCTGTCAAGCAAAGGTTTGATATTCATAGTTATTGCCTCCATGACAAATATTTGTAAATCTTTGCGGCACGCGTTATTTTGAGTGCCATATATATTTTAGCCTAAATTTGGCAAAAATCAAGCGGTTTTAGGAAAATTATTAAATTCTTAACATATTCCTTCGGGAACTATGAAATTTATTGCTTTATCAACAATCTCACAGCTGAGCTTGTGGGCATAGATTATCTCACCGTCGAGGCTTATGGGTACTTCGTGCTCTGCGTAAAACTCAAACTCACGGCATCTGCCCATCGAGCAGACGTCAAGACCCTCGTGCTCTCCCCTCTTATAAACTCCAACCAGGCGCAGGAATTTGAAGAGACCGATAGTTTTAATAACAACGCTGTCAAGCTCGCCATCGTCGATAGTAGCATTGGGCGCACTCTTATAACCACCGCCATAAACCTTGGAATTTGCACAGATGGCGAAAAGTGCGCTTCCGCTAAAGAA
The DNA here is from genome assembly GCA_045638145.1 of Acutalibacteraceae bacterium. Taxonomy (GTDB): domain Bacteria; phylum Bacillota; class Clostridia; order Oscillospirales; family Acutalibacteraceae; genus SFWF01. The sequence goes on from JAZUAU010000017.1 coordinate 2,064, forward strand.
CTCTTTTCCGTCGGTCACTACTCTAATATTTATGCCGAGTTTGCCAAGCACATTCTTGATAAGAGAAAGATTATATGCCATACTTCCCGAAACAAGCGGAAGCCTCTTAAACTTGGTCATCTGATCGGCAACCCTTGCATCAAATCCTGCACAAACCTGATTCATACAATATTTATCCCCAGCTTTTATAAGGTCGATAGGGAAATATTTGCCGTTTTTCTGTTTTTCAATATCGAGGAAGATGGTTTTTGAATCATAACCGAAATATTTTATAAAATCGTTTGCAGAGCCAATCGGGATAACTCCGATTGATGCATTGGGGAAGCCTACAATACCGTTTAAAACCTCAAAACTGGTACCGTCACCGCCGCAAGCAAAGATTCTGACTTCGTCACCTGTTTCAGCCTCTGCACGCGCCTTTAAAAGGGCGTCACCGTTTCCCTCGGTGATTATTATTTTAGCCTCGTCTCCATAAACTGCTCTTATCTTTTCGCTAAGCGACTTTGTGCCGTCTTCTCTTCCCGCCGCAGGATTAATGATATAAACATCTCTCATATTTTCCTCCGTCCAGCTTATTTAAAATACATATAAAGCTGGCATTTTATCATTCCGTTATAGAGCTTTCTACGCTTATCGGCAGTATTGCCGAATATCTTTTCAAAATCGTCGTGGGGGCTTATGACAAAATATTTTCTGCCGCTGCCCATCTCAAATCTTTCGCCCATTGCCTTATAAAGCTCTTCGGCTCCCTTTATATCAAGAAGTCGCTCGCCGTAAGGAGGATTGGTTATGATAAGGCATCTCTCTTCGGGGGCTTTAAAATCCCTGACATCTGCCTTTTCAACCCTTATATACTTTGAAACTCCTGCCTTTGCGGCATTTTCCTCGGTGAGTCTTATTGCCTCGGGGTCAATATCGTAGCCGACCGCTTCAAATTCAATATTCTGTAAAATAAGGTCTTGTGCACGTGTTCTCTCCTCGCGCCATACCTTTTCGGGAACAAAGGCAAACTTTTCTGCGGCAAAAAAGCGGCGAAGACCGGGTGCCACCTTCTTTGCCATCATAGCGGCCTCAATAAGTATTGTACCCGAGCCGCAGAAGGGGTCGAAAAGCTTTGTGTCGGGATAGATTCTTGCCGTATCGCACATTGCAGCGGCAAGAGTTTCCTTTAGGGGTGCAGCATTTGAATTTCTTCTGTATCCGCGCTTATGGAGACCTTCTCCCGAGGTATCTATCATCATTGTAACGTGATTTTTAAGTATTGAAAAACGGATTTTAAGTTCACATCCCGTTTCACTAAACCAACTTATTCCGTATTTTGATCTAAGTCTTTCGACTATCGCCTTTTTGGTAATAGACTGACAATCAGGTATGCTGAAAAGGGCGGAATTTAGACTGTAGCCGTTTACTGGAAAGGCATCATTTTTGCCTATGAAATTCTCCCAAGGAATGCTTTTTACACCCTGAAAAAGTTCTTCAAAGCTGACGGCATCAAACTCGCCAACATTTATGCAGATTCGCTCCAAATATCTTGAACAGATATTTGCGCGGGCAAGGGTGTTCATATCCCCCTCAAAGCTCACCCTTCCATTTTCGGCTTTTACGTTTTTTATATCCATTCTCGTGAGCTCACCTGCCGCGATTGACTCAACACCGAATAGGCAGGGGGCTGTGAATTTAATACTATCCATTTATTTCTCCGTTTTATATTGTCACAGTTTTGTGGCGGGTTACATGACAGCCTATATTAACCGCCACGGGCAGACCCGCGATGTGGGTAGGTGCAACCTCGATATTAAGACCGAGTGCGGTAGTTTTTCCGCCAAAGCCCTGGGGTCCTATTCCAAGCTGATTCACTTTTTTTAAAAGCTCGTCTTCAAGTTCCTTATAATAGGGATCGGGGTTTCTGTCATTAAGGCTTCTGCAAAGTGCTTTTTTGGAGAGCAGTGCGCACTGCTCAAAATCACCGCCGATGCCAACTCCAATCACCATAGGCGGACAGGGGTTCCCAGACGCGTTATTCACTATTTCAAGCACAGAATTTATAACACCCTCTCTGCCGGCTGCAGGAGTAAGCATTCTGACGCCACTCATATTTTCACTTCCGAAGCCTTTAGGTGCAACCGTAATCGTTACCTTGTCACCCGAAACGATTTTTGTGTGAATGATTGCGGGAGTGTTGTCGCCGGTGTTTACTCGACGGAGCGGGTCGCCTACAACAGATTTTCGAAGCAGTCCATTTTCATAGCCGCGAGCCACACCACGGTTAATAATGAGCTCAAGCGGCTCTCCTACAAGGTGAACATCCTGTCCAACCTCGATAAAAACAACAGCTATTCCCGTATCTTGACAAATTGGTATATCGAGTTCTGTAGCCATTTCTACGTTTTTTTCAATGTCTGCAAGTATTTGGTTTGCAAGGGGGTTGTCCTCTCTATGTTTGGCAAGGGTTATTGATTCTTTTATATCCGAGGGCAACACCTTATTGGCGACAACGCAAAGCTCTGCCACCTTTTCACAAATCAAATCCGTGTTAATCTCCCTTATCATCAAAACACCCTTTACATCAAAAAGGCGGAAACAAGGAGTTTCCGCCCGAGACTTTATTTTACGCCTGCTCTGCGATTGCGCTTTGCATCAGGATTTTTCCTCTTTAGGTCGGAAAATTTCTCATCACTTGTCTGCTTAAACTTACTCATCATATCTTCGAAAGAGGTAGACTCGTTCTTTTTTGCAGTCCAAACATAAGACCCGTCCGGTGCGGCAGGCGGCGCTTTAGGAGTGTATGCTCTGCGCTCACGTTCGCGACGTTCGGGCTTCGCACCCGGTTCTTTAGGCTCCTGAGCTTTTTTAATACTGAGATTGATTTTGCCGTCGTTGCCGATGCCGATTACCTTAACCTTGACCTCGTCGCCTTCTTTTACAAAATCTCTTATCTGGCTAACATAGGTCTGTGCAATTTCAGATATATGTACCATTCCAGTTTTGCCGTCGCCGATATCAACGAAAACACCGTAATCCTTGACAGCTGTAATTTTTCCCCCGATAATTTCCCCCACGGTAAGTTGCATTGGGACTTGCCTCCTCAAAAGTTGCGAAACAATAGTTAGTCGCTGTTTTTGAATATTTTGTCGTTATAGTAGCTATAACCGTTCTTTCGCAGGACCTTCTCTAAAAACTCTTTGTCCGTACCGTTCTGGAGCAAATTGTTCTTTTCGTCGACGATAAGCTGCGATTCTTTTATTTGTGCCTCAAGCTCGGCGTATTCCGCTTTCTTCGACTCAAGTTCCCTATAAAGCGTTACAACCGACATAAGCAAATACAGGCAGACTGCAATAATGAGCAAACGCAAAACAACACTCTTGTGGCCGCCTGTTTTAGCATTTACACTCATCATTCGCACTCCTCTATATTACTTGTTTCAGTATACACTAATTCATCTTCATTTTTCAACCCTTTTTTTGATAATATATTAACTTTTTCGAAAATTCTTTTAAAAAACGAGCACATATTATTAATTGTTATCGATAACGCTTGGAAAACTGCAGAAAAAGCAGATTTCATGAAATATATAATCCATCTAAAAATTCCTACCGTTAGTTTTGAGAGAAGCTTCTTATAAATCCAAAATCCGATTAACTCTCCAAAAAGTACATATCCTCTTATTTCGCCTTTTGACCTTATAAGCAAAAAGCAATAGGTTACGAAACCGGCTAGGAGAAAGAAAAAAATGTCGCTTATAAACTGCCTTATACTTTTTCCCCGTACGGTAGCTGTTATGCCCTCAAGAATATAAAATACTGCTCCGAGCAAAAAGCCGAAGGGTATACTCATAAAAAATGTTTTGAGCTGATTTGCAAGGTCTATTTCCCACATAGGCTATTTCATAAGTCGGCGCCAAAATCCGCCTTTACCCGCGTCGTCGCCATATACAAGCGCGATTATTTTTCCGTCTATATTAATATCTCCGCTGTCCGTACTGAATGAACCTATATGAAGCCCCTCACCCTTAATGGTGAGTGTACCCATCGAGGTTATCAAAAGCACCGTTTCATCGTCAAATCCCATAACCTCACTAACGCCAGAGATGTCTAAATTTCCCCGTTGTTCAATAATAACACTGTGTGCAGTATTCATCTTTTCCGACATAACAAAACACCACCCGTAAAATATATTAAAACGGGTGGTGCTTTATTACTCTACTATTCGGTAAAGGAGGTTGGCATCGTCCTTTTTGATAACCTCTTTTACAGCGATAACCTCTACCTTTACGGTTCGCGTTCCGAATGCTATTTCAAGAATATCCCCCTCTTTAACATCATAGGATGCCTTGACGGGCTTGCCATTTGCTGACACTCTTCCTGCATCGCAGGCTTCATTTGCAATTGTACGGCGTTTAATTATTCTTGAAACCTTTAAATATTTATCTAATCTCAATTTTTTCACCTGAAAGAACTAAAGCCGCCGTGGTCGGCGGCTTTATAAGATTTAAGGACAATTATTTTACAGCGTCCTTAAGAGCCTTTCCTGCCTTGAAAGCGGGAACCTTAGAAGCTGCAATAGTGATCTTAGCGCCGGTAGCAGGGTTGATGCCCTCTCTTGCTGCGCGCTCCTTAACCTTAAATGTACCGAGGTTTGCAAGAGCAACTTCATCGCCAGCCTTGAGAGCTTCGGTAACTACTGCTGCAACAGCTGCGATAGCTGCTTCAGCATCCTTCTTTGTGAGTTCTGCCTTTGCAGCAACTGCTGCTACGAGTTCTGCCTTTTTCATAATAAATTTACCTCCAAAAATTTTATTCAATCACTCTGTGTGATATGAAATACAAAAACTATTCGCCGAATGCCTCGCTAATCGGAATTTGTTTCGAGGTCGCCTTTTTCTCGGCTTCCTCAAAGATACCGATAAATTCATCGGTTGTCTTGTTTAACCTTTCTTCGGGGTCCACTCCAATAAGCTGGCCTACCCTTGAAAGATGGAAAAGCATTTCTCCATAGGCTCTTGCCGCTTCCTGCTTGTCCCCTTTTGCCATAGCTTCTTCAAGCTCGTAGCAAAGGCTGAGAAGAAGCCCTTCCTTAACAGGATCATCAAACTGAAGCTCCGCTTTTGCCGCTCTTTTTTGAACCTTTGCGCTTCTCATCAAAGCGGGGAACGCGCGCGGCACGCTCTTTAGGGTCTCGGTAGCGGTTTTCTGGTGCTTTTCGGTCTTCTTAATTTCGTCCCAAAGGTCGAGTACCTCTCCCGAGTTATCTGCCCTTGCCGACCCGAAAACATGAGGATGGCGAAGAACGAGCTTTCTCGCTATTCCGTCAACTACGTCAGAGTAGTCAAACGCCTTTTCTTCTTCAGCAATCTCCGAATGGAATACAACCTGTAAAAGAAGGTCACCAAGCTCTTCACAAAGTGCCGTATCGTCATCACTATCGATAGCATCGGCAACCTCGAAGGCTTCCTCCAAAAGGTCGTTTCTGATACTCTTATGAGTCTGCTCGATATCCCACGGACAACCACCCGGCGCACGAAGTGTTTTCATTATTTTGAGAAGCTCCTGCATCGTATATTTACCGTCTTCAATATCCACCTTTATTTTTACCATATTTTACTCCTAAAATCAACTGTTTTTTGATTAAAATGCACATTTCTAAAGCGTTTTGTTAATTTTTTTGTTTATTTTTGTACAAATTCACGAAAAATCTCTTAATATTACTATTATTCTCCTATTTTCGCGACTACGGAGAGGAGAATCGCGAGCACCTCTTCCCCGTTTATATCGAGAGAATTGGTATAGCTGTCGCTCGCAGAGTCGCCTGCATCATCGGATATTTTGCGTAAAGTTGTATAAGGAATTCCCGCTAAATTTGCCACGTAAGCGATAGCCGCAGATTCCATATCACAGGACATGGCATGAAAAGTTTCCTTGAGAAAATTGCGCTTATCATCATCACAAATAAAGCTGTCTCCACTGACTACAACACCGCTTTTTATAAAGGAATAATTCTCTGTAAAGAGCTGATTTAGTGCCGCATCGCCCTTATAAACATTCTCCTGAAGTGGTTTTTCACAGGGCTTATAGCCAAGAGGTGTAAGGTCGAAATCGTGTTCTATATACTCGGTGCCTACCATAAATTCGTTGCGCTTTATACCCGAAATTCCGCCCGAAAGGCCAAAACTGAGAATTGCATCAAGTTCCATTGTTGCAAAATAGGTTGCGGCAGCGGCGGCATTTACCATTCCGACACCGCAAAGGACTGTATACAGTTTGATATTTTCAGATAGGTTAAAAATATGTCCCTCGCGGGCGAAGAAATCATGTCTTTCGGCGGACGTTTTCTCTGCCATGTCACGAAGCATTACGTATTCGCTTTCGTCTGCGATTATAAGTCCTATTCTTTTTTCGCTCTGCATATTATTCATCCTTTATTTTGTTAATCATTTTGCCAAGCCGCTTTATCTCGCTTGTCTTCTCGGTAATACTGCTGATAAGCTTCCCCTTTTCGACGTTATCTGCAAGCTCTGCATTCAAACCCTCAGCATAGGAAATTCTGCCAAGCTCTTCATAGCATTTAGTACGCTTTGCTTCGAGTGAGGCAATTTCAAATTTAAGCTTTGAAATGCGTGCGGCCTGCTCCGCCTTTTTGCAAACTATGTCAATGCCTTCCTTTGTCTTTTCGACTATATTGTCAAAATCCATAAGTTACTCCTAATTATTTATTAATACCTGCGTAAAAGGCTTTTATGCCTGCCTTGCGGGATACCATTTCATCAAACCGGTCGATATACTCATAAGGATATTTATAGTTATATATGCGCTCAATTCTTGCAGAATCGGGTTCGCGAAGTTTTGTTACGCCGCTTGCACCGCAGGCAAGAATCGTGTGGGTTTCGTCCATAATATATACGTTATAAAATCCCTCAAAGCCGCGCTTTGAATAACCGACATTTTCAAGATTTCCGACAGTTTTGCTCTGTCTGTAAAGGTAATAGGGCAAAATTTCGGCTTCGGTTAATCTTTTCCTTGCGAAATCGACCATTTTTGCCGCTTCCTCGCCTACCGACATATCAGGCAGATTTCCGCCTACAGACAGAGTTGACGCCCTTTTCATCGAGAGAGAATGCACCGTAACGCTTTCAGGGTTTAGGTCTATAATCTCTTCTATAGTTGACTTAAAGCTGTCATAGGTATCGGTTGGAAGACCTGCGATAAGGTCCATATTTATATTGTCAAAACCAATTTTTCGAGCCAGATGAAATGCTTCCCTTGTTTCCTCGGCCGTATGATTTCTGCCTATTTTCCGAAGCACCGAATCGTTCATAGTTTGAGGGTTAATACTGATTCGGGTAGCGCCGCCATTCTTTATGGCGATTAACTTATCTTCGGTTATGGCATCGGGTCTGCCTGCTTCGACCGTATATTCGGAAACTCCGGCAAAGTCGAAGTTATCTGACACTGTACCCATTACAGCTTCGAGCTGTTTTTCATTTAAAGCAACGGGTGTACCGCCACCAATATAAACCGTTTCGAGCTTTAATTTCAATTCCTTTGCAATTCTTCCCGTCTCGTAAATTTCCTTGCAAAGAAGCTCGACGTAGGGCTCTATAAGGTTTTTTGCCTTATCTACCGAATGTGAAACAAATGAGCAGTAGGCACATCTTGAGGGACAAAAAGGAATCGAAATATAGAGACTGAAGGAATTATGAGCCGAGTGCTTTATTATTTTATATTCGGGACTCATAGTATCGCGGCAGAGTGATATTTTTTGTTCGCTTACAAAAAGCTCATTCCTGAAATATTCTTGGGTGTTCTTTTCTCCCAGCTTATCACAAAGCTTGTGATAAAGCTTTACGGGACGGACACCAGTAAGAAGTCCCCACGGCGGATTGTAGCCCGTAAGCTCGGCAAAGCAATCATAAAGGCAGGCTGCAAGGGAAAGCTCCTGCGACTTTTCGTCGGTATCACATTCTCTTTTACGCTCTGCATACAAATCCCCTGTCCAAAGCTTGGCCGAAGCGGTTTTACCATCCCCCCTTAGCTCTGTTACGGCATAAATATCGTCGGGCTTTTCTTCGTTCCGTATTGCAATTTTCTCAAAGGGTAAGAATATTCTACACAGCTTTTCAAGCTCGTAATTAAAGCTATGACCAATATTACATAAATTCATACTAATTGTTCCTATTCCAAATGTTGGTATCTACGGTAATAGTAACCGGACCGTCATTTAAAAGCTCGACCACCATATCGGCACCGAAAACGCCCTTTTCTACCCTCTTCACACCGCACTTTAAAAGCTCAGCGCAAAAATACTCGTAAAGTTTATTTGCCTCTACGGGCGGCATAGCAGGGTCGAAGGAGGGACGGTTGCCCTTTTTCATATCGGCACAAAGTGTAAAATTTGAGATAACAAGGGCACTGCCGCCGATATCCATTACCGACAGATTCATTTTATCATTTTCGTCGGTAAAAATGCGAAGCCTTGAAAGCTTTGATGCCAAGACCTCTGTCTCCCTTTCGGTGTCCTCTTTGGTTACACCAAGAAGGATTAGAAGCCCCTGTTCTATTTCTCCGCGAACATAGCCATCTACCTTTACAGAGGCAAATTTTACTCTTTGAATGACTGCTTTCATCGGTTTGTTCTCTCCACGCTATATACTCCCGAAAGCTTTTGTAGCTTTGCGATAATGGAATTAAGGTGTTCAACGCTTGCCGCAGAAACGGTAACCGTCATAAGGCAGTTGCCACCCTTAATTGCGCGGGCATTAACCGCATGAAGACCGACGCGCATATTAAAGAGTACGTTTGTAATATCGGCAAGAAGTCCGTCACGGTCAAGTCCCGAAATCTGAATAGTGGAGGTAAAGGAGGTTGACTTTCCGTCGTCTGCCCAATATGCGCCGATCCAGCGTCCTCTCTCTTCGAGCGAGTCGGTATCCTTTGGCACGTTTACGCAGTCCTTCTTATGAACCGAAACACCGTGACCTCTTGTGATAAAACCGATAATATCGTCTCCGGGCAGGGGGTCGCAGCACTTTGAAAGCTTGATAAGACAGTTGTCGATTCCCTCGATAATAACACCGTCGCGCGAACGGGGTGTGTGCTTTTGGATATACTCCTCAATCTTTGTTTCCTTAGAAGCCTTGACAAGCTTTGTGTAATCCTCCTTGATTCGAGGCATTATCTTTTCAAGACTTACTCCACCGTATCCGATAGCGGCATAAAGCTCCTCAGTGTCGGAAAGCCGCTGTCTTTTCGCTATGTCAAGAAGAAAGGCTTGCATTTCAGCATCGGGCAAAATAATTGAGTTTCTTCTGAATTCCGAATCGATAGCGGCCTTGCCCGTCTGAATATTTTCTTCTCTTCTCTCTTTTTTGAACCAAGAGCGAATTTTTGCCTTTGCACCGCTTGTAACGGCAATAGAGAGCCAATCTCGGGAAGGTCCGTGCCCTGCGGCGTTGGTTGTTAAAATCTCAATAACCTCGCCCGTTTTTACCTCGTGAGTTATCTGAACTATTTTACCGTCTACCTTTGCACCAATCATTCGGGTTCCTACTGCCGAGTGAATAGCAAAAGCAAAGTCGATAACGGTAGCCCCTGCGGGCAGGCTGATAACATCCCCCTTTGGGGTAACAGCGTAAACGTCCTGCGCGAGGTCAACCTTTATGGTTCTTATAAGGTCGGTCGTATCCTCCGATTGGCTTTCAAGCACCTGACGAATCCACTCAAGGCTTGTATCCATCTTGGAATCCTTTTTGGTAACTCCCTCTTTATACTTCCAATGCGCCGCAATTCCGAGCTCGGCGGTATGGTGCATTTCAAAGGTTCTTATCTGTATCTCAAAGGGTATCGCCTCTCTGCCGATAACGGTGGTGTGAAGCGACTGATACATATTGGGTTTGGGGGTTGAAATATAGTCCTTGAAGCGTCCGGGGATTGGGCGAAACATATCGTGCATTATACCGAGCACGTTATAGCAGTCTGTAACGGTACCCGTTATCACGCGAACGGCATAAATATCGTATATTTCCTCAAAATCTCTGCCCTGCATAAACATTTTTCGGTAAATACCTGGGATAGATTTGACTCTGGACTGAAGCACGAAATCCACACCCGGCATCTCCTCATGAAGACGTTCTTCGATGCGGTCACGAAGGGTTTTGAAAGCAGCTTCTCTGAAATTACTCTTCTCACCGAGAAGCCCTTCAATCTCGGAATAAGCAATGGGGTCAAGATGGCGGATTGCAAGGTCCTCAAGCTCTTCTTTTATGGCGTGCATACCAAGACGGTGGGCTATCGGGGCATAGACCTCGATGGTTTCAAGCGATTTTTCAAGTTGTTTTGCCTCGGGAAGTGAATCAAGTGTTCGCATATTATGAAGTCGGTCGGCAAGCTTTATTACTATAACGCGGATATCCTTACCCATTGCGATAAGCATTTTGCGGAGGGATTCCGCCTGAGCCTGCTCACGGGAAACATACTGAATTCGACCAATTTTTGTTACGCCATCCACAAGAAGGGCAACTTCTTCTCCAAAGTCGCGTTTAATCTCATCGGAGGAAATTTCGGTATCCTCTACAACGTCATGTAAAAGGGCGGCGGCAATAGATTCGGAATCCATTCCAAGTGTAACGATAATTTTGGCAACGTTCAGCGGATGAATATAATATTCCTCGCTTGACTTTCTAAATTGACCCTTGTGCGCCGAAACACAGACTTCATAGGCGCGACGGATGAGCGGAATATTGTATTTTTCGCCCTGTTCCTGCATTACCGACATTAATGCTTCAAAATCGGCTTCATAAATGTTATCAAGTTCCATTGTCACTACCCCCTTCTGTTTAGTTTTTTTAGTATTGCGGCATCGGCAAGATTAACCTTTACGCCGCTGTTTGATATTTTAAGCGTGGGCACTCCCTCTTTGCTGTAAAGGGAGCAGATGCCAAGCTCACAAAGTGCTTCTGCAGAAATCAGCACCTTTGCGGGCGAAACGGTATTCTGCAATTTGTTCATAAGTTTTGCAATAGGCTTTTCGCTATGTATGATTTCTTTGTAAACTGCTGCTGTTTCCTCTCTTGTGGGTGCGATTTCGGTGTAATCGCCCGAAAGACCTGATTTAAAGGATTCGTACTCATCCATATCAATAAGAATCTGTTCGGGATTTTCACTTGCCGCCCTCATTTCCTTTATGTGAACGGTTAAAGATGTAGTTCCGTTATATTCGTTAGAGTCGACAGTAACAGCAATGTCAACCGTCTGACCTGCCTCGAAGGAAAACTCCTGCGGTGTTGTGCCAAAAAGCATTGCTATAAAGGAACACCCGTTTTTTGTGAAGCCGAGGCGCAGATGTTTGCCCGATGCTACGGGCGAAATCTTTTCGAGTTTTACTCCATAAATCCCAAAAACGGGCATGGGATTACCAACACCGAAGGGCTCAAGTGCGCGAAGCTCCTCTACAAGGTCTAGCGAGAGCGCCGAAGGATTCAGCTTGCAATCAAGCCTTACCTCGGGGAAAACTCTGTCGAGATTTGCGGCATATTCGTTAATAGCGCGTCTGAAATCGCCTATAAGCGAAGCAGAGAGTGTTACTCCTGCCGCCATTTCGTGACCGCCAAATTTTGAAAGAAGATATGAACACTTGGCAATTGCGTCATAAATTGAAAAATTTCTTATGCTTCGTGCCGAGCCGTTTGCCACTCCATCCGATACAGAAAGTACAACGGCGGGTCTGCCGTATTTTTCTGCAATGCGGGCGGCAACTATGCCGATAACACCATGGTGCCAACCCTCGCCATCAACCACTATCACGCGGTTGTGCTTATACCCATTCTTTTCTACCTTTTCTACGGACTCTGCAAATATTTTCTTTTCAAGTGACTGTCTTCTGATATTCTCATTACAAAGAAGCTCTGCAAGTCCGTTCGCAACCTCATCCTCATCTGCGAGTAGCAATTCCACAGCACGGGCGGCATCGCCCATTCTTCCTGCAGCATTTAGCCTTGGTGCGATAGAATAGGCAATTTTCGAGGCATTAAGGGTATAAGGGTCGATTCCAGATGCCTTTAGCAATGCAGAAACACCTCTTCGCTTCCCCTCTTTTATAACATCGATTCCCGCCCTTACGGCAGAACGATTTTCTTGTATAAGGGGCATAACATCAGCTACCGTACCAACCGTTACAAGATCGCCGTATTCATAAAGCATTTCTTCAGAGCTTTTACCCTCCAGCGCAGAAATAAGCTTAAACGCCACCATAACACCGCAGATTTCCTTAAATTCGGAAAAGTCATCTACTCGGTGGGGGTCTATAACCGCATCGGCTTCGGGCAGTTCATCACAGGGTAGATGGTGGTCAGTTACTACAACCTTCATTCCAAGTCGCTTTGCATAATCAATCTCGGAAATAGCCGAAATCCCGTTGTCAACCGTTATTATTAGGTCAACATTCTGCGCATGGAATTTATCAATAGCCGAAATATTAATTCCGTAGCCGTCCCTTTCGCGGTCGGGCACGGCATAAATCACCCTTGCGCCACGATTCTTAAGATAGCTGTAAAGAAGGGCTGTTGCAGTAACACCGTCGACGTCGTAATCACCAAAAACGGCAATAATTTCTTCGGAATAGATAGCATCCGAAATGATATCCACCGCTTTTTCCATATCGCGAAGTTCAAATGGATCATTCATCAAAAGATCGGGAGAAATGAGTTCGGAAAGCTCATAAGGGTCAGTATAACCGCGTCCTGCCGCAATCAGGGCAATAAACGGATCGATATTACACTCTTCCGCAAGCTCTGCCGCAAGTGCCTTTTCGAGCGGATTTACCGTCCAGCGTTTATACTGCATTTTTCTCCCTCCTATCGAAATCACACATTTACCCAATATAATAGTTAATTATATCAAACAATATTAGCTTTTTCAATAATTATATAAAAAAACGGAAGCATTTCATAAGAAACACTTCCGTTTCAAACTCATTTTTAATTACTTTTTAAGAGCGATAGCTGCCTTTGCCTTTTCTACAATGTTTGCGGCACGAAGACCGAATCTTGTGAGAACCTCTGCGGCAGGACCCGAAGTTCCGAAGGTGTCCTGAACGCCGACCTTAAGAACGGGAACAGGCCAATTTTCAGAAACTACATCTGCAACTGCACTTCCAAGACCGCCAACAACGCTGTGCTCTTCAGCGGTAACGATTGCACCGGTTTCCTTTGCGGCCTTGATTACGATTTCAGCGTCAAGAGGCTTAATGGTAGCCATATTGATAACTCGGGCCTCAATGCCCTCTGCCTTTAAGGTTTCAGCAGCCTCCACTGCCTCTGATACCATAAGACCGGTTGCGATAATGGTAACATCCTTACCGTCTTTGAGCTCTACACCCTTGCCGATTTCGAACTTGTAGTCATCAGCATTTACCATAGGAAGAGCGAGGCGGCCGAATCTCATATAAACGGGGCCGTCGTGGTCGATAGCGGCACGTACAGCGGCACGAGCCTCGATGTCGTCAGCGGGATTGATGATGGTCATGCCGGGGATTGTGCGCATAAGAGCGATATCCTCACAGCACTGGTGGGTAGCGCCGTCTTCGCCAACAGAAATACCTGCGTGTGTAGCACCGATAATCACGTTAAGATGGGGATAACCGATAGAGTTTCTAACCTGCTCGAAGGCTCTGCCTGCGGCAAACATAGCAAAAGAGCTTGCAAAAACCTTTTTGCCTGTGGTTGCAATACCTGCAGCAATGCTTATCATATTCTGCTCTGCTATACCACAGTCATAAAATCTCTCGGGGAATGCCTTCTTGAAGCCACCAGTTTTGGTAGCTTCTGCCAGGTCAGCATCGAGGACTACAAAATCGTCTCTCTCATTTCCAAGTTCAACAAGACTCGCACCGTAGGAGTCACGGGTTGCAACCTTTTTAATATCAGCCATTCTTTTAGTCCTCCTTACATTAACTCTGCAAGCTTAGCATCAAGCTCTTTGATAGCTTCTGCGTGCTGCTCATCGTTGGGTGCCTTACCATGCCAACCACATTGATTTTCCATAAAGGAAACTCCGTTACCCTTAACCGTCTTCATAATAATAGCTGTGGGCTTTTCTGTTTCCTTTTCAGCAGCAGCAACAGCAGCCTCGATTTCCTCGAAATCGTGTCCGTTAATGGTAATTACATTCCAACCGAAAGCGGCAAATTTGGGCTCGAAGGGAGCGGGAGAGTTTACTTGCTCGATAGTACCGTCGATCTGAAGTCCGTTGTAGTCAACAAAGGCGGTGAGATTAGAAAGCTTCTTATTTCCCGCAAACATAGCGGCTTCCCAAACCTGACCCTCTTCGCACTCACCGTCGCCGAGCAGAGCATAAACTCTGAAAGAGTCACCAAAATGCTTCGCAGAGAGAGCCATACCACAAGCAGCCGAAATTCCCTGACCAAGAGAGCCTGAAGACATATCAACACCGGGAACACCCTTCATATCGGGGTGACCTTCGAGGCGTGAATCGGTCTTACGAAGAGTAAGTAGTTCCTCGACATCAAAATAGCCTCTGTGCGCAAGGGTAGCATATAGCACGGGTGCTGCGTGACCTTTTGAAAGCACAAAACGATCGCGATCTGCCATTCTGGGGTTCTTTGGGTCAATGTTCATCTTCTCAAAATAAAGATATGTGAGAAGGTCTGCTGCTGACATAGAGCCGCCCGGATGACCTGCTTTTGCACTATGTACCGAATCGATAATGCTCTTTCTGATGTTAAGAGACATTACCTTCAGTTCTTTAATTTTTTTTGCGTCCATAATTCTCCTCCAAAACTTATAGTTTTTGATTTGTTATATAATCTATAAAATCTGCAACCGCGCCATCACGGCATGGGCAGGTTATATACTCTGCTAATTCTTTTAAATCGTTGGGTGCACCCGCCGTTACGGCAGGTATATCGACAACTTTCAGCATAGGTAGGTCGTTATAATAGTCGCCTATTCCGAAGAGGCCGCCCTCTTTTATACCGAGCTTCTCGCGAAGTAAATTCATTGCGGTTCCCTTTGAAACGCCCTTCGGCATCTGCTCGATATATTTTTTAATATCCCCATAGATATTTGCCGTACTGTCATTAAAATCAGAGGTATCACCACAAAACTCTCTGGCGATTCGGTTAAGTTCTGTTCTTCTTTCATCGGTTACTGGGATAAAGAGTACCTTTAGCCAGTTTTTGCCCTTGATTTCATCAAAGCTTGCAAACTGTGGAGTAATTTTTTCATATTCCTCGTGAATATCAGTTTCATGGGTTCTCACGGGGACATAGCAAACGTCTCTCGTGTGCACCTCCATACTGACATCGGGCATATTATCAATAACGTATTTTGCGAGCTGCTTATCCCTTTCTCCGAGAAGCGATTCGCTAAGCACCTCGTCACTCGAAAAGTCGTAGATAAGTCCACCGTTTAAAACGGCACTCGGTCCTATGTTGCTTTTATCGATGAGTTGTAAAATGGGAAGCAGTGCCTCCTTGCTTCTTCCCGATGAAAGAGCAAAGATTCCTCCCTCTTTTATGAACCACTCAATTTTTTCAATGTTTTTTTTCGGTATCCCGCCTGCGTTTACAAGAGTTTCGTCAACGTCAGAAGCAAGCAGGCAACCGTCGAAAATTCCCATTATCTTTTACCACACTTTTTAAGGAAATTCTGAAAATAATCGGGAAGCTCACTTTCAAATTCCATATATTCGTTTGTTTTTGGGTGGATAAATCCAACCTTTTTAGCGTGCAGACACTGACCAACAAGTCCGCCTACCGACTTTTTAGGTCCGTATACGTCGTCCCCTGCTATCGGGTGCCCGATATAAGCCATATGAACCCTAATCTGGTGGGTTCTGCCCGTTTCGAGTCGACACCTAATATGAGTAAAATCTCCAAAACGCTCAATCACTGTATAGTGAGTTACCGCCTCTTTTGAGTTTTTATCGGTAACTGCCATCTGCTTACGCTTTACGGGATGGCGGCCAATCATGGCTTTTACCGTTCCGCTGTCGGCTTTAAAATTTCCGTGAACTACCGCTTCATACTCACGGGTGAAGCTGTGTTCTTTTATCTGTTCGGCTAAATGGGTATGGGCAAAATCGTTTTTTGCCACCATTAAAAGTCCACTTGTATTTTTGTCGATTCTATGTAAAATACCAGGTCGCATAACTCCGTTTATGCCCGACAGAGAATCCTTACAGTGAGAAAGAAGCGCGTTAACGAGGGTGCCGTCGTAGTTTCCTGCTGCAGGATGCACAACCATTCCCTTTGGCTTATTTACGACGAGCAGGTCATTATCCTCATAAATAATATCGAGGGGAATCTCCTCTGCTACTACCTCGAGAGGCACGGCATCGGGAATTGTAACTACAACACAATCCCCTGCCTTCAGCTTAGCTTTCTTATTTGTTAAAGCGCTGTTAAGGAGTACCCTACCATCTTCGATAAGAGAGGCGGCACGCGACCTCGAAAGGTCGGTATTTGCGGCGATGAAGGAATCTATTCGCTCGCAGCCCGAGTCACAAATAAGTCTTATCTCATTCATTGCTTGACTCTTTTTGTGCTGCTTTTTCAACCTTTTCTTCCTTTGCTTCCCTCACGATATCGAGGATGCAATAAAGAATTAAAAGTCCCGAACCGATGACGACTGCACAATCGGCAATATTAAATATCGGAAAGTCGATGAAAAGGGTTCTTAAAAAGTCGATAACCTTACCGTCATTGAAAATACGGTCAATCATATTGCCGACACCGCCTGACAGTATCAGACAGACCGACCAGAAAAGAAGGGGGGTCTTCTTCCCGTTTTTAATAAGGAATATGACACAGCCAATCATTACTACCGCGGTAAATAGCACGAGAATCCAGGTCTTGCCCGAAAGAATACCCCACGCACCGCCCGTATTATATATATAGGTAAAGTCCATAAATTCCGGGATAAAAGGAATAGACTCATTAAGGCTCATTCCCGAAACTACGAGATATTTTGTTATGCGGTCGGCAAGGAGAAACAGCACCGACACTGCTATTGCTAAAATATAGGTCATTTCTGTTCCTCCTTAGGGAAAAATTAACTAATCTGCAAAGTCAATAGTCTTTACAACAGCTGCACAGCGTGCGCAGATAGTGGGATGCTCTGCATCCTCGCCTACCTTACCGAAGGACCAACAACGAGCGCACTTGTCACCACTTGCATGCTCTGCGGTAACGCTCATTCCCTCAACATCGCCCTTGAAAGCGCCTTCTCCGCCCTTTACGAGCTCGAAGTCGGAAACCATAAATACAGTCTTTAACATATCCTTTACAGAAGCTGCAAAGTCGTAAAGCTCGCCGTCTGCATATAGGGTAACCTTTGCGTCGAGTGCCGCACCGATAACCTTTTCTGCACGGGCAATTTCAAGAGCCTTCTTAACATCCTCGCGCATCTCGTGGATTCTGTCCCAACGAGCCATAAAGTCAACATCATACTCGCCCTTTGCCTCGGGAATTTCGTTATATACAACGTGTCTTGCATCACAGTCGGCGGTATGAGGCATAAACTGCCAAATTTCATCTGCGGTGAACGCAAGGATGGGAGAAACAAGGCGGCAAAGAACGTCGAGAATCTTATACATAGCAGTCTGTGCGGCGCGTCGGGTAATGCTGTCCTTTGCTTCAACGTAAAGTCTGTCCTTAAGCACGTCAAGATAGAAGTTAGACATATCAATTACGCAGAAGTTATGGATTGCGTGGAAAATAATATGATATTCAAAGTTATCATAAGCCTCGCGGCAGGTCTTTACAACCTCGTCAAGGCGCATAAGTGCCCAATGGTCGATTTCAGAAAGTGCAGCGTTATCTATCATATCAGTATCGGGGTTAAAGTCACTGATATTACCGAGGATAAATCTTGCGGTATTCCTGATTTTTCTGTAAATCTCGGAAAGCTGCTTTAAGATGTCCTGAGAAACGCGGATATCTGCGTGATAATCACTTGACGCAACCCAAAGACGGAGAATATCTGCACCGTACTGCTTAACAACGTCGTCGGGTATGATAACGTTTCCGATGGACTTGGACATCTTCTTGCCCTCGCCGTCAACAACCCAGCCGTGGGTAACGACGGTCTTATAGGGAGCAACGCCCTTAGTTGCAACAGAGGTGAGAAGCGAAGACTGGAACCAACCTCTGTATTGGTCAGCGCCCTCAAGATAGAGGTCTGCGGGAGTGCCGAGGTAGTCTCTGTTATCGCAAACTGCGGCGTGAGAAACACCCGAATCGAACCAAACGTCCATAATGTCGGTTTCTTTCTTAAACTCGGTGCAGCCGCACTCACACTTTGCACCCTCGGGCATAAGCTCTGCGGCCGTTAGCTCGTGCCAAGCATCTGCGCCCTTTGCTCTGAAGATATCTGCTATCTTACCTATAGACTCAGGAGTGATATATTCCTTACCACACTCGGTGCAATAAAACATAGGAATCGGAACACCCCAAGTACGCTGACGGGAGATACACCAGTCGGAGCGGTCGCGTACCATTCCGGTAATTCTGCCCTCACCCCACTCGGGAACCCATCTGACCTTTGCGATCTCTTCGCAAGCCTTGTCTGCAAACGCAGAGATAGAGCAGAACCACTGCTCGGTAGCTCTAAAGAGAATGGGGTTCTTACATCTCCAGCAATGGGGATACTGGTGGATAATCTTCTTAAGTGCGAAGAGATACTTATTCTCATCAAGCCAAACGGCAATCTTCTTGTTTGCTTCTTCGGTTTTAACGCCTGCAAACATACCTGCTTCTGCGGTCATATAACCCTTAGAGTCAACAGGCACGGTCATTCCTATCTCGGGATAGCGGCGGCAGACCTCAAAGTCGTCAACACCGTGACCGGGAGCAGTATGAACACAGCCTGTACCGCTCTCGAGTGTTACGTGGTCCCCAACGATAATGAGGGAATCTCTCTCCATAAAAGGATGGCGAGCAACCATATATTCAAGCTCAGCACCCTTAAACTTTGCAACTGTTTCATAGTCGGTAAGCTCTGCGGCAGCCATTGCGCCGTCGGCAAGCTCGGTTGCCATAATATAATACTCATCACCCGATTTAAGAACAGAATATTCATAATCGGGTCCGAGGCAGATTGCAAGGTTTGCAGGGAGTGTCCAGGTAGTGGTGGTCCATATTACGAAATATGCCTTTGAAACATCAATTCCCGCTGCGCTAAGCAGACCCTTATCGTCCTTTACGGGGA
Organism: Acutalibacteraceae bacterium; assembly: GCA_045638145.1. GTDB lineage: Bacteria > Bacillota > Clostridia > Oscillospirales > Acutalibacteraceae > SFWF01. The sequence continues at coordinate 21,283 of JAZUAU010000017.1, forward strand.
ACTTAACGAAGATAGAATAGCAGAGGTCTTCTGCATACTCGATTTCGGCTTCTGCAAGAGCGGTCTGACAGTCGGAGCACCAATAAACAGGCTTCAGTCCCTTATAGATATAGCCCTTATTAGCCATTTCACCGAAAACCTCAACCTGCTTTGCAACGTATTCAGGCTTTAAGGTAAGATAGGGGTTATCCCATTCACCGAGAACTCCAAGGCGTTCGAACTGGTGTCTTTGTTCCTCTGCAAAGTTAACTGCGAAATCCTTACACATACGGCGAAGCTCGAGTGCAGAAATCATCTCGCCAGATTTCATACCTGCAGCCTTTCTTGCCTTCAGTTCGGTGGGAAGACCGTGAGTATCGTAACCTGGCACATAGGGAGCCTTGTAGCCGGTCATATTCTTGTATCTCACTACGAAATCCTTAAGTGACTTATTGAGTGCAGTGCCGAGGTGTATGATTCCGTTTGCATAGGGAGGTCCATCGTGAAGAATGTAAGAGGGCTTGCCTTCGTTTTTCTTCATAAGCTCTCCGTAAACGTCTTCCTGCTGCCATTTTGCCAGAGCTTCGGGCTCACGGGTGGGAAGTCCTGCCCTCATCGGAAATTCGGTTACGGGCAAATTAAGGGTTTTGTTATAATCGCGTTCCATTAAAAATATCTCCTAAATTAAGTGTTTGTATTTTTACTCATCGTCTGAAGCGGGGGTAACGATAAAACCTGCAGCCATATCGCTTGTTACTTCTCTCAGAGGTGTGGTTGATTTTATATCTTCCATTGTGTCTCGGCTATCTACTGCAGGAAAAACAACTGTTTCTTCAGTAGAAATCTCTTCGGGTACCGGGTTAGCCTCTATCGTCTGCTTCTCAATGAACTGACGAAGATCGGGCTCGTTTCTGATAATATCTTCTATCGCGATTGCAGCCTTTTCGGGAGATACGGGCACCTCCTCGGGAAGTGCAGAGAGGGCTTCAAGATGAGCCTTGTAAGCATTCTTAATTTCCTTCTTGAAGGCTGCGACCTCGCCCGTCAGCTTGTCGAATAAAAGTTGTTCGCGAGCAACAGAATCCTTCGCTGCAAGGATCATTCCCTCGCTCTTTCTTACGGCGTCGGCGAGCATAACCTCGGCTTCCTTTGCCGCTTCGTTCTTTTGTGCGGTAATTACGGCATCGATTTCTTCAAGTGCCTTTTTGGTGCGCTGTTTTATATTTTCAGCGTCTGTGGTTGCAGTTTCAACAATTTCCTCTGCCTTTGCCTTAGCTTCGGAAACTATGGAATCTGCAAGCTTCTGTGCGCTAATAAGCACAGAATTAATGCTATCAGCATTAAGCTCGGTATCGCGAAGCTTGGTCTCGAGTGCTTCAATCTTTTCTTGCTTAACCTTGATGAGCTCTGCAAATTTGATATAGTCGTTATAGACCTTGTCGCAAAAATCATCAACCTCATCGGTCTTGTAACCGCTCATCGACTTTGAAAATCTTATTTCCTCTATTTCCTTCGGTATCATAATATTGCCCCCTACATTATATATACTTTTTTGCTTTTAAACCAATTCTGTCCTTGCGAGTTCGGTCGCTGACAGATTCAATTATAAATTTACCCTTTCGGCGAACGGTTATTTTATCCCCTGACGAAACGGTTTTTGTGATTTTATCGACACAAACCGAATTTACCGATACTGCCCCGTCGCGAATTAGCTCTACGGCATCATTTCTTGAACACTTCAAAAGCGCCGAAACGACACAGTCTAGTCTCTCGGACGCTACTGTGTCGGAAATATCCTGCATTTCACTGTGGAATGGCAAAGGCTCATTAAAGCCCTCTGAAACGGTAACGCCTGCATTTGCGATCTTCTCTATTCCGTTTAAAACGGTGGGTACAACCTCACGAATAAGAAAGACTACCGCTCTTCCATCTTCGATAAGAATATCGCCTACTGTTTCTCTAGCAATTCCGAGCGACATAAGTGCGCCGAGAAAATCACGGTGAGTGAGCTTATCCTGAAGTCTGTATGAAAAGGTTACCCCCGTTATAGGACTAAAAATCGTTTCATCCTCACACCAATCGGGGAAGGCCCCGAAAACAACCCTCTCGGCTGAATCATATCCGCCATACAGATTGAAACGGCAATGCAGTTTTTTTGCAGTTTTTAAAGCCTCTGCCGCTTCCTCGGTGGTTAGAAAACCAACGAATTTCGGCATACCTGAGGTATCGCACAACCGTACGGCATCCTTTATCCTTGGGATAAGCAGCTCGCTATCCATTAAAGGAAGTAGTTCTCACTTCCGTAATCGTCAAGAAGAAGATCACCCGAGAAATCGGTGTTGTCGGGTATGATTACAAAGGTGTTATTTGAAACGGGCTTGAATTTGAAGGAAAGCGCATAAGCAGAGCCGCTCAAAAAGTCAACAATGCGGCGGGCGGCAGGTGCCTCTGCGTTCTCAAGATTCAGTACAATGGTCTTTCCCTGCTTCAAATGGTCGGCTATGGGAGCAACGTCGCTAAAAATCTCTGGACGGACAAGCACCATTCTCATAGCAGAGCTATTGTCTGTGGCCTGTCTTCTAACTGCAGTGAACTTCTTTGCAGACTTTGCTTTTGCATCGGATTCTGCATCATACTCCTTCGAGGTTTCCTCAAAGGTTTCGCCCTCAAATTCTTCCTCTTCGCTGATATTGAAAATACCGCTGAAATAATCCTTGATGCCCATAATTTTTCTCCTTAATTAATATTATAATTTCTATGCCCGAATAGGGCGGTGCCGAGTCTGACTATATTACTGCCCGAAAGGATTGCCTCATAATAATCGCCCGACATTCCCATAGACAGATATTCCATAATAACATTATCTATTTTTTTTGCTCCAATGTCAATAAACAGATTGTGCATTTCTGTAAAAAATGCCATAATTTCTTCTTTTTTCTCGCAAATTGGGGGGATTGCCATAAGTCCTCGGACTCTTACACCCGGGATTTTTGCAATTTTTTCTATAGCCCCCAAAATTTCAAATGGAGAAAATCCCGATTTGCTTTCCTCGTTTCCGATATTAACCTCAAGCAGTATGTCGGTAACGATGCCGCGCTCACAAGATATTTTTCCTATAGCGCTGGCAAGCTTTTCCGAGTGGACCGACTCTATCATTTCAACCCTGCCTACAATATCCTTAACCTTGTTGGTTTGAAGGTGACCAATAAAATGGCGGTGGGCGCTTTTCGATAGTGCCTCTTCCTTTGACAGAAATTCCTGCACTCGATTTTCGCCAATATATTTTATTCCATTTTCGATAGCGTAATTGATAACCTCGACATCAACCGTTTTAGTGGCGGCGAGAAGAATTATATCCTCTCTTTTTCTTCCTGATTTTTCTGCCGCCTCGCATATACGTTCTTCGATTAAACGATAATTTTCATCAAAAATTTTAGTAGATGATTTTTCCGTCATATAAACCTCTTCCCTTTACAACTACCTCATCATAAAGTCTTAACTTGCTTCCGTCCGAGGTGTTAAGCTTGCAGATGGTATATTCTTCATTTGAGAAAAGAATCTCTACCTCTACGAACTTTATTTCAATGCCTGAAACCACATAAACTCCGCGTACACCGTTAACTGTTCGTATCGAGCGGGAACTGACTTTAAGTCCACTGTATTCATCCTTTATTACGATAATCTTTCCCGAACGGATTGATGCAAGCTCGCTTGACATTTCGTTGCAGGAGAAAATTACTGAGGCAGTGTCGGATTCTGAATAATTAATCTTTTTTATCGTTGCCGAAACAGTTTGTCCCGCCGCCTCGATGTTCAGCTTTACCGTTTCACCGATTTTATAATTCATCGCATCGCCTACAGGAATAGTTGCCGCGACATACCATTCATAGTCATAGACTATTTTGCCTATCGAGTCGTTGTCGGACGAAGGCTTCAGTGAATCAAGATATTCGGGTGTGTAGACCGATAAATCCTTCGAAGAGAGATTTCCCTCATAGCCATCTGTAGAGGATACAAAATATCCCGCATAGCCCGACACATATTCGGATTTTGGTGTTCCCATTACCGAAACCAGGTTTTCTCTTTCGGTTGAAAGCTCTGATTTTAAATCTGAAAAGTCAATCTTCTCGCCCGTTGCAATCTGTTTTTTCATAAGAGCGGTAAGCATTTTCGTTTTAAGCGCTCCGCTTTCATCATAGGAATTATCAGTGAGCGAATAAAGAAAGTCGTTTACACTTTCATTAATTTTCGCATTGATCGTTCCAAGGTCTACGGTGGCAGAATCGCCATAGTCTTCCATTTCCTTTATAATTTCAAGCTGACTGTCAATTTCATCTATTCTGACAGCGGCGGCAGATGCCTTTTCGTCGGTGTAAAGTCTTGCAATTGTACCGCCCTTAGAGACCCTCTCGCCGTCTGATATAACATAGTGAATAGTACCACTTCCTGTCTTTTCGACAAGATGCTCATTTCTGATTATGGTACCGTTAAGCTCTATTCCCTCTGAGTGTTGGAAAAAAACAGCCGATTCGGTAGTGATTGCAGAATAATAGGATGCAAAAAACTGATATATAATAAAGGTCAGAACAAGAAGTATTACTGATATCTCAACAATCCTACGGGTTTTGTTCAAAGCAGACTATCCTTTCTATAATTTTTGAAGCTTCTGATAAAATATCTTCTGTTTTGTCGATTTTAATCCAATTTATACGCTCATCCCTTGAAAACCATGTGAGCTGGCGCTTTGCATATCTTCTTGTCTCCCTTTTAAGGGTTTCGACTGCTTCCTCAAGTGAGCATTCTCCCTCGAAAAACCGAAAGAATTCTTTATGTCCTATCGCCTGCACGGAGGTTGCTGATCCACGCGAGCGATACGCCACTTTGGCTTCTTCGAGCAATCCATTTTCGAGCATAATATCTACTCTGCGGTTGATTCTGTCATAAAGGAACTGCCTGTCCTCTGTTTTTAGACCTATAATACAAGGATCATAGGGTGATTCTATGAGTTTAGAAGCGGCATTTTGCTCGGTGACGGTGACCCCCGTTTGCATATAGACCTCGAAAGCCCTTATTACCCTCTTTTTATTGTTGGGATGAAGCTTTGCGGCAGTTTCGGGGTCGAATTCGGCAATTCGCTTTATCATTTCCTCACCACCGATAGAATCGTACTCCTTTTGAAGCGACTCCCTAAGGGCTGGGTCACTTTTCTCTTCAGTAAAGCGAATATTATCTATGAGTGAGCTTATATAAAGTCCTGTACCGCCCACGATAACTGGAATTTTTCCTCTCTCATAAACCTCTTTTATTGCCGAGGCGGCATCCTTAACATATTCGGCTACAGAATAGCTTTCATTTCTGCGCAAAAACTCGAAAAGATGGTGGGGTATACCCTGTTTTTCCTCCTCATCAGGCGCGGCAGAGGCAATATGCATATCGCGGTAAATCTGCATAGAATCGGCAGAAATTATTTCTCCACCGTACTTTTTTGCCACGGCAACCGAAAGCGCGGTTTTGCCCGAAGCAGTGGGACCCGCTATTACAATAATTGGTGTTTTCATCGCTTAGCCCTGTCTTCCGAATTGTCTTTCAAGCTCGCTTCGTTTCAGCTCAAAGGCAACCGGTCTGCCGTGAGGACAATACATAATATCCTTGTTCGAAAGAATTCTCTTTGCAAGCAATTCAAGCTCTTTGGGTGATTGATTATTGCCGCCCTTTATAGCCGCCTTGCAGGCAACGGTGTGAAGTAGTCTGTCAAGCTTTTCGCTCTTTAGTGTACCGCTATTTATAAGTCCATCGGCAAGCTCACAGACGGTCAGCATAACGTCCTCCTCGGCAAGCTCAATGGGAACCGAACGAACGAGGACCGAGCTGCTGCCGAATTCTTCTATTTCAAAGCCTGCGCCTGCAAGCAGTTCAATATTATCAAGCAGCGCTCTGTGCTCTTGTCTTCCAAGCCGTACAGCAACGGGGGAAAGCAAAAGCTGAGGCTGTACCGTGCGTTCCTTTTTTAATCTTTCAAAAAGGATTCTTTCATGCGCCGCGTGCTTATCAATGAAATAGATGCTTTTCTTGTATTCAACAACTATATAAGTTTTAAAGGCTTCGCCTATATAAATAAGCTCAAGCTCGATATCATCGACAAGATTCTCGCAAACTCTCAGTGTTTCGGATGTTTCTTCTTTACAAGTAGGCTTTGCGCGTTCAAATAAATCAAGATAGCTCGGCACCTTCTCGGGCTCGGAAACAATTATCATAGGATGATCCAAAACCTGTTGCTTTAAAGGCTCTGTTTTTTCCACCTTCGGAATCGTGGGCGAGGTTTTGAAAACGGGAGTTTCATTAGACCTAAAGCATGAGTTTGCCGCCAAGGTATCTCTGTAGATTTTCTCGACCGGTGTAGCCTTTGGCTCCGACATTTTTTTATACTCTTCCGTAGTCATTCTTTGAAAGGTTTCCTGCGGCTTTGGCGGCACTATAGACTTAAAGGTAAGCTCGGGACGCCTATCTCCCTTCATAAGTGCATTCTTTACGGCAAAATAAACAGCGTCGAATACCGTTTTTTCGTTGGTAAAGCGCACCTCTGTCTTGGCGGGATGAACATTTACGTCAACAAGCTCGGGGTTAATTTCGATATAAAGCACGGCAGCGGGAAATTTCCCTATCATCGCCGAATTTTTATAGGCAGCATCGAGTGCCTTTGCAACGGCACCCGAACGGATTACTCTGCCGTTAAGCAGAAAATACTGGCTTGCCCTTGTCGCCTTGCACTTTACGGGAAGCGAGGCATAACCCCTTACCCTTACGTTATCGGTAACGGAGTCAACAGGGATAAGCTCGTTTGCAAAATCACGACCCAGCACGGAGTAGACGGTTGAATAAAGGTCACCGTCCCCCGTAGACGAGGTTAAAAGCTTTGAATCCCTTATAAACTTGAAGGAAACGCTTGGATTACTGAGTGCGAGATAATCTATAATGGCGGTAACAGCCGCCGTTTCGGAGCTATCCTTTTTAAGGAATTTCATACGGGCAGGGATATTATAGAAAATATCGCGAACGATTATGGTTGTGCCGTTAGGACAGCCCGCCTCTTCATATTCCTTTTCCTCTCCGCCCTCGATAACATATTTTGTACCAAATGTTTCGTCGGCGGTTTTAGTAAGAAGCTCAACCTTTGCAACCGCGGCAATGGAGGCGAGTGCTTCTCCTCTAAAACCGAGGGTTTCAATTCCAAATAGATCGTCCTCCTTCGCGACCTTGCTCGTTGCGTGGCGCAAAAAGGCGGTTGGCACCTGAGCATGCTTAATACCCGAGCCGTTGTCGGTTACGCGCATATATGTAATTCCGCCGTGCTGAATTTCGACCGTAACCTTAGTAGCGCCCGCGTCTATTGCATTTTCTACGAGCTCCTTTATGACCGATGCAGGGCGCTCAACAACTTCACCTGCCGCAATAAGCTCGGCAAGTGCTTTGGGTAAAACCTTTATATCAGCCATAAATCTCACTCCATAAACTAAAATTCCTTTGCTTTGTCTGACAGCATAGAGAGTATGCTCATACACTCAATAGGTGTCAGGGTATTTACATCGAGGGCTTTTAGCTCATTCGTCAGCTCCACCGAAAGACCGAACTCCATAGATAGCTGCGAATCGGTTTCTCTTACCGTCTTTGTAACGGTTATTCCCTCTTCAAGTGTCTTTTTAAGTATCTGCTTTGCTCTGTCGGTAACTACCGAGGGCACGCCCGCAAGCTTAGCAACCTCGATACCGTAGCTTTCATCTGCACCTCCGCGAACGATTCTGCGAAGAAAAATGATATCGTCACCGCGTTTTTTGACCGCGATATTATAATTTCTGATGCCGCGCATCTCGTTTTCCATTTCGTTAAGCTCGTGATAATGGGTAGCGAAAAGGGTTTTTGCGCCGATGCGCTTTTTATCAACAACATATTCAAGAACGGCTCTTGCAATACTCATGCCATCAAAGGTAGAAGTACCTCTGCCTATTTCATCTAGAATAAGAAGGCTGTTTTTGGTAGCGTTCTTGATTATGGTGGCAACCTCGTTCATCTCGACCATAAAGGTTGACTGACCCGAAGCAAGGTCATCGGATGCCCCGACTCTTGTAAATATCGCATCAACAATTCCTATATTTGCTGAAGTGGCGGGAACAAAGGAGCCAATCTGTGCCATAAGGGTTATGAGGGCAACCTGTCGCATATAGGTAGATTTACCCGCCATATTAGGTCCCGTAATTACGGCACAACGGTCATCCTTGTAATCAAGATAGGTGTCGTTTGTAACGAAAGGTGTGTTTATTACCTGCTCAACAACGGGGTGTCTGCCATCTCTTATGTCTATAATTCCCTGGGTGTTGATTGTAGGCCTGACGTAGTTATTGCTTGCGGCAACCTCTGCAAGCGAGCAGAGTGTATCGGTCTTTGCAACACATTCGGCACTTTTCTGGAAGCGTACAAGCTCTGCTGCAACTCTCCCACGGACAAATTCAAAAATCTCAAATTCAAGTCTTTCCCTTCTGTCCTTTGCTCCGATTATCTTTGCTTCAAGTTCTTTGAGCTCTTCGGTTATGTATCTTTCGCCGTTTGTGAGGGTCTGCTTGCGGATATAATCCTCGGGCACCATTTCCTTAAAGGAATTGGAAACCTCGATATAATATCCGAAGACCTTGTTGTAGCGTACTTTTAAGGTTTTAATTCCTGTGCGCTCTTTTTCGCGGGCTTCAATCTGCGCTATAATTCCCGCACCGTTTTCGATTATATCAATATACTCGTCAAGCTCGGCATTGTAGCCGCGTCTTATCATATTGCCCTCGCGCACGATAGCGGCAGGCTCGTCGTCAATAGCCTCGTTTATCAGTCCGACTATGTCCTCTAAGGTGTCAAGCTCCTCATAAATAGTTTTTAAAACCTTACTGTTTGCGCTGGCAAGGACTTGTTTTATATATGGAAGTCTCTTTCCAGTGTCGGCAATAGAGTTTAAATCTCTTGCGTTTGCCGTTGCATAAACAACGCGGGCAAGAAGTCTTTCAAGGTCCTTGATTCCTGTAAGATATTCGCGAAGCTCTCCACGCATAACTATATCATCGGTCAGCTCCTCAACGGCATTCTGACGCTCGTTAATTTTTACAAGGCTAATTAGCGGCTGTTCAACCCAACTGCGAAGCATTCGCTTGCCCATTGCGGTTTTCGTGCGGTCGAGTACCCAAAGCAGAGAGCCCTTTTTGCTCTTTGAACGCATGGTTTCGCAAACCTCAAGGTTTCGGATAGCCGTGTGGTCAAGGTGCATAAACTCTGTGGCGGAATAATACTGCACCTCTGCAATAGAAATGCTTCTGCCGCTTGAAAGCTCGTAAAAATAGCCGAGCGCACTGCCGAGCGCCGCAACAGCAGGACTCATAGATGGAATTGAAAGATTTTCGGGGCTTATAACCCTGAAATGAGTTTTGACAAGTTCCTCATTCTTTTCGGTTTCAAAGAGAGCTTTTTCCTTAACGGTTATCATACAACCGAAGTCCTCTAAAAACTCCGACAATATCGGATGAAGCTCGATATCCTTTGAAACGATCACCTCGGTAGGCGCAAAACGGTTAATTTCCTCTATTGTTCGTTCCTCTGCGCTCTCACCCGTAATTTCAGTGACAAGGCTTTTGCCGGTTGACATATCGGCAAAGCAAAGCGCAAAGCCGTCTTTTGAAAATACGATGGATGCTAGGAAGTTATATCTTGACTCATCAAGCAGGCTTTCCTCAACCGCAGTACCGAGGGTAATGGTGCGGACAACCTCACGCTTTACTATTCCCTTTGCGATTGCAGGGTCTTCCACCTGCTCACAAATGGCAACCTTATAGCCCTTCTGAACGAGCCTTGCGATATAAGCTTCGCAGCTATGGTAGGGTACGCCGCACATGGGCGCACGCTCCTCGAGACCACAATCCCTTCCCGTCAGTACAAGTTCAAGTTCTTCCGATGCAATCTTTGCATCATCGAAGAACATTTCATAGAAATCTCCGAGTCTGAAGAAAAGCAGTTTATCGGGATTTTCTTGTTTTATCGCCATATACTGCTTCATCATCGGGGAAAGCTCTGCCATTTGTTATCAGTCCTTTCTTTTTGAAATAGTTTGATATTTAGTGGCAGCCGCCGCAGGTGCCGCAGTTGCCTGTGCAGGAGGCGGGCTCACAGGTTTCGGGGTCTTCTCCGTTCTGGCACATAAGAATAATATTGCTGATATTAGAGCAAAGAGTGTTGTAAGCGGTGTATGCCTCGTTGTAGGCGGTCATAGACTCTCCGCCGATAATCTCGTTATAGAGCTTTGTAATATCGGTGTTGATGGTCTGAATTTTTTCCTTGTCGGGCTCCTCTTTTTGCATTTCGGAATCGTACTGCATCTTTAAAAGATTAAACTCTGCAATCTGCTTCTGAAGCTGCTCGTCAGCATCGTTTCTTTCCTTTGCAGCCATATAATTCTTATATTCCTCTGTTGCCTGAATTGCAGCGCCGAGTTCTCTTGCCTTTGCTATTACGTCCATTTTTATTTCTCCTTTAAACTACTGTTCCTTCTAATACGTTTGTAAATCGGTCTATCCGTACATTCATATACTGACCGATAAGTTCTTCGCCGCCGTCAAACTGAATTTCAACCGACGAGCTTGATTTGCCCGAAACCCTGCCAACACCCGCAACCTCGTCACAAAGGACACGGAAGGTTTTTCCGACAAGGTCTTCGTTATTTTTCTTTGATATTTCTTCCTGAACCTTTAAAAGCTCTGAAAACCAGACACCCTTTTCCTCACGGGATATGGGATCGGACATTACAGCGGCGGGTGTGCCGTTTCGGGGCGAATAGATGAAGGTGAAGAGAGACTGGAATTCCACCTCTTTAACTACTCTGAGAGTTTCTTTGAAATCCTCATAGGTTTCGGCCGGGAATCCGACGATAATATCACTTGTGAAGGTGACGCCTTCAATTCTCTTCTTTGCCTCTTTTATAAGATTCAAATAGGTTTTGCTGTCATATCGGCGGTTCATTTCTTTTAAAATTCTATCGCTTCCGCTTTGGAAAGGAAGATGAAGATGTCTTTCAACCTTTTCACATTCTGCGATAGCATCTATAAGCTCAATCGTGCAATCCTTCGGGTGGGAGGTCATAAATCTTATTCTGAAATCTCCCTCGATAGCGTTTATCTTACGAAGAAGACCTGCAAAATTAACGTTGCTTTCAAGTCCCTTACCATAGGAATTTACATTCTGTCCGAGAAGCATTATTTCTTTAAAGCCCGATGCAATCATTTCCTTTGCCTCGGCTAAAATGTCCTCTTCTCTTCTTGAGACCTCGCGGCCTCTAACATAAGGCACAATGCAGTAGGTACAGAAATTGTTGCAGCCGTGCATAATGGGAAGCCATCCCTTTAAGGCCTGGTCGCGATGAACGGGGATTCCCTCTGTAATCTCATTCTTTTCATCCGAAATATCGAATATTCTGCCGCCACCTGTAAGTCTTCTATAAATAAACTCGGGAAGCCTGGGCACCACATGGGTTCCAAAAAGTATATCAACATAAGGATAGCTCTTTTTTATTCTGTCGCAGATTATCTCTTGCTGTGCCATACAGCCCGACACCGCAATTATTCTGTTTTTGTTTTCACGTTTTAACTGCTTTGTCGTTCCTATATTGCCAAATACCCTCTGCTCTGCATGTTCGCGCACCGCACAAGTATTAAAGAGTATAAAGTCAGCTTCTTCAGCATTTTCGGTGATGGTATATCCCATATCCTCAAGCATTCCCTTTATGTGCTCACTGTCAGAAACGTTTTGCTGACAACCGTAGGTATTGACACAGGCTTTGGGATTTTCCCCATAAATACGAGGCAATATTTCGCGCACCCGTTTAGCATATCCGAATGAATAATCACCCATATTTTGTTTTCCCATAGTTTCCTCTTTTTCGCATAATAGTCAAATACATAGTATATTAATTTATTATAACCTACATCGAGCAAGTATTCAAGGTGAAAATTTTCAAATTTTTTCAATCTTGCGACAAAAAACACTTTACTTTTTACGCAAATCGGTTATAATGTATTTGTATAGTTCTATTTAGAGTAGGACAAATAACTTTTATGAGGTAATAATTATGAAAAAATTAGCAGTTATCATCCTTGCAATCGCACTCCTTTTAGTTCCTATGAGCATCTCCGCTTCTGCCGAAAGCGCAATCAACGAATTTGAAAAGAAGGTTTTAGAATCTCTTGATGAGAATGTTAAGGTTGGCAACAAAACCTTCCACCTTCCTCAGGAATACATTACTCAGGCTGAAAACTTCCTCAAGACCATCGATATGACCGAAGCTCAGTCTAAAACAATTCTTGAGAAGATTGCTGCCTCTAAACAAATCATCATTGACAACAATGTAACCACAACTTCCGACCTTAAGGTTCTCCCCACCGAAGCAAAGAAGGCTATCCTTGCCAACGGTAAGGCTGCTTCTGCCGCTGTAGGTGCAGAGCTCACCTATGACGGAACAAACGTTGTCGTAACCTACAATAGCACTCCTGTCTTTGAAAACGCTCCTATCGTTAAGGTTACCGGAACTGAGGTTGATTACACTGCAATTGTTCTTGCGGCAGTTGCCGTTGTTACCATGCTTGTTGCAGGCTTTGTAGCAGCTTCTAAGAAGGGTCTCCTTTCTAAATAATTGAAGTTCTCGGGAATAACAAAAAAGCTGACGGAATACCTAATATTCCCGTTAGCTTTTTTTCTTTCAGGAATTCTGTTTCTTTATCTGGTGCTCTCCCCATTTGTGGACCTTGCGCTCACATCCTGGACGCTTTTTTCGAGTGACAGTAATACACAGTATGGTAAAGAAATTCATAAGGACATGTTCGAAGGCAACAAGCTTGTAGGCTATGAAGAAACCGTGCCGTCAAGTTTGATAAAATATCCGACCCACGGTACGAAATACGCCGAGATAACCGTAACCGACGGTGAAACAGTCTATATTTGTCCTCTCTATTTCGGTGATAGCAAATCAATTCTTCGAAAAGGCGTAGGTCAATATATGGGAAGCAATTTCCCCGGTGAGGGCAAAACCATTATAACCTCGGGACATAATAACTCCTATTATAACTGCCTTCAATACCTCGAGGTTGGAGATACCGTTACCCTTGAAACCAACTACGGCACCTATATTTACGAGGTTACCGAAACGGCAATTAAGCCAAATACTGATAAGTCTGCACTAAATCTTTCAGCAGAGGAAGAAAACCTTGTAATGTACACCTGCTACCCATTCGACCAGCGCGGTCTTACACCAAAACGCTTCTTTGTTTACACGAAGCTTATATCGGGTCCTCGAGTCCTGTTAGATAAGTAGGTGAACAACTATGGTGGATAGAAATATATTAACACGTCGAATCATCTGTGCTGTAACTGCTTTCGTTATATCACTTTGCCTTATGCTTGCGACACTTATTTTTATGGGCTATATAGTTTCAAGCAAATATTTTCTTCAATTTACAGAAGAAAAAAGCAACTATGCTTCAATGTCGCTTGTCACGCTTAAGACAGAGCTCGAAGACCTTACAATCCCAGGTGGCTTTCCCCTTGATTTCTTTAATTCCCGAGTAGATGAAGAGCTTTATAAATCCAGAGTTTCGGAATCCTTTACTGCAAACATAAACAGTGACCCCCTCTCCTACAATATTGAATCACTGTCGAATGAGTTTTACGATATAACATCAGAATATGTTTTAGAGGAGGATGGAGAAATTCTACCCGAGGTTGAGGAAGGACTAAAGGGCCTATCCCTTGAATGTGCAAAGACCTATATTAAGTATTCTAACCCCTCATCGGTCAAGCTTGTTGTGAAATTTTTTCCGTCAGTAAGAAAGCTGCTTCTTTATGCCGTTATCGGTGTTACCGTTTTGCTTATTGCTTCAACCTTTTTGCTCTTGAAACTTTGTTTTGGGCGCGACCTTTTAAAGCATCTTATATTTGCAGTTGGCGGCGCTTCCTTGCTTTCGGGCGTGTTGCCCGCAGCACTACTTTTCAGCGGCGAGATTAATAAGATATCCCTAACTCTTCCCGCCCTTCATTCCTTTGCTGTAACCTTTTTTGAAAGCCTGCTGAAAATACCGTGTATTGTTTCGCTCATATTTCTTACTGTGGCAATCTTCCTTTCAGTTATAAAACTTACAAAATTCATAAAGGCTAATAAATAACAATCAAACCTCGTGCATGTAAAATGCACGAGGTTCTTTTATGCCCGTCTTGGTGTGAGAAAAAGAATGGAGGAGGTCTTGGTCGGGAAAACACACATTAAAACCGACCGACAAAAGCCTTCAAGGTGAAAGGAGAAGCCTTGAAAGTAAGGAGGAACAAAAACTCGCACCGTGCGGCTATGGAAACGGAGGATTTTACCATCCGTAATAAGGCTCGTTGAAATAGTTTTTGAAGCCATACTTTGTGCCATTGCACTCGGGCACCTGCCAGTCGCAATTAGACCAATCGTGGTCAAGCTCAGTCATTTCGGCTGAGGTGCGGTTAAAGTAGTAGTGATATGCAGCACCCCATTCTCCGCCGATAGGATCATCAAAGGTTATGTCGCACATATACCACTCGCCGTCTAGTTTTACGGCGCTCCACTTATGTCCGCCACCGGCAGTGCCGACAACATCTGTACCAACGATTCCAACCGCATTGAGAAGGGTGTGAAAAGCTTCGGAATAGGATTCACAAACGCCACATTTGTTGACTAGTATACCGTATGCAGTCCAGTCATCAGGTCCGATACCTCTAAATTCAGCACCGAGATTATAGTCGGAATCCATAAGGATTCGGTCGTATATAAGTCGTTCCTTCCACGCATCGGGTGCATCAGCGGGAATAGTGCTGATAATGCGCTCTACCTCCGCTTTAAAGACGGCATCCTTATCGAGTATACTCTGCTTTAGTTCTTCGGTTAAATACCTAGGATTGTGTCCGTAGGCATTATAATTTACTCCGTCCGTATAGGAAAAATCTATCCTGCTCGTGCCATCAAGATTGCTGCAAATACTCATAGTATTACCGAGATACCACAGTTCGGGGTTATCACACATATAGAGAAAATAAATATAGTAATCTCTGTTTTCGACCATATTCATATTGAACGCTACGCCGTCTTCCAGCTTTCTTACCGCCTTATCAATAGCCCTGTAATTCTCCTTGTTTTTGGCATTAAGGGTTGTATAAAGATATCTGTCTTGAAGCTTTAAAGCCGTATGCTTCTGACCTGTAGTAAAGGTATAGGCAGGTGTGACCGGCTTTAGAGCAGGAGTGGGTTCGGGCTCAGGAGTCGGTTCAGTTTCGGGAGTCGGTTCGGGCTCAGGAGTCGGTTCGGTTTCGGGAGTAGGTTCAGGCTCAGGAGTCGGTTCGGTTTCGGGAGTAGGTTCAGGCTCGGGTTTAACCTCAGGCCTGGGTGTTGGTTTAGGTAGTTTATCCTTATCAATGGTAGGAATAGCAGGTTTAAACTCTTCTTCATCCGGTGTCGTCATCTCAACAACCGTATTCCCATCGCCCATATCGGTCTCTTCGAGCTTAACTTCGGATTCCTCGAGCTTTTCTTTGAACTTTTCTAAACCGTCAAATTCTTCATTATTTGCCGTTTGATTAACAGCAATCTCATTATTAAGATAATCTTCGGGGTTATCTCTCTTCTCTACAGATTTGTCGGATACACATCCAGCAAAGGAAAAAATTAACACTGTAGCCACAATTAATGATGAAATTCTTTTCATAATAAAAACCTCACTTTTTCGTTTACACCTATTTATTCTGCCGCCGCTTGTTGCTTTTGGGTTTTTTTCATTTTTTATATTTCTTCGTAGGGAATTATATTCGACTTTTTTACATTTTTGTGTATATTGCAATTGACATTTTCTAAATTATATAGTATAATCTATCCGTAATGTCAATTACTTAATTACATTTTTGGAGGTATAACTATGGAAAAGAAATTAAGAATTGGTGTCATCGGCGCAGGCTCCTTCTGCAGATGGCATCTTGACGGAATCAATCATTCAAAATCTGCTGTAGCTGTTGTAGTTTGCGACATGGATATAGAAAGAGCAAAACTCAGAGCTTCAGAGTACGGCGTAGCTGAGTATTGCAGCGATTACAAGGAAGTTCTCGCTCGTGACGACATCGATGCAGTTACCCTTCCCCTTCCCGACCAGGAACACTGCAAGGTTGCTTGTGATGCTCTCCGCGCAGGCAAGCACGTTCTTTGCGAAAAGCCTATGGCTCTCGACCTTGACGAGTGTAAGGAAATGGTAAGAGTTGCAAGAGAGACCGGCAAGCAGCTTATGGTTGGTCAGATTGGCCGCTATACTCCCGCTTTCGTAAAGGCTAAGGAGCTTCTCGAAGCAGGTGCTCTGGGTGAGCTCTTCTTCATCGAATCCGAATATGCACACGACTATTCAAAGATTCCCGGTAATACATACGGCGACAAGACCATCCCCTGGAGAAAGGCCCCCGAGCGCGAGCCCATTCTTGGTGGCGGCTGCCATGCTATTGACCTCATCCGTATGATCGCTGGCGATCCTGAAGAGGTTTTCTCTTATGCTAACAACAAGTCCCTCACCGACTGGCCGATTCACGATACCTCTATTTCTGTTATGAAATTCCCAGACGGTGCTATCGGTAAGGTATTCAACTCTCATGGTTGTAAGCGCCAATACACTATGCGTTCTTGCCTTTACGGAACAAAGGGAACTCTTATCTTCGATAACGGTTCTAACTCTATGACCTTCTTTAAGGAAAATCTGATCGAGGGTATTGAAGAAGCTCAAACTCTCCCCGTAAAGATTCCCGTAACCGTAAACAACCACAACTTTGCTGCTGAGGTTGAGGATTTTGCTTCTGCAATCCTCGAAGGCAGAACCATAGTTACCGACGGTGTTTCCGGTGCCAAGACCGTTTCTGTCGGCGTAGCAATTATCGAATCATTCACTACCGGCAAGCCCGTAAAGGTTGACTACGATATCTAATCTATCTTCTATACATAAAAATGCTCCGATTTTTTCGGAGCATTTTTTTACTATATAATTAACTATCCACCTGCAAAGTGCAACAGTCGCGTGGTTTTCGCTATACAAAAATCGGAGATGCTTTTTGCATCTCCGATAAAGCGATATATTAATATCCAACCTTTTCCCAGCACTCGAAGGGAGCAGCAAGCTCTTCCGAAATGTAAACCTGAGTCTTCTTGGTCTGAAGCATAGAGCTGGGGAGGTAGGGAGTGATAGGACCGTGTGTGCAAAGACGGCTGGTCATTCTCTGCCATGAAGAGAATGTTCCGCAGGTTGCAAGTGCATGAACCTCGATTCTCTCCTTTGCTCTCATTACATCGAGAGGTCCGATAGTTGCAGCACAGGGAGGAACATTTGCGATGTCACCAGACTGGCCGAAAGTACCGTTAAGAGAGTTCTGCATAATGGTCATGGGATGAAGCTTTACAATCTGTGCGGGCTGGTTGAGCCACTCTTCGATGTCGCCGCTTCCGATGAACTCGGGAATCGGGTCAACGAATGCCATGTGTCCTGCCCAACCGGGGGAGGTAGAAGCGATATCTGCACCTGTTCCCTCGGTAATATCGTCGATTATCTTAGAATAATCCTTGATATTAGCGTTGGTAGGGAAATGAACATTTTCCATAGGCATACGGAGCTTAGGATCAATCTGCTCATAAAGATACTTAATCATAGAATGAGCAAATCCTGCGCCGTAGGTGATGGGAGCGATATTTCCGTTCTCATCTGCCCACTCATCCTCTGCGACAAGGTGAACCTTAGAGCAATCAACCTGGAAATAGTTGATGAGCTGTGCAAGAGGAATGTAGGTATCGGGCTCGGGGTTTCCGAGAATCATTGTGAAGCTCTTTCCTGCTTCGCTTGCTGCCTTAAGGCGTGTGAAGAGGGTAGAAATGAGAACAGGATGGGGGTTCATCATAACCTTAACTTCAAACTCGGGATGCCACCAAGGCTCTCTCTTTTCGAGATCCTTGCCGCTGAGGTTACGAACATATTCGCAAACTGCCTTGTCCTTAAAGGGAACAAACTCGTGGGGTTGGAAATCGAACTTCGTTGCGGGATCGGTAATGAAACTCATAATCGTTATCTCCTTTATATGTATTTTATTTTTTAATTTTAAACCGACACTGTCGGAAATTAAACTAATTCTCCGTCCTTGAGGACATTATGCACCTTCATTTTGTAATCAACAAAAACAAGGTCAGCAACCTTGCCCTTTGCTATCTCACCGCGGTCATACATCCCAATAGCACGTGAGGGGTTATATGACGCAAACTTAAAGACATCGACAATTGATGCTCCCGTATGCTTAATCATATTACGGCAGGAAATATCAAGGGTCATCTTTGAGCCTGCAATTTCACCCATATGGTCAAAATTGATATCGTCAACTCCGTCATAGCCCTCAGGAATAGGTCCGTCGCAGGCATAAGCATCCGAAATGAGGATGATTCTGTCATCGCCCTTAATCTTGCGATTTAAACGAAGTAGGTAGGGGTCAACATGGATTCCAATACTGTCGCAGATCAGCTCAGCATAAATATCACGGTTGTACTGCACCGTTTCATCAACACATGGAGTACGGCACTCGGGATATTTTTGCAATGTGCCGGTAGCGTTAAGGTGGTGTGTACCGATTTTAAGACCATAAGGCATGATTGCCTCAATCTGCTCGGGCTCGGCTTCGCTGTGCGCAACCGAGAAAACTGCGGCGGGGTTCTTTGCCTTTACATCCTTAACAAAGTCGAGAATCCCCTCGCGCTCGGGGGCAAGCGCCCAAACCTTTGCTAAATCGTAAGCGGCATCAATAATCGGCTGATAGTCCTTCTTATCAACGGAACCCTTCCAAGGATTAGACTCTCGATCGCAACCAAATTTAGGATTGAGGTAGGGTCCTTCCATATAGAAGCCAATAATATTGCGGCATTCAGGCGACTTCATAGCCTCGCGAATCTTTGCGATAGCCTCAAGATATCCGGCAGTATTCATACTGAAATAAAGGGCTGGGCAAAGTGAGGTAGTGCCGTGCTTTAAGTGATGCATGCAAGCCTTTTCGGGTTCATCCTGAATGAATACGTATCCATCCGAATGGGTATGTATATCGATAAAGCCTGGACCTACGTATTGGCCCTCTGCATCTATAACCTCTGCTCCATCGGGAACAGTGATCTTCTTCATCTCACCAAAGTCGATAATCTTACCGTTATCGACAAGAATCACGCCATCAGGTATAAAATGATCTCTCATAACGAGAGTTGCATTGATAATTGCTTTCATTCGTCATTCTCCTTGTCGCGAAATAAACTTTTCTGAGGAAAACACTCAGAATAATATGCTTTATTTCTATATTGTATTTTACACTTAAAAAGGTAATATGTCAATATAAAATTACGGTTATTACTTACACTTTTTGACTATATATACACCTATTCACCGGTTTCAGTTAACCAATTATTTTCATTTATCGTTACAATTATGTAGTAAATTTCCTTGATTAATTGATAAGTAGTTACAAATTATCTGCAAATATGTACTAAACGACTGATTTTTTAACTTTTTCTTTTGAAATTACTAGTAATTTGTGTTACAATATCTCTATAATCTTTAATGAGGTATCAGCTATGCAATTAGATAGCCATTTTCAAAGAAAAAGTTTGATTCTTAACATGATTAACCATCTCGGTCCGATAAGCCGTACCGCGCTTATCGAATATACAGCCTACCGCCCAGCAACCGTTGGGGCACTCGTAACCGAGCTCATAGACGATAATCTTATTATCGAAACAGGTTATCATTCAAGCGGACAGGGCAGAAAAAGAGCCCTGCTCGAAATAAACAAGGAACACATTTGCGCTATAGGAATATATTTTTCCTCAAAGCACATCACCTATATCTTCTCACGGTTTGACGGGAAGGTATTGCATCGAAGTCGCACCAAATATTCTCCCGAAAAGAATAAATCACTTTTAGTAGCAGAGGTATCCGACTATGTTAGTAAAATGCTTTCTGAATTCCCCTCTAAAAAGGTTGTAGGTATCGGTATATGTAAGCCGTTGATTGACCCTCTTAGCTATAAAATTTCGAATTCCCAAAGTCACAACAGCGAGTTTTTCGCACATTGGATTCAAGATGACCTCTCACCTACCTTAAAGAAAGAATTTAATCTAAACGTGGATGTTTTTAGCGGAGTTACGCTCCCCGCTCAGGCAGAATATACCTTTGGCGTTGCAAAAGGCGTCAGCAATTTCATTTGGGTTGAGCTTTCAAACGGAATTGGAGCTTCAGTCTTCTGTAACAGTGATGCTGTGCGTGGCACAAGCGGAATTGCAGGTGAACTCGGACACACCAATATTGGCTTATCCGACCCCAACGCAAAACTTTGCTACTGTGGAAAACCGGGTTGTGTTGAAACACTTGCCGCTTGGCCTGCTATTAAAGATAATATCATTAAGGAACTTCGCCGCGGTGTCATCTCTTCTCTCAACTACAAGCGGGATACACCCGAAGAAATTACAGTTGACGATGTAAGAACGGCAATCGAGGCCGACGACCGTATGTGCAAGCATTATGTTAAAAAAGCTGCCGAGTATATTGGACTTGCAATTGCAAATGCTGTTACGCTTCTCAATCCAAAGATGATTGTTCTTTACGGCTTTATGCTGGAGCTTGGCGATTTTTTCCTCGAGAATCTTGAAAAAACTATCCGGGAAAATGTTGTCTTTCTTCCAATCGATTTTGAAATTCGTATATCAACAGCATCGGAAAGCATACTGCCTCTCGGAGCCACGGCAAATATCTTCTACGAGTATCTTCATTGCAGTGATTACAAGTGGGTTTATCGCTTAAAACCCGAAGAGGTCAACCTTTACGAAACAAATAGTAATATTTCAGAAGCACCATTTATGTATTAAAAAGGAAAAGCAACTTATATAAACTTCGGGTAACCCCGTTTATATAAGTTGCTTTTTATTGCTTAAGTTCTAGTCATATATGCTTTTATTCAAGTTATATCTATTAATAATTTCCCAATTTTCAAAATTCGCCGCTTCTCCGGTAATGAGGTATTCAACAAATTCATACTCCACCTCACCCTGTGAGTTTTTGGCATACGCTTGAAACAGATACCTTCTTTCGTGTGTCTTTGAGGGCTCAATCTGTGATAGTGCGGGTTCAAAGCCTTCAGTTGAGAGCCCTTCTGAAGAAAGGATTGTAGCAAATATGTTTTCGTGTGAAACTGGAGAATGCGAACGTTTGAGAGCGGTATTACAGTATCCTTTTTCCTTTACCAGGAGCGTTGTTAGATGGGGGTATAAAATATTGGAACTTCAGAATCAGAACCTATAGATGCGTGGTCTCCCGTAATTATGATGGTCGCATCGTCATATAACCCCAATTCTTTCAGTTGTTTAATATACATTGAAATAATCTTAAAACTCTGCGTTATGGATGATGCGACATCGTTATACTCCGGGTGGGATCCGTCTGTAATTGGGTTGAAATTTTTGTCGTAAGCATTAGGTAAATGTGTTCCCGCAATATGAATAAAGGAGAAGTTTTTGTCACCTTCGCCAACCTCTATTGGATGATTTAATACATGTTCATAAGCATCCTTCATATCAGTCGAGTATTTAGGAACGTTGTCTAACGTCAACACCGTATGACTTGAAAAATGTGTTGTCGAAATCTGACCCGTAATGTGATTAATTGCAAAAGGTAAATGACGATACAACGAAAGGCGTATAAAATCCCAAGAAAGATGAGACGGTTCTCGCACATCATATCCGCTCAAGACCGCTGCATTTTCAATGTAATCTTCCATATATGAAGCGTTATCATACCCAGTATAACTATCAGTGTAAATATTGATTGTATATCCGTTATCACTTAAGCGCTTTAAAAAGACCGAATCGTCATATGCAGAATTTAAATAATCCGCTCTGCTCTTGCTAAAATCGTTTTCCTTGCCGGTAACCATATAGGTTACACTTGGGAAAGTCCGTGGATATAAAGATGTTGCATCATCATAATAAGTAAATCCGTCAAGAGATTCGGCTATTTCAGGCATACTCTCAAGAGCTGCTTCCCAATATTCGGCGTCAAAACGATCTACAACAAAATAAAACACATTGTTGCTTTGTGCAAGCTCGTTAAAATTCTTATAAGAAAGAAACTTTTGTTGTAGCTCTTCATTTGAATTGCCCGATTCAACCTGCGTTTCAACATATGGTGAAAATACGTCTCTTGTAAATAATGTGATTGTTGCATTAACTGTTTGCATACCCAATACGGTAATCAGCGCAACCAAGAAAAACAATCTAAAATTCTCGCCAAATGAAAGTCGAGTTAAAAAGGTTATTACTAGTAACGCCAAAAACACAATTATCCAAATACCCGCATTCAAAAGCAACTGTTTGGATGGCATTCCTCCGCCAACGCCATCCCCCGCAACAGAAGAAAGCCCTACACTCAAGAACCCACCCTGAATATAAAGCATAAGTGTTCCGCCGAAACCTAACAAATAAAACGCATTAAACAATCGGCCGCGCATAGGAAGCAAAACTCCAACTATAACGATAGAAGTAATAAAGGTCCAAAGAAGATTCCAGCCAAAGAAATCAAAGAGGACAAACGGGAATTCCTCCCTATTGTTTGCAAAAAGATCTAAAGGCGTAAAAACCATAATCGTTAAACTGAAAGTTAGTGCAAGCAAAATAACTAACGGTAAGCGCTGATTCAACGTAAGTCCTACGAATACCCTTTTAGAATCTTGAGGAATTATTTTACCTTTTTTCTGCTCATTCATCATTCTCTTTCCTTTCTTTTTATAAGACGATTATACATTTTCTTTTAGTTCCTGTCAAGTTAGCGCATTTTTGCTTTATATTAGACATTTTATACGTAAAAATCCCGACGGAGATGAGCCGTCGGGATTCGTTTTATATATCGTAGGTTTTATCTATCTTTTTAAGCTCGTTAAATGTGTCAATTTCGACAATGTCCTGGAACGTGCACTCGCGCACTGCAATTTTATAGTCCTTAATGTGATACTCAAGTGCAACCTGGTCCCAATATCTTTCTCTGCCGCCGGGGCTATTGAACACCTCTTCAACATGGCGCTCCAGTCTTTCACCATCTGCCTCATTCCAATATGAAATTCCACACATTTGATGACAGTTATGTCCCCCGATAGCCATTTTCTTTATTATACCATTTGCACTGGCATAAAAGCACCAGTCATCGGTCTTTTCCGTGGGGATGGCAAGATAGTTTGTCTGATACTGATATTTTTTGATAAGGCTCGGGTTATAGAGCACAAGGTCGGCCTCGAGAATATAAGCGTTTTTAAGTAAATGTCTTGCAAGAAATACCGAAGAAATATTATTCGACTCGTTGTAACGGGGATTTTCGATAAACTTAATATTCGGATACTTATAAAGAAGCTGGTCAAACTGTTCACCTAGATAACCTCTTACAATGTATATTTCCTCTATTCCGGCATCAACTACTGCATCAAGCAGGGTGTCTATAATGCGCTTGCCGTTTACTCTAACGAGAGGCTTAGGAGTGTTTAGGGTTATGGGCACCATACGGGAGCCAAAGCCAGCTGCAATAAATATAGCACGCTTTACTCTATAGGGCTCTAGAGCCTTTATTCCCACCTCGGATATGTTTCCGTCAGTAACGAAGCCCTGCTCCTTTAGTTCACCCATCACCTTATTAACCGAGCCTACCGAAAGACCGGTCTTTTCAGCAATAACTCTCTGTGAAGCTCCGCTTCTATCGCTTTCAAGATAGCAGAGCACATCAAACTGTTTACAGTTAAGCATTTTAAATTCCTTTCTGTTTACTCGTCGTCATCTTCTACGAGTACAACCTCTTCTTCAGTTTCCTTGGTTGATTTGTCTTCGAGATGAAGAGCATCCTGAACCTTTTTCTTTGCTCTTCTCCAAAAAAGAATTGCAACGGTACCGATTGCAACGGCAACACCTGCAATAGCCTGAATTGCATAGGTCATAACCGAGGGGTCAATGTAAAGAAGCTGAATGTTAATCATTTTATATTCCTCCAAAATTATTTTTTATTCACTAAACGGTTTACTATATACTTTGCACCTACGATACCGCCTGAGCCGAAGTTGTAGAAATAGCTTTCTCTTTCATTTTTCGCATTATCGACGAAGCTCTTATCAGACAGAAGCTCTTTAACGGTGGGTGCAAACTTATCTGCAAGTTCCTCCTTATCAAGGGCGAGACCGAGCACATTACGCAGTCTAACCTCCTGAGGAATAATTCCAATATTCTCATAATTAGGATTTTCCATCTTAATCTTTGTGTTTACGAAAACAACGGGTCTCAGGGTTGCAAAACCGAACTCAATTCCAATTCCCGACCAGTCAGTAACGAGAATGTCCGAACTGTAAACCGAAGCATTTGAGCTGAAGTCAAGCTCGAATTGGAGACCTTCGCCCTGCTTGTCCTTATATTTGTCAACAAGCATTTCCATCTTGGGTTTATAACGCTTCATATACTCGGGGTGAGGTCTTATGATTATCTTATAATTATCTCCGTAAAGGGAATCGATAAGTGTTTCGATACAGCTGTCAAGCAGGTTATCCTCCTGCCACGAGGGAGCGATAAGTATCTGCTTTCTCTCTCGCTCTTCCTTGGGAAGAGCTTCGCAGGAACGGACAAGGTCTTCAATGAGCGGATATCCAAACTCGACAAGGGTCTTTTCCTTTGTCTTATAAACCTTTTCGCTCGCTCTTACCTCTTCAGCAATGTGGGGACCTGTGCAAAATACAGTATCGAAATTATCGAGGGCATGCTCGCGGAAGCCCATATGCATACTTGAAGGGTCGTGCGGAACGAAGATATATTCAATATCCTTCTGCATAAAGGAACGCTTGATATAATAGTTGTCCAGATCGGGTGTGGTCATTACAACCATCTTTGCCTCTATCTTCATCATAAGTGTTATCATCTTTTTAACACCGATATAATATGGCTTTATTCTGGGCTCTTCCTCTGCCTTCTTAAAGATAATGTCATTCGGGTCGTTAGTAACATAATGAATGGCAACATTTGTTTTCTTTAAAAGATATTCAATTAGCTCTGCATAATATTTATAGAAGCCACTTCTCTCAGAATAGAATACGATATGCTTGTTTCCGATAGAGAAGAAACGTTTGTAATCCGCCTTTTCTCTCTTTGCGTTTTCGTCCTTCTGGAAAAGCTTTTTCTTCTCTCCGAGATTCTGTAAAGCAGCAAGTTCTTTTCTCGATTCCTCGAGCGCTTCATAATCAACATACTTTTTAGGCGGAATAACCGCATTGAGAGCATATAGCTGAACTATTGCAAATAGATTACTGGCAACCCAATAAAGTGCGATTCCGGCAGGAACAAAAAATCCAAGGTAAAGCGATAAACCTACCGAAAGAATGAGCATCCCCCACTGACTTGCTTTGCTCTGCTCCGCCTGAAGAACGTTTGACTTATTCTGTGCAATGCAAAGCGCATAGGAAGAAAGACCTGCGATAAAGGGAGTAACGAGTGTTATTCCGAGAACAATACTGGGATTATAGGAAAGGTTGATTCCAAGGAACACGAGTTTAAAATCGCGTATCTCTTCAAGCACCGAACCGATTCCTAGAGCCTCAAATGCAGCATAGTACTCAGGATTCTTTATAGCCTCAATAGCCGAAAGCTGAATCGAGGAATCCATAGGAGCATTTGTAAGTTTGTTGGTCAATTCGTTTATTGCAGTGATGGTTTCTCCATCAAGATGGAAAAGATAATTAAAGGGATTGTAAATTACACCCACAACACCCATGAGCAAAACAATCTGTGCAAGAAGAGGTATAAGGCTTGCAAGCGGATTATATTTATACTCCTTGTAAAGCTTTGATTCCTCTTCGGCTGCGGTATCGGGGTCACCGAAATATTTTGCCTTTATTCTGTTTATAAAGGGCTGCATCTGCACCATCTTAATAGAATTCTTTTGCACCCAAACCGAGAGTGGCAAAAGAATCAGCTTTGTGATGATGGTAAAAAGAATTATGGCAACACCGTAATCCTTAATAAAACTGTAGCACCACTCCATAATATAGCCGAGTGGCAGTGCAATCCAACCGGTTAGAGTATCCATTAGTATCAACCTCGAAAATTATTTGCATTTCACATGCTCATTCATTCTATCACATATATTTGTTTTTTTCAATGCTTTTATCTACAAAGTTTTACAATAAAGTACACTTTCTACGTCAATTTTGCACCAAATCATTTTTGTTCACATAATTATACAGTTTTTTTCACTGTGAACAAAATGTGGTTTGTTTTACAATATTAATTGTTCATTTTCAAATTATACCCTTTCCTTTTGATATATCGATTTTATTATAAACTATCCGTTCGGCGTCTTGTAACATACAAAAAACAGCCCCGTTGTGTAACGGAGCTGTTTTCACTTAAAAATTAATTATTTTTTCGATACTTTGCGCTGAATAAGCTTCACGGTTTCTACAATCGGAATAACGAGAATTGCGAGTGCCATAGCAATAGCATATTCGGTAAGTCCGATAGGTGTAAAGCCAAATGCATTTGCAAGGAAGGGGATCTCAAGCACAGCGGTTGTGAGGAGGAGAGAGCCGATCATTGCCCACCAAAGAATCTTGTTGTGGGACTTTAGGCTGAAGACGCTCTTTCTCTGTGAGCGTAGGTTGAAGGAATGGAAAATTTCGCACATACTCATTGTAAGGAATGCCATTGTCATACCATGGCTGGAAACACCCTGCGGCATTGCAAAATGTCCAACCTCAAAGCTGTTACCAATTATATAGGAAACAATTGTAAGAAGGGTAACGAGTATTCCCTGATATGCAATATCGAATAAAAGCCCGCCTGCGAAAATGCCTTCCTTGGAATCTCTGGGAGGACGGTTCATTGTGTCGGGTTCTGCCTCTTCCATTCCGAGTGCAAGTGCGGGGAAGCAGTCAGTAACTAGGTTAATAAAGAGAAGATGAACGGGGTTAAGAAGTGTGAATCCCATAAGGGTTGCCGAGAATACACCAAGAACCTCGGACATGTTGGATGCGAGAAGGAACTGAATAGCCTTGCGGATGTTGTCGTATATACGCCTACCCTCGCCTACTGCCGAAACGATGGTTGCGAAATTATCGTCAGCAAGCACCATATCTGCAACGTTCTTTGTAACGTCGGTACCCGTAATACCCATACCAACACCAATGTCGGCAGATTTGATAGAAGGAGCATCATTAACACCGTCGCCGGTCATTGCAGTAATTGCACCGTTTGCCTTCCAGGCGTTTACAATGCGGGTTTTATGCTCGGGTTGAACGCGGGCATAAACGCCGAACTTCTTAACATATTCACAAATTTCATCGTCGGGGATAGCATCAAGCTCTGCGCCGGTAATAGCCTCGGAGGCATCGGTAATAATTCCAAGTTCTTTTGCAATAGCAACTGCGGTATCCTTGTGGTCGCCCGTAATCATTACGGCGCGGATACCTGCTGAGCGACATTCCTCAATAGCCGCCTTAACCTCGGGACGAACCGGATCTATCATACCTGTAAGTCCAAGGAAAACAAGCTCTTTCTCAAGGAATTCAGGGGTATTATCTGCAGGCTTTTCTGCCCAATCTCGCTTTGCTGCAGCAAGCACACGGAGTGCCTTATCTGCCATAGTCTTGTTTACCGCCATAATCTCTGCGCGCTTTTCTTCAGTCATGGGAAGAACCTTGTTCCCATCAAGATAATATGCACAGCGGGCAAGAACAACATCGGGTCCGCCCTTTGTATACTGAACAAAGCTTCCGCCTAGGTCGTGAACAGTAGACATCATCTTACGTCCCGAATCAAAGGGTGCTTCGTCAACACGGGGAGTCTTCGCTTCAAGCTGACCCTTGGGAAGTCCAACACTGTAAGCGAAATTTACAAGGGCACATTCAGTAGGCTCGCCCTCTGCCTGATTTTCATCGTTAAGATTAGCGTCGGAGCAGAGCGCCATAGCCGTTGCAACAAGTTCGGTATCGCCTATATGCTCAACAACGGTCATCTTATTCTGAGTAAGTGTACCCGTTTTATCCGAGCAGATAACCTGAGTACAGCCGAGGGTTTCCACAGCCGTAAGACGGCGGATAACGGCATTACGCTGACTCATCTTTGTTACACCTATAGAAAGCACAACCGTTACAACGGTGGCAAGGCCTTCAGGGATAGCGGCAACGGCAAGCGAAACGGCTACCATAAAGGTCTCAAGAATAACGGTAAGGGTGTGTCCTGCCTCGGCAAGCTCTCCTCTAGCCATAAATAGGTTGAAAATAAAGATGAAAATACAAATTCCGAGGACAAGCTTGCTGAGAAGTGTACCAAGCTCGTCAAGCTTTCTCTGAAGAGGTGTCTGCTCATCTGCGGTAGCAGCAAGGGCGCCTGCAATTTTACCCATTTCTGTATCCATACCGGTAGCGGTAATAACGGCTTTTCCGCGACCGTAAACAACGGTAGAGCCCATATAACACATATTCTTGCGGTCACCGAGAGGAACATCAGCCTCGGGATCTGCAAGACCTATAGTCTCTAAAATTTTGTTTACGGGGACAGATTCTCCGGTTAGCGCCGCCTCTTCTATTTTTAAACTGGCATTTTCAATAATTC
This sequence comes from Acutalibacteraceae bacterium, assembly GCA_045638145.1. Classification (GTDB taxonomy): domain Bacteria; phylum Bacillota; class Clostridia; order Oscillospirales; family Acutalibacteraceae; genus SFWF01. Next base: position 50,015 of record JAZUAU010000017.1, read on the forward strand.
GTCCGTCTGCCGGCACCGAATCACCTGCTTCGAGAAGCACGACATCTCCGGGCACAAGCTCATCAGAGTGGAGAACCGCCAGCTTACCGTCGCGAAGCACCTTGCAGGTGGCAGCTGTCATAGTCTGCAGAGCCTCGATAGCGGCCTCTGCCTTACTCTCCTGAATTACACCTAGAATAGCATTAAGAAGAACTACAGCAAGGATTATAATAACCTCTGCCCACTCGCTCTCACCTGCAAGCATTCCTGTCAGTGCGCTGACAGCCGCTGCTACAAGAAGTATAATAAGCATGGGATCCTTAAGCTGTGCAATAAAACGCTGAATAAGGGTAGGTTTAGGTGCTTCCTTTAGCTTGTTAGGTCCGTATTTTTCAAACCTTTCCTTTGCCTCGGCAGAGGAAAGACCTTCGGCACTAACGCCCAGTTCCTGCAGAACTTGATCTGCTGATTGGGTATAAATTTTACTCATTAATCTTTCTCCTTTATATATTGTTAAAAGCAAAAATCAGCTTATCCGCTTCCTCACTTCCAAATATTATTAATTATACCATTTAATGTTATCAAATTCAATATAGGATATGCAATTTTCACTAAAATTTCATAAGTTTCACAAAAAATGCCGCATTCTTTTAAAGAACACGACACTTTGTAAAAAATATTATATTCCCATTACGGAATCTGTAGGAAGGGATATTACTGTTCCCTTTGCATTAGTGTTTACGCCACAGTTTTCGCTGATAGCGCGCATAATTGCCGTTTTGTTTTCCTTTTCAGCAAGAATAAGCACCATTTCTTTTTCTTCAATTACTCCAAGACCCCAAGCGGTAGCCTCTTCGCCCTGAACGCTTCGACTGTGAACTATCGTTCCTCCACCTGCGCCCGCCGACCTTGCGGCATCCATAACCTCGCCGCTGAAGCCTCGGTCAACGGTTGCAATTATTAAAGCATAGTTTGATTTTGTCACGGTGCTCCCACCCTTTCTCTTAAAGTTATCCTTTGTCTCTTCACTCGCGTGCTCCATTATATCAACAACAATCTTGCTCGCACCCGTAAGTGAAATAGTAAATGCTATTCCGCTATTTACCGCGTCGAGTCTCAGCTCAGAATGAAGCTTCCCGAGAATAGTGTTTCCATATTCTCTCGGCACGGTGCTTACGAGTATATTCTTGTCAACTCCACCCAGTCCGAGAGTTTCCATTATCTCGCTCGAAGCAGTTCCCTCGGCATTTAGTCGGTATAGAATCGGCATAGCGTTTTTAAGAAACATATCCGCCGCTTTGTCTGTTAGCTTCGGGGTTGCGATAAGCATTAGAAACTGATACGCGCTCTTTATCTTTTTCCGTTCCATATTCTATACCTCCTCGAAATCGATAATATGGTCGCTGTCGGCAGAAATACCATAGCCTGCAATACGCTTTGCAAGACGGTCAGTTTTAATCTTATAAACAAGACCCATAATCTGAATTGCAATAAGAGGTGTAAGTGCAACAAGTGCCACAACACCAAACGCATCGGTCATTATATCACCGCCAAGTGCCTGACATACACCAATCGAAAGGGGCAAAAGGAAGGTCGAGGTCATTGGTCCGCTTGCAACTCCACCCGAGTCAAACGCAATACCGACAAATATTCTAGGCACGAATATCGACATAATAAGGGCGACGGCATAACCGGGAATTATAATCCACTCAATCGAAACATTAAATAGAACTCTTGCCATAGCAAGACCGACGCTTATCGCAACGCCTATCGACATGCTGCGGTTCATAGCCTTAACCGAAATTGAGCCGTTTGTAACATTTTCTACCTGATGGTTTAAAACCTGAATTGCGGGCTCCGCCTTTACTATATAGTAACCAATTAGCATACCTATCGGTATGAGTATCCATTTATAAGAAAGGGACGCGATTGCTTGACCGAGGAAGGAACCCACGGGGGCAAAGCCTACGTTTACACCGCAGAGGAAAAGTATAAGCCCTATATAGGTATATACCATACCTACCGCAATTCGCTTTAACTGTCTTTTTCTGTAGCGATGCGTTATGAGCTGAAAAATAAAGAATACCGCAACAACTGGGGCGAGCGAAATTGCAACCTCGCCGAAATAGTGAGGCAATCCGAAGGCAAAAACCTCTACTACGTCGCGTGTTGTTTCAACAGCAGCAACACCCGATACGGAATAAATCGCCTCGGTAGGTTTAAAGAAGCAGCCTAGGAGCAAAACGGCAAGAATAGGTCCGATACTTGAAAGTGCAACAAGACCGAAGCTGTCGCTTGCAGAGTTTTTGTCCGAACGGACCGAGGCAAGCCCTACACCGAGCGCCATTATAAATGGCACCGTCATGGGACCTGTCGTAACTCCGCCCGAGTCAAATGCTACGGCAAGAAATTCTTTAGGAACAAAGAACGAGCCGCCGATTACAAGCACGTATATTATTATAAGTATTTTTGACAGGTCTATCTGATACTTGATTCTTGCAATCGCAAAGGCAAGGAAAATTCCCACTCCTACTGCGACTGTCAGAATCAGCGCAATATTCGGTACAGACGGCACCTGCTCTGCCAAAACTTGCAAATCAGGCTCGGATATGGTAATTATAACACCCATAACAAAGCCGATTAATACAACGGCAAGAAGTTTTTTTGTTTTCGATAACTCAACACCAATGCCCTCGCCTATCGGGGTCATTGCCATTTCTGCGCCAAGCTGGAAAAAGCCCATTCCGAAAATGAGCATAATGGCCCCAACAAGGAACATTACCATTGTTCCAAGATCGAGCGGTACTATTAGTATACTGATAAGAAGCACTATGCCCGTAATAGGCAAAACTGCCGAAAGGGATTCAAGGGTTTTTTCCCTAAGCTTCGGATTCAAACGGCCACCTCTGATTGCAAAATACTATATATTAATAATATCATACTTTTGCAAGTTTCACAACGTTTTTACCCGTAATTTTTTAGTGAAGGAACCACATTTTTAGGGTACAATTTTAACAAACGCACTAAAAAGTATTGAACATATCGTTATGACACTGCACCGCAGAGCAATGATCGCTCACCGCCTGTTCGTGAGCACGGATGCTATTCTCGATAAAAATGCGGTTTTGCTCCTCGGCGATATAATTCCCCACCGTATTATCATTATATGGATATGAAAAGAGCGAGCCTAACAGCACAAGGAAAAAGTTGTCTCTTTTATTCTTTCGTTTGCAAGACTTTCCCTTTCTTGCGCGCACCTTATAATGTCGATAGCAAATATTGGAAACAAGCTCAATAACCTTTAAAAGAACAGCCAAGCCAATATAGATAAATAATAAAATCTTAAAAATAACAGACATAATAAAAACTCCTTTTCTCATTCTACCTATATATTAAGCCAAAGAAAAAGAGATTTGGGATTATTGAAAGAAAATAAGCCGAGGTTATAAGCCTCGACTTGTTTTACTATGCTTCTTTATCGGAATAATAAACCTTAATTTCATCATACTCGTAATCTTGAAGTAATATGACCGGCAGATCGTCTGCTTTTTCAATGCGGCGTCCCTCCTCTAGAACAACCCATTCTCTCACTTTAATATCGTACTCTTTAACCGAAATCCAAATACCGTTTTCGGCTTCGGTACGACAACAAGCGCGTTTAAACTCGTTATGATCAAAAATAATAATTTCGGTTTCCGGATCAATATCGTCAAATTTCTTATTCTTTACGTAATCACTTATTGCAGGGTACATACGCATTATTGGGATTAAAATAATAAGCGAAAAAACCAAAGTTGAAATAGCAGAAACAGCCATGATCGAAAGCGGAACTATCGCAATCGCCCAATCACTTTGCGTGTATTGCGAAAACTCTTTGTCACCCGTCATACCGTCCGTGGCAAAGAACATATAAAAAAGAACCAATAAACTGATCATCATACCTATAAAACAGATTTTTGTTCTCTTATCTTTAAAGTGAAACATAATATATTTGCCTCCAATCATAAGATCGAAAAACTAACGTAGGCTAGCTGCTTTCTTCTCATTGGTGGACCCGAGGAGGATTGAACTCCCGACCTTACGGATGCGAACCGTACGCTCTCCCAGCTGAGCTACGGGCCCATTTCATAACTATTATATTACCGCATACTAAATAATTCAACATATTTTTAGACCCTCTCGGGTTCGACTCCCTATTCATTACAAAAAATAGAAGAAGCACAAGCCTTTCGGATGTGCTTCTTCTATTTTGGCAGGGGCGGAAGGAGTCGAACCCTCTTTGACGGTTTTGGAGACCGCTGTTAAACCGTTTAACTACGCCCCTTTATACTGTTTGGAAATGGTGGGCCAACAGGGACTCGAACCCCGGACCGACCGGTTATGAGCCGGTTGCTCTAACCAACTGAGCTATTGGCCCAAACAGAAAATCACAGTAATTGATATTATATCACATTTTCAAAAGATGTCAATATATTTTTTTGAAATACAGCAATAAATTTCTTGACATTCTACCTATATATAAATATAATAAATAGGCACGTAAAATATACGGAGCGATATCGAAGTGGTCATAACGAGCCTGACTCGAAATCAGGTAATCCCTCACGGGACCGAGGGTTCGAATCCCTCTCGCTCCGCCAGAAAAATGAGCCGAGCCGCAAGGTTGGGCTCATTTTGTTTTTCAGTAAATCAGGGATGAGAACCCTCGGGTTCGTCGGAGCGGGCAAAAATGCGCGATAGCATTTTTGAACCGTGGAGTCGGCAGCACGAAGGTTTTGCCGTTAACCGCTCGGAGCGGTCGGCATAAACCGAGAGCGCACCGTATCCCTCTCGCTCCGCCAGAAAAAACGACTTGCCAAAACAAGTCGTTTTTTTTAATGAAATTCGCCCTACGGCGAGTGAAATAGCTATGCCGTGAAATACGCTTTCGCGTATGAAATATTTGCTTTGCAAATGTTAATGTGAATTTTATTTCACTTTCTGCAAAAGCAGAAAATTTCATTGACATCTTATAACGTTTGAGTTATATAAAAGATGTAATATTAGTCTAGCTTTACCATTTATATACGGAGGGAATCAAAATGGACAAGATCATTTGTTTAGGTGTTATCGGAGCGGGTGCTTTTTCGAATTCTCATCTTGCGGGAATCGGTCTTTCAAAGAATTGCAAGGTTGTTGCTATTGCGGATATAGATATTAAAAAAGCAAAGGCAAGGGCTGCACAATATAACATACCAGACTATTACGAGGATTACAACGAGCTTCTTGCTCGCGACGATATCGACGCTGTTACCCTTCCTCTTCCCGACCAGGAGCACTGCGTTGTCGCTTGCGACGCTATGAGAGCAGGAAAGCATGTTCTCTGCGAAAAGCCCATGGCTCTTGACCTTGAGGAATGTAAAGAAATGATTCGGGTTGCTCGCGAGACAGGCGTTCAGCTTATGGTTGGTCAGATTGGCCGCTATACTCCCGCTTTTGTAAAAGCAAAGGAGCTGCTTGAAGCAGGCGTTATCGGCGATCTTTTCTTCATTGAATCTGAATATGCACATGACTATTCAAAGATTCCAGGCTCTGCTTACGGAAACAATACGATTCCGTGGAGAAAGACACCTGAGCGTGAGCCTATTCTCGGTGGCGGATGCCACGCACTAGACCTTATCAGAATGATTGCGGGAGACCCTGAAGAGGTTTTCTCTTATGCTAATAACAAGTCCCTCACCGATTGGCCGATTCACGACACTTCTATTTCTATTATGAAGTTCGATAATGGCGTTATCGGTAAGGTGTTTAACTCTCACGGCTGTAAACGTGCTTACACAATGCGCTCTTGCCTCTACGGTACCAAGGGAACAATTATATTTGACAACACCTCGGCTAATATTACCCTTTTCAAGGAGGATATGATTGAGGGTATGGACACAAGAACTATGTCCGTTACCATTCCGATTTCTATAAACAACCACAACTTTGCCGCAGAGGTTACCGATTTCTGCAACGCAATTCTCGAGAACAGACCCGTTATTACCGACGGTGTTTCGGGTGCTAAGACTGTTGCTCTCGGTGTTGCTATTATCGAATCCTTCACCACCGGCAAGCCCGTAAAGCCCGACTACAACTATTAATCCTAAATCAAATAAAGGACTGCGCTGGCAGTCCTTTTTGTTATTCTGTTATTTCAATAATATCATCTATATTTTTGGGTTCCTTCCACGTTTCCAGTAACTCGTCGCCCTCGGGGTATTCAGGGATTTTCGGCTTTCTGAGCGAAAAGTAGACCATATAGGCTATTAGCACCAAAAGCGCGGCAGATGAAATTATAATTCCCGTTTTAAGACCGGGTGTTTCATATTCGAAAACTATGGTGCTCTCGCCTGCTTTTACCGGCACCGCCATAAAGCCCATATTTACATCCTCAATAACTACCTCTTCGCCGTTAACGTAGGCGCGCCAGCCCTCGTCATAGGGAATTGAAAAGAAAACGAGGGTTTCCTTTCCTCTTGTAACGGTGGCACGGAAGCTGTTTTTGCCCGTTGTGAAGGAGGTTGCGGCGGTCTCTCTACGCTTTTCGCAGTCCTCTACCATCGAAGAGTTTGAAAGATATAAGCTATTGCCGCTACCGTAATATTCTTCAATGCTTTGGAACATATGACCGTATTTTTTAACCTGAAAAGGACTCAGCACGATTGCTTTAAGCATCAGCTTTGCCTTGTCGCTTGTATAATACTTTTCGTACTCATCCTCGGTCACATAAATATCATAAGAAAATCCGTAAGGGATATAGTTTGCGTTTTCATAAATATCAAAGCCCTGCTGGGTGTCTATATAGTTAAAACCAAACATTTTTGTCCTTCCGTTCTCATCAACGAAGGCTTCTCCGCCTTTTCTCGCAACGAGGTATTTAACCGAACAGAGTGAGCGGATGGGATAAGAATCCTCCTTCGGACGGCTTGCAACACCTCTCTGCTCGCCAATAAAGGTATAAAACTTTGTAACAGAGGTCGGGACTATAGAATGGAAGCAGTTTATGCTCGAATAGCCGAGGAACATTGCCGTATTATCAACGCCCGAATAAACGTCGATTCGGTAGGTGTCGGGGTCGCCAGGCAATGTGAGATCACTTTCAATAAGGTTATCTATCATTTCCTCATTGCTGTAGGAATGCTGCTTGCCCCAGAGGATGAAGCAGTTTGCATAGATAATAGATATAACTGCAACGGCAATAACCGAGCTTTGTAAAAACTTTTTGAAATTAAGCTTTCTAAGATATAAAAGAAGTGCCAGCACAAGCAGTCCGCAAACCGCAATCAGCACCGTAACGATAAAGCGTGTGCGATACATTGGATTCTTTGGGTCGGTAAAAAGACCGATTATAATTTCCTCTGAATCCGCCTTTTTCTGTGGGAAAAGACCGATAACGAGGGCAATTCCAAGGGTTATTGCCGAAACGGAAATAAAGGGCTTTCTCCAATCGATTTCGCTTTCCTCGATAGCCAAAACTGTGGCAAGGCACATCATAAGAATAGGCATATAAAACCATCGGGCATAGTATGCGTCGTTGAACATATAAAACGCAGAATTCAGTATTGGAACCATTGCCATAACGGCAGAGGTGATAATAATTCGCTTTATCCAATGGCCACGCTTTGCCTTGCACCACGCAAAGACACCCCCCATGCTGAATACAGGCATCCATGCACCGAGAGAAGACCACTTAACCTCCGACTTCGGGAAGAAAACAGGACGGGCAGGAAGATCGGGTGGGAAGAAGAAAATCTCGAAAACGTTTGCATAAATGCTTTCTTTTCCGTACAGAAGCGAATTCCAGCCCAAAGTTATATTGTCTACTCTGTCTGCCCCTGCGATTGCACGGTAGGAAGGCAAAAGGATAAAGGCGGCAAGCAGGATTCCAAGTATTACCTCAAAGAATATCCAAAGTATCAGTGTCCAGTGGGGTTTTACCGCCTTTGAAATAAGGCGAATTACCATATAGATAACACCGAAAACGAGCATTCCTACAAAGAAGAAATAGTTTACAATAGCCGAGAGTGCAACTACAATTGCAAAGACACCACGGCGATTTTCGGTTATAAGATATTCAAAGCTTAGTAGTAGCAGCGGAAAAAAGATAAGCGGCTCGTGGAAATGGTTAAAGAAAATATTATAAACCGAAAAACCCGAAAAGGCATAAAGCATTGCGCCAATCTGCGCCGTCAAGGGATTTTTTGCAAATCTGTTCAGATAAAAATATGCGGTGAGTGCACAACATCCGAACTTTAAAATAAGCAGCGGTCCCATTAGGAAGGGCACAAACGAATTCGGAAAAGGAATTGTCAGCCAGAAAAAGGGGCTGCCAAGCAGATAAAATGTGTATGAGCCGATGAAATTAGCACCGAGGTCGGTAGTAAAGCTCCAACCCATTTCGCCGTTGCGAACAGCATTGTGTGCAAGTTGATAAAAGGGTATCTGCTGAACGTTAAAATCACCGAAGAATAAGAAATATCCTCCGTCGAGTATCATATAGGGCACAAAAAAACAGGCGGCACACAGCATCGCCGTCAGAAAAATACTTAAACCCCCTCCCTTTTCCTTGGGGCAAATATTTCTTTTCGCCTCGCTAAAGGTCATCATTTTCGCCTCGCTTCCCAAAATTCTATTTGATATTATAACATTTGATGCTATAATAGTCAATGAAGCAAATATTTTCGGAGGACATATTATGAGTCATTTTTTCGCAATTCTCTCCCGAATGAAATATATAAAGCGTTGGGGGCTTATGAGAAATACCCGCGAGGAAAATTTAAGTGAGCATTCTCTTGAGGTGGCATATATTGCCCACGCACTTGCCGTTATCGGGAATAAGCGTTTCGGTGGCAGTTTTGACCCCAATGCCGTTGCAACTGCGGCAATGTTCCACGATTCATCGGAAATTCTGACGGGCGACCTTCCGACGCCTATCAAATACTATAACCCCGACATAAAATCAGCTTATAAAAAAATTGAAGCTGTCGCAGAGGAGGAGCTTCTCTCAATGCTTCCCGAGGATATGAGGGAGGATTATGCCCCTCTTTACTCTCCCGACGAAAAGAGCAATCTGCTTATCAAGGCGGCAGACAAGCTTTCGGCTCTTATAAAGTGCATTGAGGAAAAGAATATGGGCAATCGCGAATTTTCCTCTGCCGAAGAGACGGCTCGCCGTTCTCTCGAGGAGATGTCTCTGCCCGAGGTTTCGGTATTTATGGAGGAATTTCTCCCCAGCTTCTCGATGACACTCGACGAGCAAAGACAGATAAAAAAGCAGTAATGGATATTAAAACCTTTCATTTTGAAATTACCGATTCGACCAATCAACTTGCCCGCGATTACCTAAACGGCGGCGGACTTCTTCCCGCCCTTTTTACGACAGACGAGCAAACGGCAGGCAGAGGCAGACTTGGCAGAAGCTTTTATTCTCCAAAAAATTCGGGACTTTATATGACCCTTGCCATTCCCTTCGAAAAAAGTTTTTCGGAGGGTGTCGCTCTAACCGTTGCGGTATCGGTTGCCACAGTTCGTGTCCTCTCCCCTCTTACCGATAAAAGACTTACGGTAAAATGGGTAAACGATATTTTAGCCGACGGCAAAAAAGCGGCGGGAATCCTTTGCGAAGCTGTAGGAGGCGCGGTTCTTATCGGTATAGGAATAAATCTTTCAACCGAGGCTTTCCCCGAGGATATTGAGAATACCGCTTCCTCCCTCGAAATTCAGGATGTAGACAAAAGCCGTCTTGCTCTGAAAATTTCAGAGGAAATAATAAAGATTACAAAAGAAAACAGCGCAGATATAATAGAAGAATATAAGAGATTAAGCGCAGTGCTCGGACAGGAGATTTACTATATTAAAAACGGCGAACGCTTTGACGCTCGCGCCCTCGACGTAGACGAAACGGGCGGACTTATAGCGGAAAATCAGGACGGCACCAAAACCACCCTTAATAGCGGAGAGATTACTATAAGGATAAAATAACGATTATTGCTTTTTGCAATTTTACAGTGTGTCAATAAAATACCCGAAATACCCGAATTTACCAAATTAGGGTAATATGTTGATTGTGTTTTAAGAATTTAATTGTAAAATATTGACATTTACTGTTTTTCGTGCTATAATCAAAGCAACAAGTGATAGTAAAAATATTGGAGGTGTTGGAAATGGTTCACGTGCTTAAAACCCACGGCTCGTTGCGCCGCGCAGCAGAACGAACAACACCCTCTATCCAATACCACCTGCTGTGTATTCATTAAAGCGCACAAGCCGACCTCTCTCGGTTTGTGCGCTTTTCCTTTACCACAAAAATTTACAACAGAAAGGAAAGTAAACAATGAAGAAGCAATTTAAAAAATATTTTATATCACTCGTTTTATCAATATGTCTTATTCTTTTATCGATTTCGCCCGCCGCCGCAGAAACAGCAGTTACTGCCGTAGCGGAGAATCCCGTAACGGAATTAGCGGAAGCTGCAAGCGATGCCGTTTTGTCGGAGCAGTCTGCTTTGACCGAAAAATCATTCAGCATTAGTGAACTGCCCGATAATATTAAAGCTCTGTTATCATCCGAAGGTGCAAATTCAAAAGTGTATCTTCATTCCGGCAGCTTTGGCGAAAACGGCGAAGCCGACCCTATGGAGCTATATACCATCCGTACCGAAGACCCCGATACCGGCACTGGAAAGCTTATAATCCATTCCTCCCCCGTTAAATATATTGACGAAGACGGAAATCCGCAGTATATTGATACCGGTATAAAGACCTTATCGGCTGCTAAGGACTCAAAATCGGAATATGCATACGAAAACGCGGCAAATGGATTTACCGTTCAGTTTGCAAACACCGCAAATAAAGGCATCAATTTCAATAATGCCTTTACCTTTGAGGCGAAGTCCTCCTCTGCGGTAAACACGACGGCTCGTATCGGCGCGGAAAAAGGAAACGGAAAGATAATATATCCCAACGCGTTCGGCACAGATACCTACATAGAATATATTAACACCGAGGGCGGCATAAAGGAAAATATTATACTAAATAAATATACGGGACAAAACC
>JAZUAU010000018.1:0-40531 GCA_045638145.1 Acutalibacteraceae bacterium
AGAGAGGCACAACTCCTTGGCACACAGAACGACATGGCTACGATCCGACTTCCGATGCTCAGTTCGCAGGTTCCTCCTCCGTCCCGGCACACGTCGAGATGATGGGCCTGATCGGCGCCGGTAACAACCCCATGGTTGGTATGACCGTAGCTTGCGCAGTTGCCGTTGAAGAGGCCAGCAAATAATCAAGGATTATTTGCAATTAAATTTGCCTTTCGGCAAATTTAATTCACAAAGTGAATTAAATGCTACGCATGAAATGTGCCGTATCGAAAGATACGGCACATAGTTTAGATACAATAAAATTTGGCAAATTTTATTTCATGCACCTTTGGTGCATTTCATGATGAAATCATTTCATGCGCCACGGCGCATTTCATTAAAGGAGAAAATTATGGCAGAAAACGCTCTGGTAGATCTCTCAATGGATTTTGCTGTAAAAATAGTTAATCTGACAGAAAAAATAGAAGGAAAAGGCGTTTTAAAAAACCAAATATTAAAAAGTGGTACGAGCATTGGCGCAAATATTCGCGAAGCCAATTATGCTCAAAGCAAAGCCGATTTTGTTTCAAAATTTCAAATATCACTTAAAGAATGCTATGAAACCGAATATTGGCTTGAATTATTTTTCAGAACAAATATGATTAATACCGAAAAATATTCAGAGTTAAAAAATGATTGCGGCAAAATCAGGCGAATGCTAATTTCTTCTATCAATACAACAAAAGAAAAATATAATTTAGTATGAAATTTGCCTTTCGGCAAATGAAATTCACAAAGTGAATTAAATGCTACGCATGAAATGTGCCGTATCGAAAGATACGGCACATAGTTTTAGATAGTCTTTGAGGCTAATTTTATTTCATGATGAAATCATTAACCCAGCCTGTAACCGTCTCCATAACGGAAGGCGGTTTTTTGTAGTTGCAATATTTTTGTTTTTATGGTAATATATTCTTGCGACACGAATTGAATATTTTCCAAAAACGAGTAAATACCTTGGTAAAAGGTGTTTGCCTTATTCTCGTTTTTGGGAATTCGTGTCGCAACGAAGGATAAACACTTTTTCGGCGTATCCTTCGGGATACGCTTTTTTATTGAGGTTAATATATGTTAAGGGATAATCTACCGATTAAAAGGGTTGTTATTGCGGGGTGCAGAGATTATAATAACTATGACGAGGCAAAACCCTATATTGATTTTTGCCTGTCTAATGTCCGAAGGGAAAACGATATTGTTATCGTATCGGGCGGGGCCAGCGGCGCTGATGCTATCGGGGAACGCTATGCAGAAGAAAACGGATTTAGGGTTGAAAAATACCCTGCTGATTGGAAAAGATACGGCAGAAGCGCAGGACCAAGACGGAACAAACAAATGGCAGAGGTCAGCGACTATATTATTTGTTTTTGGGACGAGAAAAGCAATGGTACAAAGTCAATTATTGACTATGCTCGTAAGTGTGGAAAGCCTGTAAAAATAAAAAAGATATTAAGAAGAAAAACGGGTTATTCATATTAAGAGGCAAACAATTAATTTGCGATGAAATTCATAAAGTGAATTAAATGCTATGCATTAAAAGTGCCGCATCAAAAGATGCGGCACATAGTTTAGATACAATAAAATTTGGCAAATTTTATTTCATGATGAAATCATTTCATGCACCTTTGGTGCATTTCATTAAGCTCTTTAAACCCTTTGGTTCTGCGCGGGTTGTCAAGGCTCGCGGTCTGTTTCTTCTTCAATAATATATCTCGGTCTGCCCTTGGTTTCAAGATAAATTTTTCCAACATACTCCCCTATTATTCCGAGAGAGAGAAGCTGAATTCCGCCAAGCAGACAGATTATACAAATGGTACTTGCCCAGCCTGCAACAGTGCTTCCGACAATAGCCATTATAAATGCCCAGATACAGCCTGCAAATCCCAGAAGTGAGACTATAAGTCCAAGAGTCATAACTATATGAATAGGCTTTACCGAGAGGCTTGTGACTCCATTCCAAGCAAGAGCGAGCATCTTTTTAAGGGGGTATTTGCTCTCGCCTGCAAGTCGCTCGGTGCGGTCGTAATATACGCTTGTACTCTTAAAACCTACGAGCGGCACCATTCCACGGAGGAAGATATTAACCTCTTTATAGTTTTCGAGTTCACAGAGTACACGCTTTGAGAGAAGACGGTAATCGGCGTGGTTATAAACAACCTCTGCCCCCATAAACCGCATAAATTTATAAAAGCCCTCTGCGGTGGTACGCTTAAAGAAGGTATCGGTTTTTCGTGCGGCTCTGACACCGTAAACAATCTCACAGCCGTTTTTATATTCCTTTACCATCTCGTTTATGGCGTTTATGTCGTCCTGACCGTCGGCATCGATTGAAACGGTAATATCGCACCTCTCCTTAGCATACATAAGGCCTCCCAGCAGAGCGTTCTGATGTCCGCGGTTACGGGAGAGCGAGATGCCCTCTACCCATTTGTAGGTTTCGCTCAGTTCCCGAATTATGTCCCAGGTGTTGTCGCGGCTTCCGTCGTTGACGAATAGTACGCGGCTGTCCTCCGAAATTTCTCCTGCCGAGGATAACTCCTCAAGCTTTTTTATGAAGATTTGTGAAGTCATCGGTAAAACTTCTTGCTCATTGTAGCAAGGAACGACGATATAGAGTTTTGGTAACATTTTTTACCTCCGAAAATTAGGCACTAGGCACTAGTTATTATAGTCAAAAGATAGCCGGTTTTCTACGCTTGGTCTTACAAGGTTTACTGCTATTTCCTTATGTAGCGGGTTCTGCTGATAAGCCTTTAAAGCCTCGTTCGATAGGAAGGAAGAGTCCATCATAAGTGAGCCGCTCGAAGACTCCAGGCCCTCGGTCAGAATATTCATTGAAATAAGTCCCGGAATTTTGCCGACAAGCGATTCCAGTGCCGCCTTTATCTCTGCCTTTCGCTCGGCAGTATCAAATTCAGGCTTTAATTTCCAAATAATCATATGCTTAACCATAAAAATTACCTCCGGTAATTTGAATGCAGAATTCAGAATGCAGAATTATTGTGTCCTTCGGACATATAGATACGATACGGTGACAATATATATTTCATTCTCTTTATGTTTGTAATCGTATCGTAAGTACATTTGACGTAGTCACACCGAAATTCTGCATTATGCACTATGCATTCTGCATTTATAATTATAATACAATAATTCCTACGATTTTTCAATAAATTATTGACTTTTTTGCATTTCGGTTATAAAATATATAGGAAGAAAGCGTTGATGAGGACAGTAGCGCGGGTATTTCTTTTATAGAGAGTCGGGTCGACGGCTGAAAGCCCGATAAAGAAACCCACTTCGAACACCACCTCGGAGCGTCTGTGATGAACAGAACGGATAACCACCGTTATGGGTTTTAAAGCGGCACAAAATTTATTTTTGTGCAATGCGGGTGGAACCGCGGAGTTTTGTTTTTCAAAGCCTCGTCCCGATTTTTCGGGACGGGCTTTTTTTAATTAATAAGTAATAATGAATAACGAATAATTTCGGAGGGATTTTTATGAAAATATCTTTACGCGGTGACGTCAGAGAGTTTGAAAACGGAATGAACCCCCTTGACGTTGCAAAATCATTTGGCGGCGGCTTCTTTAAAAATGTTTGCGCCGCTCGTGTTAACGGAGAGAACACCGACCTTAGAACAGAGCTCAAGGACGGCGATTCTTTAGAGCTTTTAACCTTTGAGGACGAGTACGGCCGCTGGACATATCGTCACACAGCGTCGCATATTCTTGCACAAGCTGTAAAGCGCCTCTTCCCTGAAGCAAAGCTTGCTATAGGCCCTGCCGTTGATGATGGATTCTATTACGATATCGACTCGGAGGTTAAGTTTACCCCCGAGCATCTAACTAAAATTGAAGAAGAAATGAAGAAGATCGTTAAGGAGAATCATCCTTTAGAGCGTTTTACACTCCCCTTCGACGAGGCTGTAAAGTTCTTCGAGGAAAAAGGTGAAATTTATAAGGTAGAGCTTATACGCGACCTACCCGAAGGCTCTGTAATCAGCTTCTACCGTCAGGGCGAATTTACCGACCTTTGTGCAGGAGCACATTTGATGAGTACCGGTTCGGTTAAGGCATTCAAGTTAACGAGCGCAACCGGTGCATATTGGCGCGGCAATTCCGACAACAAGATGCTCCAGAGAATCTACGGTACCGCTTTCCCGAAACAGGCAGAGCTTGACGAACACCTTGCTCGCATTGAGGAGGCTAAAAAGCGTGACCACAACAAGATTGGCAGAGAATTAGAACTCTTTACAACAAGCGAATATATCGGTCAGGGTCTTCCCATTATGCTCCCGAAGGGCGCCAGAGTTATTCAGCTTTTACAGCGCTTTGTTGAGGACGAGGAGCAAAAGCGCGGCTGGCAGCTTACTAAAACTCCTTTAATGGCAAAGAGCGACCTTTATAAGATTTCGGGCCACTGGGACCACTACCCCGACGGTATGTTCGTTATGGGCGACCCTGAGGATGAAACCAAGGAATGCTTTGCACTCCGCCCCATGACCTGCCCCTTCCAGTATCAGGCTTATCTGAACAGACCCCGTTCCTATCGCGACCTGCCCCTTCGCTATAACGAAACCTCTACCCTCTTCAGAAATGAGGATTCGGGTGAAATGCACGGTCTTATCCGAGTTCGTCAGTTTACTATTTCCGAAGGTCACCTTATGTGTACCCCCGAGCAGTTAGAGGATGAATTCAAGGGATGCCTCGACCTATGTATCTTTATGCTTAAAACCCTCGGTCTTTACGACGATGTTTCCTACCGCTTCAGCCAGTGGGACCCCGATAACAGAGATAAGTATATCGGCACCACCGAGCAGTGGGACGAGGCACAGGGCGTTATGAAGCGTATTCTTGACCACCTTGAGATTCCCTATAAAATTGGTGTTGGCGAGGCTGCCTTCTACGGACCCAAGCTCGACATTCAGATCAAGAACGTTCACGGCAAGGAAGACACCCTTATTACCATTCAGATTGACCAGATGCTCGCTGAAAAGTTTGGAATGGAATATACCGACCGCGACGGTGAAAAGAAGAATCCCTACATCATTCACAGAACCTCTATCGGCTGCTATGAGAGAACACTCGCTCTGCTTATCGAGAAGTATGCAGGCGCATTCCCCCTCTGGCTTGCTCCCGAGCAGGTTCGCATACTCCCCATTGCAGACCGTCATCACGACTATGCTTATGAGGTAAAGGCATCACTTGAAGAGATGGGTATGCGTGTAGAGGTTGATACCCGTAACGAGAAAATCGGTTACAAGATTCGTGAAGCTCGTCTGCAGAGACTTCCCTATATGCTGACCGTCGGTGATGCAGAGGTAGAAGCAGGTACCGTATCTGTTCGCGGACGCGGAGAAAACGGCGACCTCGGCAGCATGTCACTTGCTGACTTTAAAGCACGCTGTAAGGAAGAAATTGATACAAAGAAAATCTAGCAACCAACGGCACCTCTTCGGAGGTGCTTTTTTATCGGCAGTACTCAGTCCGGTCGATTAAGCATCTCTTTAAAAGCCTCTATGTCGTATGATGTTTTCTTCTTTTCAAAATTTTTATTAACTATTCGACTTTCTTTAGTTATTTTTTTAATATTTTCTTTATTATAATAGGTGGGGGTTGTCTTTTTAGCAACTGTTGGGGTTGCGTTTTTGACAACTGTTGGGGTTGCGTTTCCGACAACTGTTGTCGATTTGAAAATCCAGTCCTCAAATTCTGAATTAAGCGATATTATTCTCCCCTTATTAAAGTCGGGACGGCAACATTCTGTTAAAACGTTTTTCGCGATAAGTCCATTTACCGTTCTTGATATTCCCCCTTTATCAATTAAAAGCAAGTCCGAAATTGTGCCTAGAGAAATCTCGTCCTCCTCCCTATGAAAGCCGAGTGTAAGGCGGATTACTGCGAGGATTACGCGAAGCTCACGCGAGGAAAAATCGCTGGTTATCAGGGCTTCCAAAACGGTATTCGGTACCTTTGTAAAGCAGGGCTCTCTACTGCTCATTTTGGCTCACCCCCGCAATGCTTTCTATTGAGGAATTAAGCATTCTCTGCACGTGGCGAGAGGAATAACTCATACTCTCGGCAATCTGCTCGAGGGTCTCTCCGAGTATGTATTTTCGGTACAGCATTTCCTTTTTCTCGGGCTCTATTACTGTATTTATCATTCCGTTTATCGCAACCGTTTTTTCGCTGATATTTTGAAGCAGAGGCTCTAAAAACTCCCTGTCCTCGGGGAAGAGTCGTAGCTCTGCCGAAAGTCTTTTTGCTCTCGCAACAAGCTTTGAATAGTCGGCAAGCTCCTTTTTCATTTCATTTACTGTCATTGTAGCAATCCCTGTCCCTTCTTTGCAAAATACTCTCCGTAGGAAAGTCGTGTTCCGTGCTCGCGGTTATAATCCTCAACCTCCCGAACAGCAAGCGAAATTTCAAAGCTGCGGACAAGTCGTTTCCGCTTTTCTTCCCTCTCTTGAAGAAGCTTTGCGGTATGTTCACACTCAGCCGAGCAATATTCCTGCCACTCGTCGATAACAATTCCACAGCAGGCGCAATATTTCCCGTCATAGACAGTAACCTTCTCACTTTTGCAGGACGGACAGTGCTTCGCGGGTACCGAGGGCATAACGCTAGGGTAATACCTTTCCATAAAAATATCATAGCAGTTGAAAACTGCACCGCATTTTTTACATTTATACATATTTTTTCCTCCCAAAATTTTTGTTGACATTTACGTAATTATGTAATATAATGACGATAAAAGTCGAATAAATTACTGTTTTACGTAACTTTGTCTTGATTATATAATGGTAAATCTGCCTTGTCAAGGACATTTTTTACTGAATTCAGTAGATGTCCCAATCTCAGGACAGAGGAAGAAGTATACTTAAAAATGCAAAATGCAAAGCGCAAAATGCAAAGTTAATGTGTCCTTCGTACGAAGTAATTACGATACGAAAACAGACGGATTTACCTCGTATCATAATTAAATCGTGGCGGAGCCACTCCTTAACTTTGCGCTATGTACTTTGCGCTTTGCGCTTTAAAAACCGGAGGTTTTTTATATGAACGAACAGAATAATAACGAGGTTTATGAAAGGATCGAGGCGCTGTGTCGCAGTCACAACAGTAACATTACCGAAATGTGCCGTATTTGTGATATCCCCCGTGCCATTATGACCGACTTTAAGATGGGTAGAAACAAATCACTTTCAGCCGCCACCCTTAAAAAAATTTCAGAGCACTTTTCCTGCAGTGTTGAATATCTCTTATCGGGAGAGCTTGTTACACCTGATACCGAAAGCCTTAAAATGGGTCTTTTTGGTGGTGTAGACGGCATTACCGATGAGATGCTGGAAGAGGTGCTCCGATACGCCGCATTCGTCAGGAGCCGAGAAAATGGAGACAAAGAGACTCTTTAAAATTGCAGAAAACGACAATATCACCGTCGATTTTGCAAATCTTCACCACGCAAAAGCCTTTTGTATTAATATGAGGGGCAAGAAATTTATCGCAGTTGACAAGAATATACCGCCCGAATCAAACGAGGAGAGGGTTATTCTTGCACACGAGCTGGGGCATTTTGAGACAGATTCCCTATACAGCCCCGATGTATCGCCTATCTACTGCCGCCGTTTTGAACGACAGGCAGACGGCTGGGCAATTTCACACCTTGTTCCCCTGCCCCGTCTAAAAAATGCAATAAAAAACGGGGTTGAGTCGGTTTCCTCCCTCGCCGAACACTTCTCGGTAACTGAGGAATTTATGCAGAAGGTAATAAAGCATTATAGTGAAAAAAACTCCGTCGTTTAATGGAGTTTTTAGATGATTAATGGCACATATTATCCTTTCCCTTTACCCTTTTGCACTCAGCCCTATAAAAAAAGACCCTCTCGGGTCTTTTTTAACATTCTTGAATCTGGCTGAATTCTTTTAGGACAAGCGAGGGATTTTTATCAAGTGCCCAGTTTATTTCATACTCTGCCGTAAAGAGGAGCAGCGGTCTTCCCTTTACGTCCTCAACGAGCTTTGTAGATTGCATTAAGTTAAGGTCCTTGAGTTCTGAGCCGTCGGTTGTTTCGGCAAAGCGGACGAGAGAGAGCGGTGTGTCAATACGGTTATATTTTACACCGTATTCCGACTCCATTCTCGATTCTAAAACCTCGAGCTGAAGCTGACCGACAACACCGACGTAAACGCGTTCCATACCAGAGCCCGGTAAAAAGAACATCTGAATTGCACCCTCCTGTGCAATCTGGCGGATGCCCTTGTCGAACTGCTTACGCTTCAGAGAGTCAATCTGCTCAACTATAGAGAAAATTTCAGGGGCAAAGGTGGGTATGCCCGCATACTCTACCTTCATTCCCTTTTCGCAGATAGTGTCACCGATTGAGAAGATACCGGGGTCGAAAACGCCGATAATATCCCCTGCGTAGGCGGTATCGATTACGGCTCTGTCCTGTGCCATCATCTGCTGAGGACGGGAGAGCTTTATCATCTTTTTGCCCTGAACGTGGAAATATTCATTTGCACGGTCAAACTTACCCGAGCAAATTCGCATAAAAGCGATTCGGTCACGGTGTGCCTTATTCATATTCGCCTGAATCTTGAAAACAAATGCCGAGAAACGCTCGTCGGTAGGCTCGATAACAGTGTCACCCGATTTGTGGCTGAGGGGCTCGGTGGTCATTTTGAGGAAGTTTTCGAGGAAGGGCTCTATACCGAAATTGTTAAGAGCAGAGCCGAAAAATACGGGAGAAAGCTCACCGCAGCGTACCTTTTCAAGGTCAAATTCATAGCCTGCACCCTCAACAAGCTCCAATTCATCGCATAAATCACGTCGGGAATATTCACCTATAAGGCTGTCGAGCTTTTCTGTATCATCGAGGGCACATTCAATAGCTTCAATACGGCTGCCGCCTGCGTGAGAATCCTCGAAGGTTAAAATTCTCTGCTTTGTGCGGTCGAAAACACCCTTGAAATTAACTCCGCAGCCGATAGGCCAGTTCATAGGATAGGTGCCGATGCCGAACTCCTTTTCAAGCTCATCGAGTAGCTCAAAGGAGTCACGCGCTTCGCGGTCCATCTTATTTATAAAGGTAAAAATCGGGATATGGCGCATTGCGCAGACCTTGAAAAGCTTTCTCGTCTGCGGCTCAATACCCTTTGCCGCGTCAATTACCATTACAACGCTGTCGGCGGCAGTAAGGGTACGGTAGGTATCCTCCGAGAAGTCCTGATGTCCCGGTGTATCGAGAATGTTTATGCAATATCCGTCATAATCGAACTGCATTACCGAAGAGGTTATAGAAATACCTCTCTTCTTCTCAATATCCATCCAGTCGGAAACTGCATGCTTGTCATTTTGCTTGCCCTTTACACTACCTGCAGACTGAATGGCTCTGCCGTAAAGGAGCAGCTTTTCGGTAAGGGTGGTTTTACCGGCGTCTGGGTGCGAGATTATCGCAAAGGTTCGACGGCGGGAGATTTCGTTTTGTATTGTTGACATTAAATAATTACCTCCGGTAATTTTAAATGCAGAATTCAGAATGCAGAATTCAGAATTTCGGTGTGGCTTCGCCACGAATATAACTACTTTATGAGATAAATACAGTTGTTTTCGTATCGTAATTATTTTGTCCGAAGGACACTTTAATTCTGCATTCAGCATTATGCATTCTGAACTCTAAAAAAAGAGCCCGAAGGCTCTTTTTTTATTTTCTAAATCCCTGACGCTTTCTGGGCTTTCTGTCCTGCTTATCTTCTGCGCCGTCGTCTTCTACAACTGCGCCTTCGATTTCAACAAGTGCGTCTCTACGGGAGAGATTGATTCTGCCCTGGTCGTCGATTTCGGTAACCTTAACGATAACCTCGTCGCCAACATTTACAACGTCCTCAACCTTTTCGGTGCGCTTAACATCAAGCTTAGAAATGTGGACAAGCCCCTCTTTGCCGGGTGCAATCTCAACAAATGCGCCAAAGGTCATAAGGCGGGTAACGCGACCGCGATAGATAGCGCCGACCTCGGGGTCGTTAGCGATTGTTTCAACAATCATAAGAGCACGGCGTGCATTGTCGGCATTAACGGCGGTAATGAATACCTTTCCGTCGTCGTCAATGTCAATCTTACATTCGCAGTCTGCCTGAATCTTCTGGATAACCTTTCCGCCCGAACCGATAACCTCGCGAATCTTCTCGGGGTCAATCTTGGTCTGAATCATCTTGGGAGCAAACTCGGAAACCTCTGCACGGGGCTCAGCGATAGCCTTGAGCATAACCTCGTCAAGGATGTAATTACGAGCCTTATGGGTCTTGGCAAGTGCTTCCTTAATGATTTCGGGAGTAAGTCCATGAACCTTTAAGTCCATCTGGATAGCGGTGATACCTTCCTTGGTACCTGCTACCTTAAAGTCCATATCGCCGTGGAAATCTTCAAGTCCCTGAATGTCTACCATAGTCATCCAACGCTCGCCCTCGGTTATAAGACCGCAGGAAATACCTGCAACGGGAGCCTTAATCGGAACACCTGCATCCATAAGAGCAAGGGTAGAACCGCAGATAGAGCCCTGAGAGGTAGAGCCGTTAGAGGAGAGAATCTCTGAAACGAGGCGGATGGTATAGGGGAACTCCTCAACCGACGGAATTACGGGGAGAAGTGCACGCTCAGCAAGTGCACCGTGGCCGATTTCACGGCGTCCGGGACCACGAGAGGGCTTAGTCTCGCCTACCGAGTAGGAGGGCATATTGTAGTGGTGGATATATCTCTTTTCGGTTTCGTTGTCAATACCGTCAAGAAGCTGGCTGTCACGGATTGAGCCGAGGGTTGCAATAGTGAGAACCTGAGTCTGACCACGAGCGAAGAGGCCCGAACCGTGAACTCTGGGGAGAATGCCAACCTCGGAATAGAGAGGACGGATATCGTTGATTCCGCGTCCGTCAACACGCTTGCCCTCATCAAGGAGCCAGCGGCGAACTACAAACTTCTGTAATTTATAGAGGCAATCATCGATTGCAATTTCCTGCTCAGGATAGATGTCATCGAACTTCTCGTGAACCTTATCGTAAACGGGAAGCATTCTTTCGTCTCTTACGTTCTTATCGTCAGTGTCAAGAGCAAACTTAACGTCGTCAATAGCGAACTCCTTGATAGCCTCGAACATTTCTTCATCGGGGTTAGCAGACTCGAATGTGAACTTTTCCTTACCTATCTCTGCTACGATAGAATTGATGAAGGAAACGATTTTCTGGTTCTCCTCGTGACCCTTCATAATAGCGTCGAACATAGTGTCATCAGGGATCTCCTTAGCGCCTGCCTCGATCATAGCAACGAGGTCTGCGGTAGAAGCAACGGTGAGCTGAAGCTCGTTTCTCTCCTGCTGCGCTGCTGTGGGGTTGAGAACGATTTCGCCGTCAACATAGCCGACAGAGATACCCGAAATGGGGCCCTCCCACGGAATATCCGAGATGGAAAGAGCGATAGAAGCACCGATCATAGCGGTGATTTCGGGAGAGCAATCGGGGTCAACCGACATAACGGTACAAACGAGAGAAACATCGTTTCTCATATCCTTGGGGAAGAGAGGACGAACAGGTCTGTCGATTACACGGGAAGCAAGGATAGCCTTGTCGGTGGGCTTGCCTTCACGTCTTGTGAAAGAACCGGGGATTCTGCCTACAGAGTAAAGCTTTTCCTCAAAATCTACAGAAAGGGGAAGAAAATCGATTCCGTCACGGGGCTTTGCAGAAGCGGTAGCCGCACAGAAAACCGAAGTTTCGCCGTAGCGGATAAGGCAGGAGCCGTTAGCGAGAAGACCCATTTTACCGGTCTCAACCTTAAGGGGTCTGCCTGCAAATTCGGTTTCAAAAACTCTGAAATTTTCGTACATAATTTTTACCTCCAATATTTTTTTACAGAGGATAGTTAAGCAATAAATCCAACCTCAAAAATCCTTTGAAGCTCGATTTACCGCTTTACTTTTCCTCTGATTTTTGACTTTTTAAAAACACAGACAGACCGTATATAAATACACGGTCTGTCATATTTCCATAATTACTTACGGATGCCGAGACGCTTGATGATAGCACGGTAACGCTCGATATCTACCTTGGTAAGATATGCGAGAAGGTTACGTCTGTGACCAACCATCTTAAGAAGTCCGCGTCTTGAGTGATGGTCCTTCTTGTGAACCTTAAGGTGCTCGGTAAGCTCGTTGATACGGGTTGTCAAAAGAGCAATCTGTACCTCGGGAGAACCGGTATCACCCTCATGAAGAGCGTATTCAGCGATAATAGCTGTCTTCTGTTCGTTTGTCATTATTTTCACCTCGTTTAAAATTATTCCGTTAACCACGCAATGGGTCGTTAGGTGGTCTCCATTGGAGCGGTCACCCAAAGCCTAGTAAACGGTCGCCAAAACAGTATAGCATAAAGTTTCTGAAAAGTAAAGAACTTTTTTAGAATGCAGAATTCAGAATTCAGAATGCAGAATTATGGTGTGGCTTCGCCACATCATATATAAGTCGGCTCTGCCGACACCTTTCCCTTTGCCCTCGGCCCTCTTTCACGAGATTCCTCGGCTTCGCTCGGAATGACATTTGAATCCAAAATTTATATATGATAATATCCATTATAATGATAGATCTTAATGAAAATATTGTAAATACTAAATATCTACTATATATACAAAAATACTCTGACATATTTTTTTACATTTATGAAAAATTTTCGTTTACATTTACATATTTTTTTGGTATACTACTAACGTGAATTTTTAATGGCAAAAAATTGCCACAAGGAGTGTTAAAAATGAGCCGTTTATATGGCACAGTTTCCCGCGGTGTTCGTGCACCAATGATTCGTGAGGGCGACAACCTCGCAGAAATAGTAACAAAATGTATTCTTGATGCAGCAGAAAGTGAAAATGTAGAGATTCGTGACCGTGATATCGTTGCTATGACCGAGTCTATTGTTGCCCGTGCACAGGGTAACTACGCCTCCGTTCAGGATATTGCAGAGGATGTAAAGGCAAAGTTTGGCGGTGAGACTGTCGGCGTTATCTTCCCCATTCTCTCCCGCAACCGTTTTTCAATCTGCCTTCGCGGTATCGCTATGGGCTGCAAAAAGGTTGTGCTCATGCTTTCCTACCCTTCGGACGAGGTTGGAAACCACCTTATTACTATCGACGCTATGGACGAAAAGGGTGTTGACCCCTATAAGGACGTACTTACTTTAGAAAAATACCGTGAGCTTTTCGGTTATGAAAAGCACAGATTTACCGGTGTTGACTATGTTGAGTATTACGAGAGCTTAATCAAAGAGGCAGGAGCTGAATGCGAGATTATCTTCGCAAACGACCCCCGTGCCGTTCTCCCCTTTACCAAAAACGTTCTTTACTGTGATATTCATACCCGTTTCAGAACTCGCAGACTCCTCGAAAAAGCCGGCGCAGAAAAGGTTTTCGGCTTTGACCAGATTCTCTCTTCTTCTGTAAACGGCAGCGGCTATAACGAGAAATACGGTCTTCTTGGCTCTAACAAGGCTACCGAAGAAACCGTTAAGCTCTTCCCCCGTGACTGCCAACCTTTAGTCCTGGACATCCAGAAGCGACTCTTTGACGCTACCGGCAAGACCCTTGAGGTTATGGTATACGGCGACGGCGCTTTCAAGGACCCCGTTGGAAAGATTTGGGAGCTTGCAGACCCCGTTGTTTCCCCTGCTTACACAAAGGGACTTGAGGGCACTCCGAATGAGCTTAAGCTCAAATACCTTGCAGATAACGATTTTGCAGATCTTTCGGGCGATGAACTTAAAGAGGCAATCAAGGAGCGCATCGTGGCAAAAGACTCCGACCTCGTTGGAAAGATGGCTTCCGAGGGTACAACTCCCCGTCAGCTTACCGACCTTATCGGTTCGCTCTGCGACCTTACCTCCGGCTCGGGCGATAAGGGTACTCCGATTGTATTTATTCAAGGCTACTTCGACAATTACACTAATGACTAACTAACGCTCCGAAAACCCACGCACAACAAAAGAAAAATAATAAAAATGGTGTTCGATATGTTTCGAACACCATTTTATATTTGTAGAGAAGTCTACTGCCTTATGGGAGCGATTTTTCTATATAGTCCACAACTTCTGTAACTGAATCTGAGACGAATAGCATATCGGAAATGTCACATTCGTCCATAAATTTCTGCTCTGCGGTGCGATGAAGCAGGGCGAGCAGAGGGTTGAAATATCCGTTTGTGTTGAGGATTGCAATCGGTTTATTTGTCTGTCCCAGCCTTTTAAGAGTATAAATCTCAAAAAACTCATCATAGGTGCCGGTACCGCCGGGAGAGATGATAAATCCGTCCGAGAGAGAGTCGAGCATTGCCTTGCGGGAGCGCATATCTGCCGTAAAATAGGTTTTGGAGCAGTCTTCGAAAAGAACGCCGTCGGGTCTGAAAAATTCGGGACTGATGCCGATACTGTGTCCATTTTCTTCACTTATTCCGCGAACAACCGCACCCATAAGACCGGAGTTTCCTCCGCCGAAAATGAGTGTGTGACCGCGAGAGCCGAGCTCACGACCGAGCTTTAAGCCATCTTCAATATATTTATCATCAATAAGCGCACTTGCCGCACCGTAAACACATATATTCATTTTATCAACTCCCCTTTTCTGTTCTTTATTATTATTTTATAATTTATGCAAAAAAATGTCAATATATTTAGGGATTAGGGAAAATGGAAAGGTTAATCTGCATTACGAATTCTGCATTAATAAATTTTGTCCACACATAATATTACAAGGTGATATTTTGAAATCGATAAATATATTTCTAAACTCAGAAAAAGGCAGAGCACGGTTTATCCTTTGGTTTGGGTTTGTATTTAATCTTTTATACTCGCTTTGGGGATTTTTCACGGGCATCTTCTATCGATCGACTTGGATGCTCGGCGTTGCGATTTACTATATTTTGCTCTGTCTTTTAAAGTTTTTTCTGATAAAAGCAGACCTTCGTTTCAAGGAAAGCGACAAAGGGTATAAAGCCAAGCTGCGCGCCCTGAAAAGCTATGAGCGGTGCGGATATCTGCTGGGATGTCTCAGCGTTACGATGGTTGGAATCGTAATTTTCGTAATTTCAAGGGACGAAAGTGCTAAGTATTCAGGGCTTGTTTTTTGGGTTATGGGAGGATATACCGCCGCAAGACTCGGGGTATCTGTTTATAATCTACGACGCCTGAGCGCCATAGATGACCCGCTTCTCTCGGCATCAAAAAGTCTTGGTATTTCGGTAACTCTTATGTCGGTTTTTTCACTAACAACCGCCCTTCTCGCCCGATTCTGCGAGGATGCCACCATCCGACGCAGTATAATTGCGTCGGTGGGTTTTTCGGTATCGGTCGCGGTGATTATGGTAGCGCTCTATATGATTTCACGTTCAAGAAAAAAGCTGCACGATATAGGCAATAGGCACTAGTGACTAGGCAATAGTTAAGAGGTGTCTGCGACGCATTTATAGGGATTAGGGAAAGGGGAAAAGCGAAAGGAGATCTGCATTAAAAAACCGCTGAAGGGGACCTGCAATAGAGCAGGTACGCGGATGCGGTCTTCTTATTTAGGGGTTAAAGTCCTCGAAAATTACGGCATAGCCGCTCTTCTCTGCTTCCGCAAGGTCTTTTTTATTTTTTATTGTCCAGGCAAAGCCCTTTGTTCCCCAAAAATTCTTTGATAGAGCGTTTGATATAAATTTTCGGTCAGAGTATCTGAAAGCCACGAAATCGGGACCTGTTACGATATTAAGGGTTAAAAAGGAGAGCAGGACACGAAGCGGAAAGGATAGGTTTTCTCCCCTTTTCAAAAAGTTTTGTGAAAGCTGACCACGAACAACACTCGGAGCGTGTTTTTTAAACCATAAAAGGACACGGGGGTCGAAAGACTCAATACAGTATGCCCCCTTATAGTCGCGAAGCTCATACATAAGCGCGTTGCAAAGGGGTTTTACATTATTGGCGGTTTTAAGCTCGATAAGAAGCGGCACTCTACCGTCAACCGTTTCGAGCACCTCACGGAATGTGGGGATATGCTCGTCTGAGCCGTTGAGCTTTATATCCTTAATTTCTGCGGCGGTAAGCTCCTCTATATTGCGGCTGTCCCCTGCCGTTCTTTTGAGGGATGAGTCGTGAATTACGGCAAGTGAGTTGTCGCGCATAAGATGGATGTCAAGCTCAACCCCATAGCCTGCATCAGCGGCGGCTTTAAATGCCGAAAGGCTGTTTTCAGGTTGGTTTTCACCGTGAAGTCCTCTATGTGCATAGCGGAATTTAAGAAATCTCTCGGTTTGGAGATTACCCTCTCTGCCCGCTATACAGATGATTAAAAATATCATAAAAATGAGTATTGCGCCGACTATAAGACTTATTGCCAACATAGTTTAGTCCTCCACATCAAAGGCTTCAAGCCCACTTTTTGCCTCTATTTTTGTGTCGCCGTGGCGAACAACCGACATTGTGACAAACGCTAATGCTACGCATATTGCCGAATAGAGGAAGAGCCAGATATAGCTGCCGCTGAACTGAATAATCGCACCCGAAAGTATGGGAGTTATTACCTGTGCCGACATAGAAAAGCTGTAATAAAGTCCCGTGAATTTTCCGATGTCACTTCCCTTGCACATCTGGACAACCATAGGCAGGCTGTTTACATTTATTGCCGCCCAGGCAAAGCCGACAAGTGCGAATATAAGCCAAAGGATATAGCTGAAACGGCCGTAGATAAAGGTGTAGGCAAAGGCCGCCGCAAAGCAGGAGGCAAGCACAAGAACGCCGAGCATAATGGTCTTTTTTCTGCCGATCTTACCCGAAAGGACTCCGATGGGAATATAGCTGACAATTGCGCCGACGGTTGCTATCATAAGGCAGAGAGACGCCTGGCTGTCACCCATAGACCAGGTGGATTCGGCAAACTTTGTAAACCAGGTGGTAACTCCGTTATAGCCCATAAACCAAAGTGCAATTGAAAGGAGAATGAATGCGAGGCTCTTCTTAACGGGTTTCGGAAGCTCGCTCTTCTCGTCTTCGCCGATTACCGAAAGGTCCTCCTCGGGGTGAGCCGCCTCGTATTCTGCCTGAAGTCGGGCAAGCTTTGGCTCGTTAACTGCAAACATTATTACAAGAAGTGACACAAGCATTATTCCGCCGACCACGAGGAAAACGGGAAGATAATTTACGTGGCCCTCTACTCCGCCGGGTAAAAGCACTGCCGCCGCTCCGAGATAGAGCACGCCGCCTACTGCACCCATAAGGTTGATAACGGCGTTACCCTTACTGCGAAGGGGTTTTGGCGTAACGTCGGGCATCAGTGCTACCGCAGGGCTTCTGAAGGTGCCCATAGAGATAAGCACAAGGCCGAGTAAAACGACGAAAATGACTGTCTTCAGGCCGCTTGCCGCCGCATTATAGCTGTTGCTGAGCAGGGGCAAAGTCATCATAAGGGTAACCGAAGCGATTGTTCCGAAAAGGATGAAGGGACGGCGTCTGCCGAGAGGCGAACGGCATCTGTCCGAAAGACCGCCGAAGAAGGGCAAAAGAAGCGCGGCAATAACGTTATCCGCCGCCATAATTGCACCCGAGGCAATCTCCTCGATATGGAAGGTGTTGGTAAGAATTTTCGGCATAACTGCATCATACATCTGCCAGAATGAGCTTATTGCCATAAATGCAAAGCCGACGAGAACGGTGCGCTTGATATTAAGTTTCATTTAGCCATCTCCTTATATTTATGATAATATTATATATTATTTCCCCCATTTTGTCTATAATTTTAAGATTTTCACATTCATACCTTGCAGTTTATGTAGCAGGCGGTATTAAATTTTGCATGCGGAATGCTCGTGTTTATGGCAATCGTGTGCTTTGTTGCATTCTCCGCATTTAAGCGACAATCGGTTGGGGAAATCTCATCCTCGTATGGGCAGGAATCGTCGGCGTTGCATTTATCATTATGATTCCGTTTGAGAATATGCTCCGTAAGAAAGCATAACAAAAAGGAGAGATTCTTTCGAACCTCTCCTTTATATTTTTGGTGGACGCTAAGGGACTCGACCGTCTGCTTCGCATACTGTTTCGCTCGTCGACCGTGCCCTAGGTCACAGTACCCGACTTCGCGCTCTGCCTAAAAATGATACACCGTATCATTTTTCTAAACGGCAGACCCTCTCGGGTTCGAGTCCATTTTTACATTTACGAAAAATAAAAAGGAGAGATTCTTTCGAACCTCTCCTTTATATTTTTGGTGGACGCTAAGGGACTCGAACCCATGACCGCCCGCACGTCAAGCGGGTGCTCTACCAGCTGAGCTAAACGTCCAAATTTATCGACAAGCAGTATGATAACATAAACAAAAAGAAAAATCAAGCCTTTTGTCAATTACTTCTTGATTTTTTTATAGAATTAATTTATAATATCTATATTCGCCGGTGTGTTGGAATTGGCAGACGAGGCGGACTCAAAATCCGTTGGTAGCGATACCGTGCGGGTTCGACCCCCGCCACCGGCACCAAAAAAGAGAATCTTCCTTTTGGTTGATTCTCTTATATTATTACAGAAGATTCTTCTGGTCGAACCCGAGAGGGTCTGCCGTTTAGAAAAACAGTACAGTGCACTGTTTTTTAGGCAGAGCGCGAAGTCGGGTACTGTGACCGTAGGGCACGGTCGACAAGCGAAACAGTATGCGAAGCAGACGGTCGACCCCCGCCACCGGCACCAAAAAAGACAGTCGAATGACTGTCTTTTTTTATCCAATCTGAAAGATTGGTATGTAATCTCGCGAAGCCAGCATGTAATTGCAGTAAGGCATATGTTCTCACGCAAGACGTGTATCTTTTTGGAGGTGATAAGATTGACCGATATCTGGCAGAGGCTTAAAAACGAGGCTCGTCCCATTCTCCTGTGGGGAACGGGAAACGGTGCGGATAAAATAGTTGCCGAGCTTGAGGCTTACGGTATTGCCGTTTCGGGTGTTTTTGCATCCGACGGTTTTGTGCGTGAACGCTATTACAAAGGCTTTAGGGTTTTATCACTTGCTGATGCCGATGCTCTTTTCGGCGATTTTGTCGCTCTTTTCTCCTTTGGGTCCGACCGACCCGAGGTGCTTGAAAATATAAAACGTGTGATGGCGCGCCATACCCTGCTTGCCCCCGAGGTGCCAGTTGCAGGCGGTGAAATTTTTAACCTTGAATATGCGAGCAAGAATGGCGAACGGCTTCATAGGGTTTATTCGTTACTTTCCGACGAACAGTCCAAGAAAGTTTTTAAAAATACTGTTCTTTTTAAACTCACGGGCGATATTTCACTGCTTTTCGGGTGCGAGACCGACAAGGATGAGGTCTTTGATTCTGTCCTTAATATTAGCGGTTGCTCCTCCTTTTTAGACCTTGGCGCATACAGTGGCGATACGGTGCTTGACTTTGTTCGCCGTGTTGATAGCCTTTCCCATATTACGGCGGTTGAGCCCGATAAAAAGAGTTTTTTAAAGCTTTGCAGAAACACCGAGAGGCTTGGTGCTTTGTGCGTAAACGCCGCCGTTTCGGAGAGTGACGGGGAGGTTTTATTCGGTGCGAAGGCATCGCGCGGGTCTAGCATCGGCGAGGGCTCTCCCCTGCCTGCTGTTACGGTTGACAATTTGGCTCGTGATAAGAGCTTTGACTATATAAAATTTGATGTTGAGGGGGCAGAGCTTTCGGCAATTCGCGGTGCAGAAAAGACAATAAAACGAGACACACCGAAAATGAGAATTGCCGCTTATCACAAGAGTGCAGATTATTTCACAATTCCCGAAGCAGTGCTCTCGATAAATCCCGATTATGATATTTATATGCGCCACCATCCAAGCGTACCCGCTTGGGATACAGATTTCTTCTTCGTTCCAAAATTAAAATAGTCTTGTTGACAGAGATTCTCACAAATAATATAATATATATAAACAAACAAAAGGAGTACACCTTGTGGAAAAGATTGTGGTAAAGCTAGCCGAGCTTTTAATAGGAATTGAATCAAGATTTCCGTCAATCGAAAAATACTGCGAAAAGTATCTTTCATCGGGCGAACCCTCCTTTACGGTTTCGGCAACAGACGAGGAAATTGCGGCAGAAAAGGCTCTTTCCGAGGATAATGTATCCGACGAATATGCCGAACGCATTTGCATTTACAGAGAAATTGCCGAAAGGCTTCCTGCCCTTTTCCGTTTCGTTTTTCACGGCGCGGCTATAAGCTATAAGGGTAACGCCTATATCTTTACCGCTCCAAGCGGTACCGGTAAATCTACCCATATAAAGCTTTGGCATGAGCATATTGGCAGTGCGGTCGATATAATAAACGGTGACAAGCCTATTCTTAAAGTAGATGAAGGAGACGTCACGGTTTATTCCTCTCCGTGGGCAGGCAAAGAACACTGGAACAAAAACACCTCAGCTCCCCTTTCTGCTATTTGCATCATTAACAGAGGTAAGGAAAACCGAATTAAAATGCTCCCTCCCGGAAAGGCAATCACTTATCTTATCAGACAGATTTATCTACCAAAAACAAGTGAAGCTAAAATGCAGACCCTCACTCTCCTTGACCTTGTACTGAAAAATGTTCCGGTATATTCGCTCGAATGTGATATGTCGTTTAAAGCCGTTAAAACCTCCTTTGAGGCAATGACGGGGGAAGAAATGAAGCAGACCTTTTAAGGTCTGCTTTTTTAGTGCATATTTCAGAATGCAAAATTAATGTGTCGGCTTTGCCGACCTATATATAATGCGTCGTAGACACATTAACCCGTCGCAAGACGGATTTCACCTGAACGACAGTTCAGATTTCACCGCGCAGCGATTTCACCCGCGTAAGCGGATTTCACTAAAAAAGACCCTTTCGGGTCTTTTTTATATTATGATACAGATTAGTCCGTTACAGCCTTCGTTTATTACCCTTTCAATGGTTTCCCCTATTCTTTGGCGTGCATCGGCGGGCATTCGGGCAAGCTTTGTATGAAGCCCCTCGTTAACGAGGGAGTGAAGCGACTTGCCGAAGATATTTGAATCCCAAATTTTTACGGGGTCATCGTCAAATTCAGATAACAGATACATTACAAGGTCTTCGCTCTGCTTTTCGGTACCCACTATAGGGCTTACCTCGGTTGTGATATTTGCCTTCATCATATGGATACTGGGAGCCGAGGCGCGAAGCCGCACACCGTATCTGCCACCCTGCCGCATAATTTCGGGCTCCTCGAGGGTAAGCTCGCTGATATCTGGCATCACAATTCCGTAGCCGGTTGCCTCTACCTCATCAAGGGCGTTTTTAACCTTTTCATAGCGGGTTTTTATCTCCTTCATTTCGCGTAAAAATGCCACAAGCTCGCGGTCATCTTTAATATCGAGCTTTGCACTTTCCGAAACTATTTTATAAAAGAGTGCTCTGTCAAGCTCTACCTTTAAAAGAGCGTTGCCGCTACCAAGGTCGACCGAAATAAGTCTTGCGTCGGTGGCGTTTTTGCCCTCTGCGAGAGCCTGTGCGAGCTTATCTATATCGCGGATATGGGTAATTTCAGCGGCAATATTTCGTACCGTTTCGGTAATTTCGCGTCGGATGGGATGCTCCTGAGGCACAGCGGACAGCCACGAGGGCAGGCTAACCTTGATTTCTGACACGGGAAATTCATGAAGAATCTCGGTAAGAATGGCAGTAATATCTCTCTCTGTCAACTCAAGACAGTTTACGGGGATAACCGAGACGGAATATTCTTCCGAAAGTGATTTACAGAGTGCCACCGTTTCCTTACAACCGGGATCGGTGGAATTCAGAAGCACAACAAATGGCTTATTTATCGCCTTTAGTTCCTCAATAACACGCATTTCGGCCTCTTTATATTCCTCGCGCGGAATCTCCCCTATCGAGCCGTCGGTGGTAACCACAAGACCTATTGTTGAGTGCTCGGTAATTACCTTTTTTGTACCGATTTCTGCCGCCATGTTAAAGGGTACGGGCTCGGAAAACCAAGGGGTGTCGACCATTCGTGGATTGTCGTTTTCGATATAGCCGAGGGATGACGGCACAATGTAACCGACGCAGTCAATAAGCCGAACATTCATATTTGATGCCCCGTCAATGTTGATATTAACAGCATTTTCGGGTATAAATTTAGGCTCGGTGGTCATTATCGTTCTGCCCGACGAGGACTGTGGAAGCTCATCGGTTGCCCTCTCGCGTACTGCCGCCTCATCAATTCGTGGGAGCACGAGGGTATCCATAAATTTCTTTATAAAGGTAGATTTGCCTGTTCGGACGGGACCAACGATTCCGAGATAGATGTCTCCGCCCGTTCTCTGTTTAAT
This sequence comes from Acutalibacteraceae bacterium, assembly GCA_045638145.1. Classification (GTDB taxonomy): domain Bacteria; phylum Bacillota; class Clostridia; order Oscillospirales; family Acutalibacteraceae; genus SFWF01. The sequence continues at coordinate 22,394 of JAZUAU010000018.1, forward strand.
ATCTTCATAAATGCTTGTATGCGCCATATACCGTCCTCTTTCCATTTTCATTCAATAGAAATGTATGAAGAAGCGGCATTATTTATGACAATGAATAGGTAATAATGAATAATTGAATGTGTGGCTCATAAGGGCATAGGGAAGGTGTGACTTCGTCACATGTAATTACGATACGAGGTCTATTTATTAAATTACCCCTTTTCCCCTTCCCTTTTTCCTAATCTTGCATATACTGTATTGCGGTATGTCCGCAATTTATTTAAAATTTAGGAGCTGTTTTGCTTGAATAAAATATTTTTCGGCACGGTAGAGCCGGACGATATGAACCGTCCCCCTGCCCTGCCCGAAGACGCAGTGCCTGCAATGGCTTACGTGCCAATTCAGTTCTATAGTGAGCTGTTTCCTTTGGAGGAGGGCTTTATCGAGGGCACCGTTTTCCCCGAGCTTTTAAAGCCCTTTACGGGATGTGACGGAAGATGATGAATATGAAGACTATGATGAAAAGGCGCATCCACGCGATTGATTTCGCTCTTTATGAGCTGACCTTATACCTTGATACCCACAAGTGGGACAAACGGGCTCTCCAGAAGAGAAACTCGCTGCTTGGCGAACGCAAAATGGCGATTGCCGACTATGAGGCTCGCTTCGGAAAGTATGTCCTTACTGCAAACGATTCAGACGGCGACCGCTGGTGTTGGGTAGACGACCCGTGGCCTTGGGAATACTGCGGACAGGAGGAGATGTAGTCTATGTGGCAATATGAAAAAAAACTGCAATTCCCCGTAAAGATTAAAAATCCCGACCCCAAAGCCGCTAAAATACTCATCACGCAATTTGGCGGTCCTGATGGCGAGCTCGCCGCTTCGATGCGCTATCTTTCTCAAAGATACTCTATGCCTTATGCAGAATTAAAGGGATTGCTTACTGATATAGGTACAGAAGAGCTGGCTCATATGGAAATGATTTCGGCAATGGTGCAGCAGTTAACGCGCGAGCTGACCCCCGAACAGATTAAGGCTTCAGGCTTCGACACCTATTTTGTAGACCACACGGCAGGCGTTTACCCCGTTGCGGCAAGCGGTGTTCCCTTTACCGCGGCATATTTCGGTGTTAAGGGTGACGTGCTTACCGACCTGCACGAGGACCTTGCAGCGGAGCAGAAGGCACGCACAACCTATGACAACCTGCTTCGTCTTATCGATGACCCCGATATCAGAGAACCGCTTAAATTCCTCAGAGAGCGCGAAATCGTTCACTATCAGCGCTTCGGTGAAGCACAACCAACAAAGTGGAATGACTACGGCGGAGCAGCTGACAAAACCGCTTGAAATAAGGCTTTTTAAGTACATAAAGGAGATTTAAAATGAAGCTGTTTAAGTGTATTGTTATGCTGATTTTAATATTAATTACTGTTCGGACAGGCTATCTTGCACTTTTGTATAAGGTATCAACATCAACAGGCGCTTTTCTAATATGTTTAGGTATCACCTTGCTTGTTGCAAGTGACGGCGGTCTTGAAAGAAAATCAAATTGAATCACTGCTATCTTAATTACGCCATAATATAATTAACCTACAAATTTTCAATTAATTGTTGATTTGTAGGTTATTTTATGATATACTATTAGTAATCAGGAGGTAATAGTATGACTGATATTATTTTTGAGTATAAAGAATTACTTGCAACAAAACTTGAAATTGAGCAAAAGCTTGGTGTTTTGCCAAAGGGATATATTTCTAAAAAGACGATTGGCGGTAAGCAATATTTATATTTGCAAACTCGCAACGGTGATACTGTTGAAAGTAAATATATTAAGGCGGAAGAAGCTCAAGATATAACAAATCAACTTTCCATAAGGAAAGAATATGAATCACAGTTGCCTGAGATTTTAATCAGACTTGCTGATATTGAAACCGCTGCCGAGTTGTTGGATAAAGCATTGCTTCGTAAATTAAAAATGTTAAAGCTCACAAGTGGTATGGATAGTATATCTGCTGACGAGAAAGAAAAACGAATTTCCTTTTCTGATGCAATGACCTCAATTGAAGGTGTTCCCGTAAGCGATAGGGTAAAAAATGACCTTGCTAATTGGAAGAACGGCAATATTACATTCTTATCGGTGTTTGAACAAACACTCAGAAGATACGGTTTTGTAACGGAGGTATAACGAATGCGTGACCCTTATTTATATAATGATGTTAACGTCCTTAAAAATTTAGCAGATATAAAAGATTCAGAATTGCTCCGCAAGGCAGAGGCTGATATTACCGGTCTTTCTATGGCGGCAATTTATGATTATAAATATGATAAGTTTAATACCGAAACTTTGCAGGATATTCATCGCAATATTTTCGGTCAGATATTTGATTGGGCGGGAGAATTCCGTACCATTCAAATGGTGAAATACGAAGACGTCCTCGGTGGTGATACTGTTCATTATGCTTATCCTAAGGAAATTAAAAAGCAGTTGAACGAAACAATGAGAGAAATCGCCAAGCTCAAAAGAACCGGCGATAATGATAAGGATATAGTTTTTAAGCTTGTTCGTATTATAGCGAGCATTTGGCAAACACACCCCTTCCGTGAAGGTAATACAAGAACTGTTATAGTGTTCGCTGTTCTGCTTGCAAAATCAATGGGTTTTGAAGTTGAACACGAACTCTTTAAAACAAACTCGGCATACGTGCGCAACGCTCTCGTTTGGGCTTCACAAGGTATTTATTCTAAACATGAATACCTTGAACGCATCTTCTTCGATGCAATCCTCGGCGAAGATAACGACACCAACACCCCTACCGAAACCAAAGCAAGTAAATACGATACCATCGGCGAATACAAAGTTAAAGACTATAAAGAACGCCCGCATGAGTATACGGAAGAATAGCGGATGTTACTTTACATTTAATTTTCAAAAAGGAGGATGAATATGCAACAAACACCTTTTCATGCGTATTATACTGCACGTATGTTAGATGCAGCTATACAAGACAACGATTTTGCACCCGTGTTTGCATCCTCCGGAATTGAAATATACCCATTCCAAATTGCGGCAGCCTCTTTTGCTTTACATTCTAATCAAAAAGGTGCCATTTTATGCGATGAAGCAGGTATGGGAAAAAGCCATGAAGCTATGCTTGTAATGGTTCAAAAATGGTTAGAAGGTTGCCGTAGGATTCTTCTTTGTATCCCAAATGCAGATTTATTAAACCAATGGCTTGAACTTTTAAACGAATACTATACGGTTCCTTTTGTTAGCATCGTCAATACGAATGACTGGAATAACAACGGAAAAACTTTTGAGCAGGATGGGATTGTTATAACGACCTATGATTTTGCTTGTGAACATTTTAATGAGGCACAAGCGGTTGGGTGGGGATTAACGGTATTTGAAGAAGCAAATGTTTTGTCTGGTGTATATCTTCCCGACAATAAGCAGGCAAAAACACTTAAAAACATATCAAAAAACTCTTTTAAGTTACTGCTTACAGGCACACCTATTGAAAAGAATATAATGGATCTTTATGGTCTTGTATGGTTTATTGACGAAACCGTTTTACCTAATGAACAGGATTTTTTAAAACGGTATCTAAGGAGACCTGAAAATTATCCCGAACTCTCAGCAAAGGTCTCTAAATTTTGCTTTAGAACACTTCGTTCTCAGGCAAGGTCCTACGCAAAAATCACCGACCGCATTTTGTTGACCTATGAATATGCCTTAACGCCTGCGGAACAAGAGTTATATAATAAGCTTTATACCTACATAAATAAGCCTAACAAAATTGCTTTTCCAGAGATGGATTCCTATGATCTTGCTCTGAGAATTTTGGGGTTGCAAAGTTCCTCAACTGCCGCAATATTGCAAACCGTTAAAGGAATTATCAAACGTTTGCAGAGCAACTCAAATGCCACAGTGGAATTAAATGAATGGCAAGAAATAAAACACTTGTGTGAATCTATTGCCACAGACAGTAAACTTATTGCTTTAAGGAAAATTTTAGATTCTGTTTTCTCAGCAAATAAAAAACTTGGTTCTTCTAAAAAGGCTGTTGTTTTTACCGAAAGTGTTGAAACACAAAAAATGCTTTATGAAGCTCTGAACGAAAATTATGGCGTTGTAGTATATAACGGCTCAAAAAGCTTTGATGCCATTAAGCAATTTAAAGAACAAGCCGAAATATTAATCTCTACCGATAATGGCGCTAAAGGTTTTAATCTTCAGGATGCCGCTGTGGTCGTTCATTACGACCTCCCTTATAATACACTGAAGATTGAGCAGCGTATCGACCGTTGCCATCGTCTTGGTCAACAAAATGATGTTTTATCGATTGCTTTTATTGATAAGAATAATTTTTCCGATGTTCGCAAGTTGGAACTCGTTAATAAACGTGTTCTTGTTACGGACGGCGTTTTTGGTGTGAGTGATAATATTATTGGTGGTTTTACCGATAATCTCGATATTGGTATGCGAGAGGTATTATCAACACTTCGCAGTAAAACGCAAATTGAAAAGGATTATCAGGAAACTCTTTCCCATAAGGAAACTGTAAATAGACAGGCACTTTCGTCTGCAGAGGATATGTTATTTACAACCTTTACGAAAGAAATTGCAGATAAAATGCAATTAACGCCTAAATATATCAGCGATAAGGCAGAAAGTTTAAATGCAGACCTTTGGAGCATTGTAAAATACTTTTTTGAACAATATAATCAAAATCATACTGAGTGTCATTTTATCATAGATGATGAAGCAAAAACTGTTACCGCATCAAACTATGAAAAATTGCCTACATTGTTTTATTATTGGGATGGTAGCAGAAACAAAAAGTATACAAGCCTAAAATCATACGGTATGTCACCCGATTTTAAGCCACATTATGGTCGTATTACATTATCAAGTATAATTGGCAGAGGAATTATTCATGAGATTGAATGTCCCGATGATGGCGTACTGTGCGTTAGGTCCAACATGGCTTCTTGCAGTGTTGCACTCTACAATGTTATAATGTCTAATAAAGAAAAGCAATTATGCGAAATGCCTGTACTGATTGGTGAAACCGAAGATGAAAAAGGACTCACAACTACTGAATGCACAGAAGTACTATCAGCCGAAGTTTTGTCCTTTACGTGCAGCACGCATAGTTCACCGCATTGGCTGAAAAGCAGTAGCAAACCGCATAAAATAGATAGACTGTTAGATTTGGAATCACTTATAGCCCAAAGACAAGATGGTTTTTCTGCTGGGACTGAAGAACGTATTCGCCAGTTAGAGTCTGAAATTAAGATTAAAAAGGCGGAACTAACAAAGCAAATTGACCGTATGAATATAGAGCTATCTGAACTTGAAAGCCAGCGAGACGGCATTACTGATGACCGTATGAAACTGCTTTCGCTGGACAAGCAAATAAATATGCTTCGGCAAACGGTTTTAAAACAAGAAGAAAATCAGTTCTTTGAAACAATGCGACTTGATTTAGAACTTGAAGACGGAATAAAAGAAATTACCGATGCTGAGAAGATTACGGCAAAGGCAGTTAGAGAATTTTTAATTAAGGTGGATTAGATGAGTAAGTTACAAAAGGTTGGTGCAACAACAAATAAAAAATCTGAAGTTATACAAAGACAAACAGATTTTTCAAAAAGATGGAATATAAATTTTTCCGAAAACTTTGTTGCATTCAACAATCGTATTATTGTCATATTAGATGATGTGTATTTTGATTACTATTGGATGTCCCGTTTTGAGAGAGAAATATTTTACCAAATTGGTCAAAGTTATGTAGGCCAAAACTATTCTTCATATGCATTCTCGTTTTCAACAACCTATTTGTATAAATTTCTAAACAAACTTGACTTATCTAAAAAGTCACATCAGACACTTTTAATTAGGCTTTTGGAAAGCATATTGAATTCTGGATATGATATAGGGATTCCTGAAATAGCAAGAAAAATATCTGAAGCACTTGTTTTGTCGGGAATTAACATTGAAATTTACAAGCGTGGCTCGGAATATTTGTTTTATCCTTCAGGTGCGGAAATTTTAGATGCTAAATTGGTTAACGATAATTTGAATTGGTTAGAATTTTATCCGAAAGCTCGAGAAAAAATGCATTCAGCATTATCTTTGCAACAGCGTAACGGTCAACCGCGTCAAATTATTGATAATATGCGATTGTGTTTTGAACTGTTCCTTAAACAGTATTTAAATAATGAAAAATCATTAGAAAATCAAAAAGAGTTGTTGGGAAAAAAGCTGAAAGAAAATGCCGTATCTAAGGAAATACGAGATATGTATGCAACCCTTTTCTCTTTTTACACTACATATAACAACCAGAACGTTAAACATGCCGATAATTGTTTGAGTGTCGAGACAGAGTATATTATATATTTAACAGGTACTTTTATTAGATTTTTAATTCAAGTAGATAAACAGGAGGAAAAGAAAAATGGCTGATATTATGGATGGAATGAGCATGAATTTAGAACAGGCTAATATGGACAAGCTAAAAGCAGCATTTCCGGAATGCTTTGCCGAGGGTAAACTGGATATTGATAAATTGCTTTCTCTTTGCGGTGAATATATCGATAATGACTTTGAAAAGTATAAATTTGAGTGGAAAGGTAAGGCTGAGAGCCTTCGTCTTGCCCAAAAGCGCTCTACAGGCACACTTCGTCCTTGCCCGGAAGATAGCGTGAATTGGAATACCACCCAAAACCTTTACATAGAGGGAGATAACCTCGAAGTTTTAAAGCTCTTACAGACGGCATATTTCCGTAAGGTTAAAATGATTTATATCGATCCTCCTTATAACACCGGAAATGATTTTGTATATGAGGACGATTTTGCTGATCCTATGGCTCGTTATAAAGAGGTTACTCAGCAAACCACAAAATCCAATCCTGAAACTATGGGTAGATTCCATACAAATTGGCTTAATATGATGTATCCGCGCCTTCGCCTTGCCTCTAACCTTTTGCGAGATGATGGTGTAATTTTCATTTCAATTGATGAAAATGAAATAACAAATTTAAGAAAAATTTGTGATGAAGTTTTTGGTGAAGAAAATTTTGTGGCACAAATAACTGTTCAAACAAATCCGCGCGGAAGAACTTTTGATAGATTTATCGCAAAAACACATGAATATATAGTGGTGTATGTTAAAGCAATAGATGTAGATGCTTTATATGAAATTCCGAAAGATGAAAAAGCAATAGCAGGATATTCAAAATCTGATGAAAATGGTTCATATAGATTATTAGAATTAAGAAATAGGAACCCTGTATTTAATAGAACAAACAGACCTTTAATGTTTTATCCTTTCTATGCCGATCCTGAAAAATTAGATGTTTCTCTAGAAAAGACAGAAAGACATACAGTTGAGATTTATCCACGTAATTCACAAGGTGTTGATGGATGTTGGACTTGGGGATTGTCAAAAGCCAAGAGTCAAATTTCATTACTTGTTGCAAACCTTGCAAGCACTGGAAAATGGAGCGTGTTTAGAAAGGACTATCTTGAAGGTAGTAGTCTTTTTACTAAGAGCAAGGGATTATGGCTTGAAAAAGAGATGAACCACGAGAACGGAAAAGAAATGATTGGTCAGCTTTTTGGAAATACACCTTTTGATTTTCCAAAATCAGTTGATTATATCAAAAAGTGTTTGTTGCTTGGAACATGCAAAGAAGATGACATTGTTCTCGACTTTTTCTCCGGTTCTGCTACTACTGCACATGCTGTTATGCAGTTAAATAAAGAAGACGGTGGTAACCGTAAATTTATTTGTGTTCAGTTACCCGAAGTATGTGAAGAGAACACCGAGGCATATAAAGCAGGATACAAAACTATTTGTGAGATAGGAAAAGAACGTATTCGCCGTGCAGGAAAAAGTTTGTCCGAAACTGATGCACAATTAACTCTTGATGATGCAGAAAAATCTCCTCTCGACATCGGTTTCCGTGTTTTAAAGTTGGATTCTTCAAACTTAAAAACATGGGATACTACCCCTGTTGAAGAAGAACAGATGAGCTTGTTTGTTGAAAGAATGAACAATATGGTTCACCGTGTGAAAACCGACCGTACCGATATGGATATGGTCTTTGAAGTTATGCTTAAATTAGGTGTTCAACCTACCACTGTTGTAGAGAAAAAGGATGTTAACGGTAAGACTGTTTATACCGTTGGCAATGATTCCTTATTGCTTATCTGCCTTGCAGAAAATGTAAAACCCGAAGATGTTGAAGCCATGGCAGAATTTGCACCCGGAAAGATCGTCATCTCCCGCGATTCGTTTGCAGATGACACCGCAATGGCAAACGCCCACTATATCCTCCGCGACAGAAAAATCGAACTTAAACTGGTGTGAGGAAAATATTATGCAAAACAATAGCATTTATATTTCAGGATACTTTGATGATGAGGATTTAGAAGTCCTGAACGAATATGAAAAAGAACTGGCAGATATGAATATATCTCTTTTTAAACGCAACTTAAAGGGCGGGATATATAATTCTGCACTCGATTTTGCTGATTTAGAAGTTTTAATGTTTTCCTATGAACTTATCAAAAGTTTTGTCTTTTCAGGAAGTTATGACATTATAAAAAATATGATTCTAAAATTGTGGGATACAACTAAAAAATTCTGTGGTGAAAAACTACCATTCACAGTAGGGTTAAGCGGAATCCCCACAATTAACGGAACGGAAAATATTAAATGCAAGATATATGGTTGGCTGTCTAAAAAACAAAAAGAAAAAGTTATCGAAAAGACTTTTGAACTGGCAAAGCAGATAGAAGAGCATCAGTACGAACTTATGAAAAGAAGTATATATTACAATGCTTTTAATGCACATGTTTTTTCTTATGATAACGAAAAAGAAGTTCTTTCCGAGATAGATATTGAAAAAGAGGTTAAGAAGAAAATCGAAGAACAACAAAATAAAGATGAAGGAGTTTGATTGTATGGCATCTTTTAGAAGGCCTAATATGTCAAAAATTAATAGTGCGATAAATAAAATGAAATCTGCAAACAATCAATTTCAGCGTGATGCTAATCGAGCTATTAGAGAGCTTAAAAGTTTAGAATCAAAGGTTAAAACCGAACAGAGAAAACTAAAATCAGTTTCAAGACCTACTGTCATTTCCTCGCGTTCAAGTGTTCAGCACGTAAACGAAATTTATGATTTTTTGCAAGAAAATTATATAGATCAGAGCACCCAGCCTCGCGAAGTGAGGGATGTGTTTATTTCTTATGCACATGAGGATCGAGAAGCCTTTGTTAAGCCGTTAGTTGATGAATTAGCAAAAAGAAATATTACTCGTTGGTATGACGATGAACAACAAGTGAATATGTGGGGACACAGCCTCAGAGAAGAAATAGATGCCGGTATTAAATCCTCAAAGTTCTGTATGGTAGTATTTTCGAAGAACTATTTTAAGAAATATTGGACAAAAAGAGAACTCGATGGAATTCTTATGAAAGAAAGAATCGACAATGGACAAATTTTACCAATTTGGCATCAAATTGAAGAAAAGGATATGTATGAATTTAGCCCGATGCTTTCAAGTATGATGGCTTTTTCAACCTCTATCTATACCGTTGAAGAAATTTGTGATGCTATAGAATCAAAAATAAGAAATTCTGTTTCTGCGGAGTAATATTATGAAACTTAAATTTAAACATCAAGACTTTCAAACCGATGCAGTAAATGCGGTTGTTGATCTGTTTGCCGGACAAGAAAGTGCTCACAGCACATTCTCTGTTGAAACCGGAGCACAGGTTCAGATGAGTGGAATGAATGAAATGGGCTTTGGTAACGGTCTTGTTATCGATGACAATGCCCTTTTGGAAAACATGCATACGGTTCAAAAGCGAAATAATTTACCGATTACGGACGATGCAAAAAGCCACCAATTCAGCATTGAAATGGAAACCGGAACGGGTAAAACATACGTATATACAAAAACCATATTTGAACTTAATCGCAAATATGGTTTAACGAAGTTTATTATTGTTGTTCCGTCTGTGCCGATTCGTGAGGGTGTATATAAATCCTTTGAGGTAACAAAGGAGCATTTTGGTCTGCAATATGATAATGTTCCTTACCATTATTTTATCTACAATTCTTCTAAGCTTTCTCACGTTAGACAGTTTGCCACTGCCAACGGCATAGAGATTATGATTATAAATATTGACGCCTTTAGAAAGGCTGAAAATATTATTAATCAGGCACACGATAAGCTTAACGGCGAAACCGCTATGCGTTTTATACAGGACACTCATCCCGTTGTTATTATTGATGAACCGCAGAGCGTTGATAATACCGATAATGCTAAGAAGGCGATTGCATCTCTTAATCCGTTATTTGTTTTACGTTATTCTGCAACCCACAGAGAAAAGATTAATTTGTTATACCGCTTAACCCCTGTTGACGCATATCAAATGGGGCTTGTTAAGCAAATTTCGGTATCATCTAATCAGGTTGCAGGTGGATTCAATCAGCCTTACGTTAAACTGTTATCAGTATCTAATGAAAAAGGCTTTAAAGCTAAAATTGAAATTGACGTTAAGAATAAAGACGGAGTTGTTGCAAGAAAAACCGTTCAGGTTAAGCCCGGCGATGATTTGTATTTAGTTTCGGGTGAACGTGATTTATATGAAGGATATACCATTGCGGGCATTGACTGTACACCCGATTGGGAGCATATTGAATTCGGCAACACCGAGGAAGTAGCTCTTGGCAAGGCTATCGGTGATATTGATGAAGATATCGTTAAGCGTGCACAGATTCGCCGTACTATTGAGGCGCATTTAGACAAAGAGTTGCGTTATACCGATAAAGGCATAAAAGTATTATCGCTGTTCTTTATCGATAAGGTTGAAAAATACCGTCACGAAGACGGTACTCCCGGTATTTATGCAAAAATGTTTGAGGAATGCTATTTGGAGTTGATTGCAAAACCCAAGTATGCGGCTATAAGAGAATCTTTTTCCTCAGATATAACCAAACTGCATAATGGATATTTTTCACAAGATAAAAAAGGAAAACTTAAGGATACCAAGGGTGACACTCAAGCAGATGATGATACATACAACACCATTATGCGTGATAAAGAATGGTTGCTTAGTTTCGAGTGCCCGTTGAGATTTATCTTCTCACACTCCGCCTTGAAAGAAGGTTGGGATAACCCGAATGTTTTTCAGGTTTGTACACTTATTGAACAGAAATCAACCTTTACCTGCCGTCAAAAAGTAGGTCGAGGTCTTCGCCTTTGCGTCAATCAGGACGGAGAACGTGTTGAAGACAAAAATATAAATATTCTTCACGTAATGGCGAACGAGAGCTTTGCTGAGTTTGCTGATACTTTACAACGTGAAATTGAAGAGGATACCGGAGTAAAATTCGGTGTTCTGCAGCTTGATTTGTTTTCCGGTATGGTTTACGAGGATGTTGTAACCGAAGAAAAGCAGTTTGATGAAACTTCTGCACAGTCGGTTATAGATTGCATGGTAGAAAAAGGTCTTGCTACTGCCGACGGTGTTATTACACAAAAAGCTAAGCAAATCCTTACAGAAGAAAAAGAAGAGTTACCTGAAGAACTGGAGAACGCAAAAGAAACCATAAAAACTCTTGTTGAAAAGGGCGACAGTATTCAGGCATCTGATATTATAGGACAAACCTATACCGAAACCGTTACGGTTGAGAAAACGGTGACTTATGACGATGCAAAGGAATTATTGGAGCATTTTGAGAAGAAGGGCTACATAACCGGATCTGGCAAGATGAAGGATACTATGAAAACGGCTCTTAAAACCGGCACCCTTGATCTTCCTAAAAAATATGAAGCTGCACGTAGCCGATTTGAGAGCATTATATCTACCGCTGACCGCAAACCTGTTGTGCGTGACGCATCAAAAGATGTTGTGGTTAGATTAAATAAGCGTGTTATGTTATCACCTGAGTTTAATGCATTGTGGGAAAGGATCAAGCAAAAAACGGCATATAGAGTAAATATTGACACTGAAGAGTTAATTGAAAACTGTGTTAAAGACTTGCAGAATATGCCTACTATCCATAAGGCACGTCTTATTTCGCAAACGGCAGATATCCATATTGAAAACGCAGGTGTATCTCATGTTGAACGAGAGTTCCGCACAACAGATATTGCAGATTCCTATTGTGAATTACCTGATATTATAACTGCCATAAGCGATGCTACCTTATTGACTCCTGCTACTGTAAAAGAAATTTTGATTCAAAGTGGAAGGCTTAAGGATTTTCTCAATAATCCGCAATCCTTCCTCGAAAAAGCTACTGAAATCATCCGAAATAATCGTCACGCATTGGCTATTGAAGGTATTAGTTATATTAAACTTGACGGTCAAGAGTATTTTGCACAACAAATTTTTGATACAGATGAGTTAATAGCAAACCTTGATCGCAATGCAGTTAAGGTTGAACACAGTGTTTATGACTACATTGTTTATGATAGCAGCACTGTTGAACGCCCATTTGCAGTAGCATTGGATAATGATCCTGATGTAAAGATGTTCTTTAAAATTCCCGACAACTTTAAGATTGATACTCCGATTGGCAATTACAATCCGGACTGGGCTGTTTTCTTAAATAAGAACGGTGAAGAAAAGTTGTATTTTGTAATCGAAACGAAAGGCAGCCTTAACCCTTATGAGCGTAAAGGTAAGGAAAACCTTAAGATCCATTGCGGAAAACAACACTTCAAAGCTCTTGATAACGGAATTGAACTTAAAGAGGCTGTCGATTGGAAAGATTTCAGGGTTACACTATAAAAATAAAAGGAGATACGATTTTGGAAAAACAAGGTGTTATCTATATATTAACAAATCCATCTTTTCCTGAGTATGTAAAAATCGGATACGCTGATGATATTGACAAGCGTTTACAGCAACTTAATCGTAGTGAATGTATTCCGTTTGCTTTTCGTGTTTACGCTACATATGAGGTGAATTCTCGCCTATCTGATTTGAAAATTCACTCTATCATAGATAAGCTTAACCCGAATCTCAGATCTATTGAGAATTTTAATGGTCATAAACGGGTACGAGAATTTTATGCGATGTCTGCTGAGGATGCTTATTCTATTTTGGAAGCTATAGCAGAAATTCATGGTTGCTCTGATAAATTAAAGTTGGCTACTATGAGTGAAGATGATAAAGCTGCTGAGGAAACAGCAGAGGAAATTGCAACCGAAACCCAGGAAAAAGCGGAAAACTTTTCTTTCTCCAAATGTCAAATTCCTGTGGGTGCTATTTTGGAGTTCGGTAATGATCCAACAATTACATGCACAGTTGTTGATGATAGAATGGTTGAATACAATGGCAAGAAGATGTATTTGACTGGTTTAGCAAAGCAATTATTAGGTAAACGCACAGGGGTTGCCGGTCCCCGTTATTTTAAATATAACGGCGAATGGCTTAATGAAATTAGGCATCGCTTAGGCGTGTAATTTTTGTTGGAGAGGATTAAACCAAAAATGTTTACGGATATTAACCCCTACAGAGAATTAGATGCCAGTATAAATCCAACTGATTTTGAACTGTTTTGCATGGATATTTTGAAAGCATACGCTGAAAAAGAGCATCTTCAAAACTTCACTATCAAACATAATCAAAAAATAGAATCCGACGATGGCACATATCAGATAGATGTGCTTGCTGAATATACTGCATTAGGTTCAAAAAATGTTGTTCTCATTGAATGTAAAAAGTACACAAGAAGCATAGAGCGTGATATTGTTGCGACACTACACACAAAATTGCAAAGCCTCGGTGCTCAAAAAGGCATTATAATATCTACCGCAGGATATCAAAGTGGAGCAACACAATATGCGAACAAACACGGTATAGCCTTATGGCAGATTTGTGATAACTACATAAAACATTATAGTGCATCTGCAGATAAACACATTTCAGATGATATGAAGTTCCAATTAGAGATGGAGCGTCATTTGCCTAAATTCTTCGCTTTGGAGTGGGATTGCTCAAAGGATTATCCGTGTGAGCAGATATATCCTACAGAAGAAATGTTAAAAGAAGCGAGAAATAAAGCAAAAGAAACGTGGAGAAGTAAAAACAAATAATCTAATGGCGGCAAGGATGAAAATCCTTGTCGCTTTGATATTTACGGTAAGATTCTCTGGACTTGTGAAAAGTGCTGTGGTATGTGTTTGTGTTGCAAAGGAGGTGCAATGCACATTACAACACTTGAAGATTTATACTATGGTAACATCGGTCTGCAAAAAGGCGCACTAAACGAGGCACAAGGGTGCGGTGGCTAATAGTATTGATACTTCAATTAAAATATGATAAAATAAAGTCCGGTTTATGGGACAGTAGTTGTGCTATTATCATATTACAGAGGTGATAAAATATGGATTTATGGGATAGACTGGCCGGAGAAATACTTGAATATGTGGAAAATTATTGTTTGGTCAAAAGTCAATCAAAAATCAAACCATCTTATGAAGTTGACTATGAAATAAATTGTTTAGAAGAATTAAAAAAACACGGTGATTATGATAATTACTGGCCTCACCAAATATCTGGGTGCCAAAACATCAATGATTTACCTACATATTTACAGGAACTTGTGTTGCAGTATTTGCCTCGCTTCCTTATAAGACACCCAGAATATCAGAATTTAGATTGTTTGAAAATAAGTAATTTGTCTTTTTTAGATTACGGATTGCCTGTAGAACATACGTCCGATGTTGATGTGTCAGAAGAAATTGCAAAATTCAGAGAATATTGCAGGTTACTTGGGAAGAAGCCTGAACAACTCACAAAAGAACAGTTGCAAAGGTGTTATGAAATAGATAGCTTTACCGGAAAAGAGCAACTTGGAGGATATATTACTGATAATGATAATTTTGAAAAAGACGATAATTTTGCAGAGATAAAAAAGCTGTATGAATCAAAAACACCTTCAGAATGGGAAAATGAGTTTGAAAAAGAAAAGAAAAGACTTCAAGAACTAAAAAAGTTAGGCGAGTTAGACGATGCTGCTGATAAAGCAGGAGGATATGTAGACTTTCCTTTTGTACCTAATACATCGTATGACTACAGGGAAATGCTTAAATACTGTGAAGAAAGGCACATTAGCCCCACCGACTTATCTATTAATGAACGAAATCAATTCATAGTTGTGGATAAAGCGATTAAAAAAGTTAAATATGTCGGTGAAAGTGATTCCGTGTGCTTGCGTAAGGGAAAGATCTATGATTGTATAGGGGAAGAACACGGAGAATATAGAATTATTGACGAAGAGGGGTATGATGAAGATGAAGAGGTGCAAGGGTATTTATATCCCAAGCATTTCTTTGTAGAGGTGGACGATGATTAATGTATGGGACTATCAAGAAGCAAAAAAGATTAGATTAATTGATGTTGATGGCGAAGAATTTATTGGATATGTGGTTGATGTTACAGATGCAGAAGAAGGTGCCGACGAGCCATATCCTGAGGACGCCATTACTATTAGTATTGCTGGAAGACACATCGAGTTCATGCAGAGCGAAATAATATTTATCGAAATACTCGAATAAAAAGAGCGCGAAAAGAGGTTTTCTATGTTTGAATTACATGATATTGTTAGAGTAAAAAAAGAATACCCTGAACTATCTTTAACACCCAATAATATTGGAACTATTGTTGATATTCATAACGGTGGCGAGGCTTATACTGTTGAGTTTATAGATGAAAATTTGGAAACTGTAGAAGAAGCTCTCTATAGAGAATTTGCCGAAAGTGAGTTGGAAAAGGCTACAATCATACACGGTTTGGACTTGCCAAACGAAGTTTCAGAAAGAAATTCACTCATAATGTTGAAACAGTTAGGCATTACGAAAGAAGATATAGAGAACTGCGAGATAGATGACACAGATTACATATGTAATGATGATAATGTTTTAGAACAACTTATTGCCATTAGAAATATGACAGATGAGGAATTTGATAAGTATCAATGTGAAGTTCTAAAAAAAGAATATTTACCTTTCATAATTGTTGATGAGAACGAAAATATTATCGGCTTTAAAAGAGATACTCCAATAAATGCAAAGAGGGCCTTTAAAGAACACATTTTGATGAGCAAGAAGTTTGATGACATAACAAACTATGAATATTGGGACAATCTAATTGAACAGTTAGGGTTATCTGATATTAAATTATGAGAGAAGTTAAACTCTCGGGCTGGTAATAGGGGGGGAGGAAATATTGTTGTTTAATGACATTTTTAACGAACAAATGACAAGTAATGAAGCAAGAGCGGTTTTCTTCAAGGCATTGGAGGGAAAAAGCAACGAAGAAATTGAGCAAATCAAATCTGCATATTCCGAGGTGCTACATAAAATCACCGAAAGAGAAATGCGACTTGCAGGAGAAGGCTGGTTGATTGATTGAAAATATACTGTTAAAGGGGTGTAGGCATTGAGTAGAGGTATAGGTGGCAACTGTCGTATCGTAGAAGAAGATGAACATACTGTAATTTACGAATACGGTGGATACAATCTTAATAAACCGGAATATAGAAATCCCGATCGCATTTGTGACGGGCTTATAACCATTGATAAAAATGCTCTTGTTGAGCCGGAGATACATACAAAGATCAAACGAACACAAGGTGGACAGAAAAAACTGGTAAAGAAAAGAGTCCTAAAAGAAGTTCCGTATATGGAACTCATCGAATCAGGGAAAATTGAGATTCGGAATTGTAGCAACTGTTGGCACACGTTTCCATCAGGAAAGGATATAATTGCTTATTATTTGATATTTCACATTTTTGACAAGTATCAGGAAGATGGGGTTTTACCGTCAACCGTTAGTTATAATGTTTGAGGATTGGAATAAACCATATCGTAATTAATGTTTTCTTGAAAGTCGAAATTAACCTTTTTTACATTTTTATCAAAGAGTCGCGGTGTCGCGGCTCTTAATTTTTTGTGTAAAAGAGGTTTTTTCTATGTTAGACAGAACAGAGTATGAAAATTATTGGTATGCGTTCCAACAAAAGTTGGACAAAATCTTGGCTGAGCGCAATATGACCTACCGAGGATTAAGCATTAAGCTTGGCAAATCACCGGGATATATCTATGATATTGTTAACCGAAGGATTGATCCGTCAGCTATATCCTTGTTTGAAATTGCAGCATATTTTGACTGCACAATATGGGATTTTTTAAATATTACCAAGTAAAAGTTGTGGGATGTTGTTTGTCAAACAACACATCGGGCAAATCTATTGACGATAGAAAATCCGCGTGTTAAACTGACTATGCTACATTTAAAATAAAGCAGGAGTGTTTTTAAAAGATAACGAAAAATGCAATGTTCCCAAAGGGTTAATTGCGCTTGTTTGTTATGCTTGGATCCTGCGTATAGGGCAAAGGCAAAAGGACTGCAAGTTAGCACTTAACCTTGAGGGTTAGGTGCTTTTTTGTTATCTTTTTGCCTTCTTTTATGTTTTGTTCTCCGCTAAGTGACGGGTTCAAAATAAACGCATAAAGGAAGGTGGTTCAAAATGATTGTATTTGACACGGGAAGTTAGTTGCATCAAAGGATTGGTGCCGAGTACAGCAGTCTGAGTTCTGCGGCAGGCTGTGAATCACTAGCAGAAAAAACAATTGGTTTTTGTATCGGGCCAATTGTTAAGACAAGCAGTTATATTGCGGTAATGCAGGATGCAAAATTGTGATAGCACTGTGTACGATACACGGTTTTATGATTTCCCGAAATAAATCAGAACCCACTTTCACGCGGTGGTCTGAAGAATGAGAGTAGGAAAAGTCGTGATATACAAAGCCCTTCACAAAGGCGATGTGAATTAAAATGTGCGGATAGCAGAGCCGTTACGAAACAAGGATTGTTCGACTGCGAACCTGGCACACGGCAGACCGGATGGTACAGTGTGACAAAACCACTTGTGCACAGTGGGCAAAGTTGCGAAGTGCAATATACAGAACTGTTTTCACTTATGGCACTCTGTGAACGAAAATAAGTGCGTAGCCTGCATAGACGAGACGGACATCAGCTTCGATTGCAGAAAATGCTTGTATCAGCAAAGACGGATTTCTGACAATAATCCGTTTTAGATCCGAATGTTTTAGGTA
>JAZUAU010000019.1:0-103729 GCA_045638145.1 Acutalibacteraceae bacterium
ACGTGGGCTTCCACGATCTGCGCCACAGCTTCCGCACGATGGCACTGGAAAACGGAATGGACGTCAAAACCTTGTCGGCAACGATAGGTCACGTCTCGGCGGCGACCACGCTTGATATCTATAGCCATATCAGCGACACGATGCAGGTGCTGACCAAGGACGAGCTGCAGCGATTCCTCGCCCAGGCCAAAGAGGACGGATACTATGAACTGTTCCTCTTAGAACTCGGTACAGGGATGCGCCGAGGGGAACTGATGGGACTGCAATGGGACGACCTCAACTTCCGCACGGGCGAGCTACACATCGTCCGCCAGGCGTGTGCGGTGAACGGCAAAATTGAGATATCCATACCAAAAACAAAAAGCTCTATCCGCACGGTGGTACTGCCGCCGTCGCTGGTGGAGGTACTGAGAAAGTATAAGGAAACGGTGAATTCTTGGTGGATGTTCCCGTCACCGCAAAATCCCGACGTGCCGAGGTATCCCACGTCTGTTGGTGATATCCTGTCGATACTCCTCAAACGGGCGGGATGCAAGCACGTGCGGTTTCACGATCTGCGCCACACCTTCGCTACGATGGCACTGCAAAACGGAATGGACGTCAAAACCTTGTCGGCAACGATAGGCCATGTGTCAGGGGCAACGACACTTGATATTTACAGCCACATGACCGCCACCATGCAGATGCAGGCGGCGGTAAGCATTGACCGCAAAATCGGCGGCACAAACGCGCAGATGCCTGCGGTAGAGGAAACGCCCGAGGAGACGGCGAAACCGCCCGTAAACGCCCCGTGTGCGCCCACAGAGCCCCATCCCGAGCCCACCCCCAGAAAAATACGGAAAAGCGGTACGGGATGCCTGTATCAGATAAATGATAATCTCTGGGAAGGAAGCTTTTATCCGCGCCTGCCAAACGGCAAGCGGAAGAAGTTCAACGTCTACGCCGAAACCCGTGAACAGTGCGAAGCCAAGCTCGCCGAAATGATCGCCGAAAAGAAAGCGGAGATCGCCGCCGAGAAAGAACGGCTCAAAGCGGAACAATCGGAATAAAACGCATACGGCGGTAAGGAACAAAAATCCTTACCGCCGAGATCTTTTACATATTCTTTTTTAATTCGCTATACATAGCACCGCCGATGATAAGCACTGCACCTATAATCTGCAGCGGTAGCATTATTTCTTTTAAGAAAACTACCGAAAACAGTACCGCCGAAAGTGGCTCTAAATATCCGCAGATAGCCACCGTCTGCACTTTTAGTTTACCAATTGACGAAAAGTAAAAATAGCAGCCGATACCCGTATTCAGCAGACCGAGTATAAAGATCGGCAATATGCTTGAGGGTGCGATCTGCATAGCGTAGCCTTGCTTTAAGCCCACAAATACTGCCACCATTAAAAACGCAATAGTAAGCTGCAAAGTGGAATTCTCAAGTCCAACAATATCCTTTGCTTTTTTGTTGCAGATAACCATAAAGGCATACATTACAGCAGAGAGCAAACCGCAGGCAATGCCGAACAGATCACCCTTGCCGTCAAAGGCATTTCCGTTTATCAACACCACGCCGACAACTACAGCAAGAAAACCAAGCACTTTATTTACTGTAAGCCGTTCCTTGAACAGCAAAGGCGATAAAGCCATTACGATAACAGGACCGCAGTAATATAAAAGAGAGGCAATACTGACTCCGATCCGAGTGTATGCTTCGTATAGGAACATCCAACTTGTTCCCATAGCTATGCCCGATACCGCAAGGAATAAAAATTGCTTTTTGTGTTTATAAAAAGTTAGTTTTCCACCGCTGATAAAGAAAATAGCAATCAGCAGGATACTGCCTATTAGAGTGCGAAGCAGTACAATGTTCTGACTGCTTAAATCAATAAAACTCGCAACAATGCCATTTGAGCCAAACAGTAGCAAAGCGAATATGTATTTGAAAAATGCCTTATTATTCATACGATACCTCTTGTATTTGAACTTAAAATAGTATATCATAATATCAAGCATAACAAAAGCGAATGTTTGTAATGTTAAAAATCACAATTCGGAATAGGTTCTCTTTATGGATATGAATTTGCAAAAATATCTCTCGTTTGTAAAAACGGTGGAATACGGCAGCTTTACAAAAGCGGCGGAGATATTAAACTACACACAATCGGGCATCAGCAGAATGATAGCAGATCTTGAAAAAGAATGGGGTGTAACGCTTCTTGAACGAAGCAAGTACGGTGTTAAGCCTACAAGTGACGGAATAAAGTTGTTACCATACGCACAAAACCTCTGTGCCGATTTTGATAAGCTGAAAATGCAGGTGGATGAACTGAATGGTCTGCAATCGGGATTTATCCGCATTGGTACATTTTCAAGCGTAGCAACCCATTGGTTGCCGAACATTATAAAAGAATTTCAAAAGGACTACCCCAACATCGACTATGAACTTCTGCTCGGTGACTATACCGAGATTGAAGAATGGATACATACGGGCAGAGTAGATTGCGGTTTTTTGAGATTGCCGACACACTCTGATTTTGAAACTATCTTTTTAGAGAAAGATAAGCTGATGGCGATTATCCCCGAAGATCATCCACTAAAGGACAGAGAAAAGTTTCCCGTAACTGCTCTTTGTGACGAGCCGTTTATGCTTCTTGAAAAAGGTGCAAAGGCAGAAATTTCGGAAATCTTTGAACGCAACAATTTAACCCCCAATGTGAAATTTACCACTTGGGATGACTATGCTGTAATGTCTATGGTGGAAAGCGGACTTGGCATTGCGATACTTCCCGAACTGATCTTAAAGCGTGTACCGTACAAAATTATAGCCAAAGAACTTGATGTTCCGGCATATCGCAATATCGGACTTGCTTTGAGAGATAAGAAAACCGCCTCGCTTGCGGTGAAACGGTTTATAGACTATTTGCAGTATAGATAATTAAGCATACTCTCAAAATCTGACCCGCAGTAATCAAAGAAAAAGGATTTTCGTGACGAAAAACTGCGCGACAAAACTGTGGTCAAAAATTCGTAAGTTTTCTGAAAGTGGGGAGAAAACACCTAAATGGTAATAAAAAACGACCTAAAGTGGAGAACAAATCTCTGCTTTAGGTCATTTTCGTGGTCGGAGTGACAGGGTTCGAACCTGCGGCCTCAACATCCCAAATGTCGCGCGCTCCCAACTGCGCCACACCCCGATTTTTATTCAATTTTTCTTCTTTTTGCGTGGAAGTGGGACAAACTGTGGTCAAACCCGATTTTTACGCTTTTTTGAGATTTTGCAAAGTGCCGAAAACCCGCACCGTTAAAGGAGTTGCGGGACTTTTTCATTTTTGCGACTATAACCGCTAGGCACGCTCCCAAAGCAGGCGCGCTACCAACTGCGCTACACCCGGATAAAGCTTTTTTAATTTTACTTTGTTATTATAGAATAAATTTGCTCATTTGTCAATCTATTTGATAGATTGTAATTAAAGATTTATTCGGGTATAATAATATTTGAAAGGAGCGGGGGACTATGTCTGTTTTTAATAGAATATACGAGGTTGTTTGCAGTATCCCAGAGGGACGGGTTGCGACCTACGGCCAGGTGGCTATGCTTGCGGGTAATCCGAGGTGGGCGCGGGTTGTGGGCTATGCGCTTCACAATAACCCAGCACCGAGAAAAATACCCTGCCACAGGGTTGTTAACCGAGAGGGCAGGGTAGCTAGCACCTTTGCTTTTGGCGGTGGTAATACTCAAAGAGAACTGCTTGAGAAGGAAGGTATCATCTTCCGTGCTGACGGAAGTATAGACCTTTCAATTTACGGATTGTTCTAATCTTCAAGCTCATTCTTTTTAATCGGCTTATACTTTAATTTTCTGCGTTTTTTCTTTGTAAGGTTGAGCCAAATTGTCAGGGCGATAAAGCCAACCACAACAAGAATAACAAGGGCATAGAAAACCTTCATAATTGTTGAGGTAAAGAAGTTTTTGGATACCGTCTTTGCATCCTCGACAAAAACCTTAAACTTACTGCTTTCCACGTGGGTTGCCGCAATAAGATTTATAGTTCCGATTTTTTCTTCGGCATAGTAGATATCTGCCGTGCCGAGTACAGCGCCTTTTTGTACGGGAGCATTAATCTCCTCTGCAAAAAGGTTTGTTTTTATTTGAACGGTTGAAAGGTCGGCATCCTTTGGAAGAAGAGATTTCAGTCCACCCTCAAGCACTACCGAAACATAGTCGGCATCATTTGAAAGGTTAACCTTTACTTCATCGACTGGGATCGATGGTTCAAGTACCGATTTATACTCGAAATTATTAAAAGCCCAGCGGAACATGTTTTCGGAATCAATGAAATCATAGCGCTTTCCGTTCTTTGTTTTAGCGTTTAGTACGATTGCCATATAGTTATAAACTCCGTTTGAAGCGGTGGTTACAAGACATCGTCCCGCCTCGTCGGTAAAGCCAGTTTTGCCGCAGATTGCAGGCTCATAATAAACGTTTGAGTTGGGGTTTATAAGAAGATTTGAATTTGCAATGGTTCGCTCGCCGTGTATGTTTGTGGCTTCCATTTTATAGGTCGCTTTAGAGGCCATTTCTTTAATAATATCAATCTCAAAAGCATATTTCGCAAACACGTATATATCAGCTGCGGTTGTGTAATGCTCGTCGTCGTGAAGACCGACAGGGTTTACAAAATGGGTATCGACAAGTCCCATTTCCTCAGCCTTTTTATTCATCATATCGACAAAGTTTTCGATAGTGCCGCCAACGTGCTCAGCTATCATATAAGCCGTGTCGCCGTGAGAGGTAATAAGCAGGGAAGCGAGCGCCTCGCGAGCCTTCATTTTCTCCCCGATATTAAGATTGTAAACCACCGAGCCTGTGCCGAGGATGAGATTATTTGCCGTTTTGGTATAGGTCATATAGGTATTATCGAGGTCGTCTATGTTCTCTACCATAACGATAGCCGTCATAAGCTTTGTGATAGAGGCAGGATAGAGCCTTTCGGTATGGTTTTTTGCGTAAAGAATATCTCCGGTATCAAGACTTATTACCATGGCTGCTTCACAATTAAGCTCATATTCATTAATCTGATATGCCGAAGCAGGAAAGGAAAATGCAAAAATAAATACTAAAATCAGCGCAATAATCTTTTTTTTCATAGCAATCTCCGAAATTTTGTAGTATAATAGTTTTGTTGATAAAATTAGTATACATTATTTCAGTCTGAAATAAAAGAACTTTTTTAAGAAAAAGGGGGTTTTTGTGTGGTATACGTAACGGGCGATATGCACGGCGCCGAAACAAGGCTTTACGATAAGGAATGGCGCAAGCTGAAGGCAGGCGATATACTTATCGTTTGCGGCGACTTCGGTTATATCTGGGACGGTGGTAAAAGGGAAGAGGAATATATAAACTATTTTGGAAGCCGAAAATTTACCGTCTGCTTTGTCGACGGAACTCACGAAAACTTTGACAAGATATATTCCTGTCGCGAAACCTATTGGAAGGGCGGAATGGTCCATAGAATAAACGGAAATCTGCTCCACCTTATGCGCGGTCAGGTCTTTAATATTGAGGGGAATAGTATTTTCACATTTGGTGGTGGAGAGTCCGAGGATAAGGATATCCGTGCCGAGCAGGGACTTTATTGGAAGGAAGAACTTCCAACTCCCGCGGAAATGGCGCTGGGTGCTGAAAATCTCGATGCGGTTGGATGTAAGGTCGATTACATAATAACTCATGAGCCCCCAAAAAGGGTTAAAAGCACAATGCTTCTGCGTGCGGGAAGAACTGATAGAGTTAATAAACTGAACGGTTATTTCGAGGAGATTGGACAGGGCTGTGAGTTTAAAAAGTGGTATTTTGGCTCTCTCCACGAGGACCGCGCAGTAACCCCAATTCACACCGCAGTCTATAGCAAGATAATCCCTCTTGGTAAATAAGAATTGCCAAATTGAAAATAATGTGTTATAATGTATAAGTGCAATCCAAATTTATTCAGATAAAACGGAGGCAACCTTATGGTAAACACCGACAGATTGTGTAAGGGCTGTATGAATGACAACGGAGGAGAAAGAAACTGTCCAATATGCGGACACGACTCTGCCAGCGATAATGCGGCTCAATATTTATCTATAGGAACATGGCTTAACAACAACCGATATCTTATCGGAAAGGTGATCGAGGAAAATGGTGACACAACCGTTTATATCGGTTGGGATAATGATAATAACGATGTTGTTCATATTGCCGAATATCTCCCGGCAGGGCTTGCGAGAAGAAGCGCAGACCGTATGACCGTATCTCCTGCTGACAATGAGGGAATAGCATTCAATCGTGGTCTTGATGAGTTTGTTCAGCTTTTTACTGCACTTTCCAAAATACCGACCACGGCATACATTCTTCCTGTTGTTGATATTTTTGAATCTAACGGAACAGTTTATGCCGTTACGTCTACCGTTTCGAGCATAACTCTTAAAGACTTCCTAATAAGAAACGGCGGAGTGCTTAAGTGGGAGCAGATAAAACTTCTCTTTATACCCCTTCTTACAACTATATCACAGCTCCACGAGGCAGAAATAGTTCACAGAGGAATTTCACCCGAAACTATTTTAGTCGGACGCGACGGACACCTTTATCTTTCGGGATTTTCAATTAAGTCGGCAAGGGTTGCAAATACTGAATTTGCATACAAGCTTGCACCCGGCTTTTCGGCTCCCGAACAGTATGATGTTTCGGCAGAATCGGGCGTTGAGAGTGACGTTTATGCCATTGGTGCAGTAATTTTTAGAGCTGCAATCGGTTCAATTGTTCCCGACGCAAAGGAACGTCTTATTAACGACAAACTCTCAATTCCTGCAAATGCCGCAGAAAGCATTTCGAAAGGTGCTCTTATTGCAATCGCAGGAGCACTCAAGGTTAATGTTGCTGAAAGAACTCCGTCTGCAGAAAAATTTAAGAAGATGATTGAAGCGGCGCAGGGAATGGCTACTCTAGAAGAGGTCGCACCAGCTCCCGTTCAAAAGAAAAGTGGTAGCGGTGTTAAATACGCTATAATTTCATCAGTGATTACTGCACTTATATTCCTTATCCTTATTTTGCTTTTTGGTAACCTTTTCGGAGATGTATTTAAAAAGAAAGAAAGCGAGCCGAATAACAGCCTCCAGAACTCTTCTGTTGCTACCGAAGAGATTTTCCAAAATGAGCACATTATTGAAACTGATGATGGTGTTGTTTTGCCTAACTGGACGGGTTACACCTACAGCGAGATTTTAAGTGATATAAATAAGAATAACTATGAATTTGAAATAGTTATTGCGGGTAAAGAATATTCCGAAAATGTAGACGAGGGAAGGGTAATCCGCCTTGTTGAACACGAGATGATTGGCAAAAAGATTGAGCCTAATTCAAGGATTTCTGTTGTAATCAGCCTTGGAAAATCCATGAGAAAGTTACCAGACAATCTTATGGGAATGACTATTGAAGAGGCAGAATTTGCACTGCTTAAAGCAGGCTTTTCCCTCTCTAATGTTACATTCCGTCCCAGGGTTGCTGACGGCAAGAATGGAACCGTTATTGGTGTTTCTCATAATGGCGATGTTTCGGTGGATGAGCACATCACAATTGACTACTGTGATGGAAACAACAATGACGAAACACCCGATGACAACACCTCCTCGGGTGATGGCTCGGGAGATAACACATCTTCAGAAATTGACCCTATAGAATAAGAAAAAGCCCTGTCATATGACAGGGCTTAAATTCTATTTAATTTAGTTTAGAATTGATATACTCAACGATATCGCCGATGGTAGAAATGTTTTCGACGTCCTCATCGGGAATTTCAATTCCGAATTCATCTTCGACAGACATAAGAAGATCTACAAGGTCAAGACTGTCAGCGCCAAGGTCATCGGCAATCTTGGTGTCCATGGTCATAGCGTCTTTGTCGGCGTCGAGCTGTTCTGCCAGAATAGCAGTGATTTTTTCAAAAGTCATTGTTATTTCCTCCATAAAGTTTAGACGCAAGGTTTAAGTTTTGCAGTATAAGAAACCTTGCAAGATAAATAATAGTTAAATTTTGTCGTTTTGTCAACCTTTTTGTTGCAAATTGCAAAAACCGAAAATTCCAAAGCTTTTCCTCTTACAGGATATATTATGTTGACAACTGCGAATAAATAACCCGTGGTTTTACTATTTCCTAAATTTGCCTCATAATGAGTAGGGACAAAAAATTGGAAGAATTGGAAGGAATGTTAAAATACTTGAATAATGAAAAAATATGTAGTATAATAAATTATTAATATTTTTAGCGGTGATGAAATGCGAAAAATAACAGTAAAAGGCGATAAGCAGTATGAAATAGTGTTTGGAACCGATATTTTAAAGGAAACGGGAAGCTTTATCAGAAAAGTTACAGGTGCAACTCGCGCAATAGTAGTTTCCGACAGTAATGTTTTTCCACTTTACGGAGAAAAGGTTATGGAGTCACTTTATAAAAACGGCTTTACAGTTTCCTCCTTTGTATTTCCAGCGGGCGAAAAGTCTAAAACTATCGAAACAGTGATTCAAATGACTAACGTTATGAGCAAGGCAGAGCTTACCCGAAGCGATATTGTGATAGCCCTCGGCGGAGGTGTTACAGGCGATATGGCAGGCTTTGCTTCGGCTATATATCTCCGCGGAATAGATTTTGTTCAGATTCCAACAACACTCCTTTCGCAGGTTGACTCATCTGTAGGTGGAAAGACGGGCTGTGACACAGAGCTTGGAAAGAATCTGCTTGGCTCTTTTTATAATCCGTCGCTCGTGCTTATTGATTCCGACACCCTGAAAACCTTGCCCGAGGCATATTTGCGCGACGGAATGGGCGAGGTTATTAAATACGGATGCATAAAGTCTAAGCTTCTTTTTGATAAGCTTTACACCTGTGATGATTTTTCGCGAATTGCCGACGAGGTAATTTATGAATGTGTAGATATTAAGCGTCGAGTTGTTGAGAATGATTTTACGGAAAAAGGGGAGAGAATGCTCCTCAATTTTGGACATACGGTGGCTCATGCTATAGAGAAGTGTATGAACTATGAGGGAATATCTCACGGTGAAGCAGTAGCTATTGGTATGTATGCTATAACAAGGGCTTCCGAAAAGGCGGGACTAACCTCAAAGGGCACCGCAGAGAATATAAAAAGTATTATTTCTCATTATAAGCTCTCGCTTGAATGCGATATTTCTATAGAGAGGCTCTGTTCAGCTATGTCAGCAGATAAAAAGCGTCGAGATGATTTTTTAAATCTCGTTTTGCTAGATAATATCGGAAACAGTTATGTTAAAAAGTTTCCCACCGAAGAATTGCTTCAATTTTTTAAAGCATAAAGAGCTTTTTAGTTTCATCCTAAGCATAAGTATATCTTTAACTGATTTGGAGGAGAAAAAATGAGATCAAGTGTGGGTAACGCTGTAAGAATCAGCGTTTTCGGCGAAAGCCACGGCGCGGCTATAGGTGCAGTCATAGAGGGGTTGCCAGCCGGGCACAAAATAGATATGGATTTTGTGCTCTCGCAAATGGAAAGAAGAGCGCCCGGCAGAGATAAAACAGCCACCCCCAGAAAAGAAGCTGACATACCTGAAATACTGTCGGGCATTTTGGACGGGGTAACAACCGGAGCACCGCTTGCGCTTATAATTAGAAATACAAATACAAAATCAGGTGATTACGATAATCTCAAGGTTGCCCCAAGACCCTCACATTCGGACTATGCTGCTGCCGTAAAATTTGGCGGTATGAACGATGTCAGAGGTGGAGGGCACTTTTCGGGCAGACTCACAGCTCCAATAGTTGCGGTAGGTGCAATTTGTAAGGGCATCCTAAAAGAAAAGGGAATAACCGTCGGTGGTCATATAAACAGTATCGGAGCTGTCTACGACGCGCCATTTGATTTAGTCAGTGTTTCGGATGAGGAGCTCAACAGCCTTCAAACAGAGCTTTTTGCCCTTAATGATAAAACTGCCGAAGCGGCAATGCGCGATGAAATCGACAATGCAAGAATGAATCTGGATTCTGTCGGAGGCACGGTGGAGCTTGCAGCTGTCGGAATGCCTGCGGGCATAGGCGACCCGATGTTTTTGGGTGTTGAAAACGCCGTTTCCAATCTCCTGTACGGAATTCCTGCGGTAAAGGGAGTATCATTCGGCGCAGGCTTTGAATATGCTCTTATGCACGGTAGCGAAGCTAATGACGATATGTATTTTGATGAAAACGGAATTGTCCGCACATATACAAACAACTGTGGAGGTATTACGGGTGGCATCACAAACGGTATGCCGATAGTAGTTAAGGTTGCATTAAAGCCCACACCGTCTATCGCACAAAACCAGAAAACAGTTAACCTCAAAACAAGCGAGAATATAAGCCTTAATATTGAAGGCAGACACGATCCCTGTATAGTGCCGAGAGCCTTGCCCGCACTTGAAGCGGCTTTTGCAATCGCGCTTTGCGATCTTCTAAAAACAAACGGAAAACTGTAAGAATTGAAATTTACTTCAATATTTGCTTGACTTTTCAGGCGTTTTGAAGGATTATATTATAAGAATAAATTAAGTATTGGTGATAAAAATGGCAAACGATAAAAAGGTAACCGCGATAACCTCTATGGAAGAGGATTTTGCACAGTGGTATACCGACGTAGTGCTCAAGGCGGAGCTTATCGACTACGCATCGGTAAAGGGCTGCATGATAATCCGTCCCTATGGTTGGGCTATCTGGGAAAACATTCAGAAGATTATGGACGGTATGTTTAAGGAAACGGGACACGAAAACGTTTCTATGCCTATGTTCATTCCCGAAAGCCTTCTCCAAAAGGAAAAGGACCACGTTGAGGGCTTTGCACCCGAGGTTGCTTGGGTAACCCACGGTGGAAATGAAAAATTAGAAGAGAAGATGTGCGTAAGACCTACCTCTGAAACACTTTTCTGCGACCATTATAAAAATATCATTCATTCTTGGAGAGACCTGCCGAAGCTTTACAACCAGTGGTGCAGTGTTGTACGTTGGGAAAAGACCACCCGTCCCTTCCTTCGTTCGCGTGAGTTCCATTGGCAGGAGGGCCACACCATTCATGCTAACGCCGCAGAGGCAGAGGCTGAAACAATCCAAATGTTAAACGTTTATGCCGAATTTGCAGAGAAATATCTTGCTATGCCGGTTATCAAGGGTGTTAAGACCGAGAAGGAGCGCTTCGCAGGCGCAGTTAATACTTATACTATCGAGGCTATGATGCATGACGGTAAGGCCCTTCAGTCGGGAACCTCTCACTTCTTCGGTGACGGCTTTGCAAAGGCTTTTGGGATTCAGTTTGCCGATAAGGACAACAAGCTTTCAACACCTTTCCAGACATCTTGGGGTGTTTCAACCCGTCTCATCGGCGCTATCATTATGACCCACGGCGACGATAACGGACTTGTACTGCCCCCCGCAGTTGCTCCCATTCAGACCATCGTTATCCCGATTGCTTCTCATAAGCCGGGTGTTATCGAAAAGGCAACCGAGGTTACCGAGAGAATAAAGAAGGTTTGCAGAGCAAAGATTGATGTATCAGATAACTCTCCCGGCTGGAAGTTTGCCGAGTATGAGATGAAGGGTGTTCCGCTTCGACTCGAGCTTGGCCCTCGTGATATTGAAAATAATCAGTGTGTAATCGCTCGCAGAGACAACGGCGAAAAGATAGTTATTTCTCTTGATGAGCTTGAGACTGTTATTCCTGCAATGCTGGAAAAGGTAAGAGATGGACTTTATGAGAAAGCACTTGCTAACAGAAGTGAAAAGACCTATACTGCAAAGACCCTTGACGAGATGATCAAAATTGCAGATACAAAGCCCGGATTTATTAAGGCTATGTGGTGCGAGGAGAGAGCTTGTGAAGAGGCTCTCAAGGAAAAAGCAGGCGTTTCTTCACGCTGCATGCCCTTTGAGCAGGAGCAGATTACAGATACCTGCGTTTGCTGCGGCAAGCCTGCAAAGAAAATGGTTTATTGGGGAAAAGCATATTAATATCAAAAGGGCGGTTCGTCTGAACCGTCCTTTTTAAATGCAGAATGTAAAATGCAAAATTAAGGTGTTTCGCAAAGCGAAACAAATTCTATACGGTCGGCGTAGCCGACACATTTCCCTTTTTCCCTCTGCCTTTGGCCCTTTGCCCTACCTTATTATATATACACGTGCGTGAGGGGTGGAAACGGCCGCTAAAAGGGGAGAAAAATATTTTAAAAAAATTAAAAAAATACTTGCATTTTTATTTAATATATGCTATTATACCAAAGTACGCTATGTTCGATAATAGTGTTGATATGCGTTGATGCGGGAGGTGGCCGTCCGAGAGACGGGAAATTTCCGCGGAGTATGTCCGATTTTAAACCGGGCGAGGAAGAACTTAAACGGCTATGCGGCAACTTGCGATGCCGTGTGGCAATGGCAGGGATATTATGTCCCACCAGCCCCGGAATGACTGCAACCCCAGCCATCCGGTTTTATAATGTGCGGTGAAGAAACACACGGCACGGTGTAAGTTCTGCCCGCAAATCCAATAAGGAGGAGCAATCAGAAATGGCAGTAAAAGAAAAGATCAGAATTCGCATCAAGGGATACGATCATGCACTTGTTGATCAGGCTGCAGACAAGATCGTTGAAACTGCGAAGCGCACAGGCGCAAGAGTATCGGGCCCCGTTCCGCTACCCACCGAGAAGGAAGTAGTTACCATCCTTCGTGCTGTTCATAAGTATAAAGACAGCCGTGAGCAGTTCGAGACCAGAACCCATAAAAGGCTTATCGATGTACTCAGACCTTCAAACAAGACTGTTGAAGCCCTGACTACACTTGAGCTTCCCGCCGGCGTAGACATTGAAATTAAGCTTTAATTTCGGTCCGCAAGGCAGGTCACGTTGGAGAAATCCAACCAATAACCTTTAGGAGGAATAAAAATGAAAAAAGGAATCATCGGAAAAAAGCTTGGTATGACTCAGCTTTTTGACGCAAACGGAAACGTTGTTCCCGTAACTGTTATCGAAGCAGGCCCCTGTGTAGTTGCTCAGAAGAAGACAGTTGAAAACGACGGCTACGATGCAGTGCAGGTTGGCTACGGCGACCTTAAGGCATCTAAGGTAAACGGACCTATGAAGGGTCACTTTGCCAAGAACGACGTTGCACCCAAGAAGGTTCTTCGTGAATTCAGACTTGAGGACTGCAGCGCACTGGGCGTCGGCGACATTATTAAAGCTGACGTATTCGCAGAAGGCGATGCAATCGACGTATGTGGCACTTCCAAAGGTAAGGGCTATGCAGGCGTTGTAAAGCGTTGGAACTTCTCAAGACTTAAGGAATCTCACGGTACCGGCCCTGTTCATCGTCACGGCGGTTCACTCGGCGTTATCGACCCCGCGAGAGTATTTAAGGGAAAGAAGATGGCAGGACACCTCGGAAACGAGAGAGTTACTGTTCAGAATCTCAAAGTTGTTAAAGTTGATGCAGAGAACAATATTATCGCAGTCAAGGGTGCCGTTCCTGGTCCCAAGGGCGGAATCGTAGTTCTCTTTGACAGCGTAAAGGCTTAAGGAAGGAGTGTTCTAAATGGCTAATATAGCAGTAGTTGATATGACCGGCAAGAATGTCGGCGAAATCACCTTAAGTGATGCAGTATTCGGAATTGAGCCGAATGCAGCAGTTATGCACGAGGCAGTTGTTAATTACCTCGCAAATCAGCGTCAGGGCACACAGTCTACCTTAACCCGTACAGAAGTTTCCGGCGGCGGAAAGAAGCCTTGGAGACAGAAGGGTACTGGTCACGCTCGTCAGGGTTCGACCAGAGCTCCTCAGTGGAGACACGGCGGTATCGTTCATGCCCCGAAGCCGAGAGATTACTCCTATGTAATCAATAAGAAGGAAAGAAGACTTGCGCTTAAGTCTGCTCTTTCTGATAAGGTACTCACAGGTTCTCTTATCGTTCTCGATGCACTTACGCTTAACTCTTACAGCACCAAGACTGTTGCTGCTTGCCTCAAGGCAATCGGAGCAGAGAAGAAGGCTCTTATCGTTCTTGACGATAGCAACGCTTTCGCAGTAAAGAGCGCAGCAAACATCGCAGGCGTAAAGACCGCTCAGTACAACACAATCAACACCTATGACGTTCTCAATGCTGATTCACTTGTAATCGTTAAGAACGCTGTAGCGAAGATCGAGGAGGTTTACGCATAATGTTAGCACATGATATTATAATTGCTCCGGTTATTACCGAAAAGAGCATGGCAGGTATTGCTGATAAGAAGTACACCTTCAAGGTAGCAAAGACAGCTGGTAAGGTTGAAATTGCAAATGCAGTTGAAGAAGTTTTCGGCGTAAAGGTTGCAAAGGTTAACACCGTTAGCGTTCGTGGACAGGAAAGAAGACGTGGCCGTTTTTCTGGCTACACCGCTTCCTGGAAGAAGGCTATCGTAACCCTTAAAGCTGATTCCAAGCCGATCGAGTTCTTTGACGGACTGATCTAAGTAAGATTGTAAGACGAAATTAAATACATTTTAATTTCCGGTGATGTATGAGGTTAGAATTAAAACCTCGCTAAGCCTAAATAGGAGAGTGAAACAAATGGCAATTAAACATTATAAGCCTACTACTCCCGGTCGCCGTAATATGACAACTATGGATTATTCCGAGCTGTCCAAGGTTGCTCCCGAGAGAAGTTTGCTTGAGCCTTTAAAGAAAAATGCCGGCAGAAACAGCTACGGCAGAATCACAGTTCGTCACAGAGGCGGCGGAAACCGCAGAAAGTACAGAGTTATCGATTTCAAGAGAAACCGTTTTGGAATCCCCGCAACCGTTCTCACTAAGGAATATGACCCCAACCGTTCTGCATTCATCGCCCTCATTCAGTATGAGGATGGCGCAAAGAGCTACATTATCGCTCCTGTCGGTCTTTCGGTAGGAGATACTGTAATCAGCGGACCTGATGCCGACATTAAGCCCGGTAACGCACTTCCGCTCGTAAATATCCCTGTTGGTACCGTTCTTCACAACGTTGAGCTTTACCCCGGTAAGGGCGCACAGCTTGCTCGTTCCGCAGGTAACATGGCACAGCTCATGGCTAAGGAAAATGGAATGGCACTTCTTCGCCTTCCTTCCGGTGAGCTCAGAAACGTTCCCGAGCTTTGCATGGCTACCGTTGGTCAGGTTTCAAACCCCGAGCACGCTAACGTTAACTATGGTAAAGCAGGACGTAAGCGCCACATGGGTTGGAGACCCACCGTTCGCGGTTCTGTAATGAACCCCTGCGATCACCCCCATGGTGGTGGTGAAGGTAAGTCACCCATCGGACGTCCCGGTCCTGTTACTCCTTGGGGCAAGCCTGCTCTTGGATACAAGACCAGAGATAAGCACAAGCATTCCGATAAGTATATCGTGAAGCGTCGCACTAAATAGTCGGACGAAAGGAGTTTGAATTATGGGAAGAAGCATTAAAAAAGGACCTTATGTGCAGCCCGTGCTGCTCAAGAGAGTCAAAGAAATGAATGCTGCAGGCGAGAAGAGAGTTATCAAGACCTGGAGCCGTTCATCCACCATTTTCCCCGATTTCGTCGGACACACCTTTGCGGTTCATGACGGACGCAAGCACGTTCCGGTATATGTTACTGAGGATATGGTTGGACACAAACTTGGCGAGTTCGCACCCACAAGAACATTTAAGGGTCACGCCGGTTCTAAAACTAGCAAGTAAGCCTGAAAGGAGTATAAACAATGGAAGCAAGAGCTACTTTAAAATTTGCTCGCATTTCGCCCCGTAAGGTCAAGATTGTTATGGATTTAATCCGTAATCAGGACGCTGACAAGGCAATGGCTATTCTCAAGTTTACACCCAAGGCTGCGTGTGAACCCCTTGAGAAGCTGTTAGCTTCTGCAATGGCAAATGCTGAAAACAATCACGGTATGGATGTTTCGAGACTTTATGTTGCTGAGTGCTTTGCATGCCCCGGACCTATTCTTAAGAGAATTCGTCCTAAGGATCATGGTCGTGCACACCGCATCTTAAAGAGAACAAGCCATATGACAATCGTTCTTAAAGAACGTGAAATCTAAGAAGGAGGTTAAAGTTAATGGGCCAGAAAGTAAATCCCCATGGATTCCGAGTAGGAGTCATTAAGAATTGGGACTCTCGTTGGTTCGCCAAGGACGAAGTTTTCGGAGATACTTTGGTTGAGGACTACAACCTCCGTAAGTACCTGAAGAAGAGACTTTTCTCTGCAGGCGTTCCTAAGATTGAAATTGAGCGTACCGCTCAGCGCGTACGTATCCACATCCACTGTGCAAAGCCTGGTTTCGTAATCGGAGCAAAGGGCGCAGAAATAGAGAAGCTTCGTGTTGATTGCCAGAATATGCTTGGCAAGCCCGTAGTTATCAACATTGTTGAGATCAAGAATCCTGACCTCAACGCAACCCTCATTGCAGAGAACGTTGCTGCTCAGCTTGAGAAGCGCGTTACCTTCAGAAGAGCTATGAAGCTTTGCATCGGCAGAGCTATGAAGCTTGGTGCAAGAGGTATTAAGATTAAGTGCTCAGGCCGTCTCGGCGGTGCTGAAATCGCAAGAAGTGAAACCTACCACGAAGGAACCATTCCGCTACAGACCATCCGTGCTGATATCGACTACGGCTTTGCCGAGGCTGATACCACCTATGGTAAGATTGGTGTTAAGGTATGGCTCTACAAGGGTGAGGTTCTCCACGACAACCGCAAGTCGAAGAGAGAAGGAGGCGCTCGCTAATGTTACTGCCTAAGCGTGTTAAATTCCGTCGCGTACAGCGTGGCCGTCTTACCGGTACTGCTTCGCGCGGTAATACAGTAACCTACGGTCAGTTTGGTCTTCAGGCTCTTGAGCCTGCTTGGATTACTTCTAACCAGATTGAGGCTGCCCGTATCGCCATGACTCGTTACATTAAGCGTGGCGGAAAAGTTTGGATTAAGATATTCCCCGATAAGCCGATTACAGCTAAACCCGCTGAAACTCGAATGGGTTCCGGTAAAGGTTCTCCTGAGTACTGGGTAGCAGTTGTTAAGCCCGGCCGCGTAATGTTTGAAATCGGCGGAGTTGACGAAGAGCTTGCTAAGGAAGCTATGAGACTTGCAGCTAATAAGCTTCCCATTAAGTGCAAGTTCATTACTAAAGAGGAAAAGGGTGGTGAGCAGTAATGAACGCTAAGGAAATCAGACAGAACTCTTTACCCGAACTTCAGAAGAAGCTTGGCGAGCTGAAGGAGGAGCTTTTCAACCTCCGTTTCCAGCACACCATTAACCAGCTCGACAACCCCATGCGAATCAGTGCTGTTAAGAAAGACATCGCTCGCGTACAGACAGTTATCCGTGAGCTTGAGTCTGCAGACAGCGCTAACGCGTAATGAATAGGAGGTAAAGCCAGATGGAAAGAAACCTTCGTAAAACAAGAGTAGGCGTAGTTGTTTCCGATAAGATGGACAAGACAGTAGTCGTTGCAATCAAGGACAACGTTAAGCATCCTCTTTACAAGAAGATTATTAAGAACACCGTAAAATTCAAGGCACACGATGAGGAAAACGCATGTGGTGTTGGCGATAAGGTTCTCATCATGGAAACCAGACCTCTCTCCAAGGATAAGAGATGGAGAGTTGTCGAGATCATCGAGAAGGCTAAATAAGCCGTCAGAAGGAGGAAAATACTGTGATACAGCAGCAGAGTTACCTCAAGGTTGCTGACAACACCGGTGCAAAAGAACTTATGTGCATCCGCGTGCTTGGCGGCTCCGGTAGAAGGTATGCCAATATTGGCGATATCGTTGTTGCTTCTGTTAAGAAGGCTGCCCCCGGCGGCACTGTTAAGAAGGGCGACGTTGTAAAGGCCGTTGTAGTTCGTTCTGTAAGAGGCCTCCGTCGTAACGACGGCACATACATTAGATTTGATGAAAACGCAGCAGTTATTATTCGTGAAGACAAGAACCCGAGAGGAACCCGTATCTTTGGACCCGTTGCACGTGAACTTCGTGAAGGCGAGTTTATGAAGATCCTCTCTCTTGCTCCGGAAGTTCTTTAAGGAGGTAAGTGACAATGAATAATATGTTTGTTAAAGCAGGCGATACTGTTGTTCTTCTTACCGGCGACGAGAAAGACCGTGGCAAGAAGGGTAAGGTTCTCGCAGTTAGCCCCAAAGAGGGTAAGGTTATTGTTGAGGGTATCAACGTTGTTAAGAAGCACGTTAAGCCCCGCAAGGCTGGCGATCCTTCCGGAATAATCGAGACAGAGGGTGCTATTTATGCATCCAAGGTTCAGGTAGTTTGCCCCAAGTGCGACAAGGCTACCCGCGTTGCTCATAAAATTGATGAGAACGGAAACAAAACCCGCGTTTGCAAAAAGTGCGGCGCTGAACTTTAAGAGTAGGAGGAATATCACATGGCAAGATTATATGATGAGTATAAGCAGTCAATTGCCCCTGCGCTGATGACAAAATTCGGTTACAAGAGCGTCATGCAGATTCCGAAGCTCGATAAGGTAGTTATCAACGTTGGTTGCGGCGAAGCTAAGGATAATTCCAAGGTTATTGACGCTATCATGACCGACCTTGCTACAATCACAGGTCAGAAGCCTGTTCCTTGTAAGGCAAAGAAGTCGGTTGCAAACTTCAAGCTCCGTGAGGGTATGCCCATCGGAGTAAAGGTAACCCTCAGAGGTGCAAGAATGTATGAGTTTATCGACAGACTCTTTAATGCAGCTCTCCCGAGAGTTAGAGACTTCAGAGGAATTAACCCCAATTCCTTCGACGGCCGCGGCAACTATGCTATGGGCGTTAAGGAACAACTTATTTTCCCTGAAATTGAGTATGACAAGATTGACAAGGTACGCGGTATGGACATTATGTTTGTTACAACCGCCAAGACTGACGAAGAGGCTCGTGAGCTTTTAACACTTATGGGCGCTCCGTTTGCGAAGTAAGGAGAAGGAACTATGGCTAAGACTTCTATGAAGATTAAGCAGGCTAGACCTGCTAAGTTCTCTACAAGGGAATACAACAGATGCAAAATCTGTGGCCGCCCGCACGCTTATCTTCGCAAGTACGGTATCTGCCGTATATGCTTCAGAGAGCTCGCTTACAAGGGCGAGATTCCGGGCGTTAAAAAAGCAAGCTGGTAAAGGAGGACGATTGCAATGCAAATTACAGATACAATAGCAGATATGCTTACCAGAATCCGCAATGCTTCTTCTGCAAAGCACGATTCTGTAGATGTTCCTGCATCTAACGTAAAGAAGGCAATCGCCCAGATTTTACTTGATGAAGGCTACATCGCAAGCTTCAACGTTGTTGAAGACGGCAAGCAGGGTATGATTCACATCGTACTCAAGTACGGCCCCAACAAGTCGGAGATTATTACCGGACTCAGAAGAGTTTCCAAGCCCGGTCTTCGTATCTACACTAATGTTGAGGATATGCCCAAGGTTATGAAGGGACTTGGTATTGCCATCCTTTCCACCTCTAAGGGTATTATGACTGATAAGCAGGCTCGCGCTCTTAATGTAGGCGGCGAAGTTCTCGCTTATATTTGGTAAGGAGGAACAGTGCTATGTCAAGAATTGGTAATAAGCCTGTAACCATCCCTGCCGGAGTTCAGGTAACAGTTGACGGTTCTACCGTAACGGTTAAGGGACCTAAGGGTGAACTTAAGAACACCTTTGACCCCGCAATGTCTATCGTTGTTGAAGGAAACGAAATCATCGTTACCAGACCCAGCGACGTAAAAGAACACAGATCACTTCACGGTCTTACTCGTACCCTTGTTGCCAATATGGTGACAGGTGTTACCGAGGGCTTCAAGAAGGAGCTTCAGGTTAACGGTGTCGGCTACCGTGTTGCTAAGCAGGGTAATAACCTCGTTATGAACCTTGGTTTCTCACATCAGGTAATTATGCCTGAACCGGATGGAATCACAGTTGAGTGTCCTGGCCCCAATAGCATCATCGTTACCGGCGCTGATAAGCAGAAGGTTGGACAGTTTGCAGCGGAAATTCGCATTAAGCGTCCCCCCGAGCCGTATAAGGGCAAGGGCATCAAGTACATTGATGAACACATCCGCCGTAAAGAAGGTAAAGCCGGCAAGGGCAGTAAGAAATAATAAAGGAGTGTATGAAAAATGGTTAACAAGCCTGATACTAAAAAGGCTCGTCTCCACAAGCACGTACGTGTTCGTGGAAAGATTAGCGGCACTGCAGAGCGTCCGCGTCTTAATGTATTCCGCTCCAACTCAAATATCTATGCCCAGCTGATAGATGATGTTAAGGGAGTAACTCTCGCTTCTGCTTCAAGTCTTGAAAAAGACTTTGGCAAGGCAAAGGGCAACTGTGAAGAAGCCCGCAAGGTAGGAAAACTTATTGCTGAACGTGCCGCTGAAAAAGGCATCACCGAGGTTGTATTTGATCGCGGTGGATGGATTTATCACGGTCGCGTTAAGGAGCTTGCCGAAGGTGCCCGTGAGGGCGGCCTCAAGTTCTAATCAAGGAGGAGGAATACTTTTGGCTACTAGAATAGATGCTACAGCATTAGATTTACAGGAGCGCGTTGTTGCGCTCAACCGCGTATCCAAGACTGTTAAGGGTGGACGCATCATGAAGTTTTCGGCACTCGTTGTTGTAGGTGACGGAAACGGTGTTGTTGGCTTCGGTCTCGGAAAGGCTGGAGAAGTTCCGGAAGCTATCCGTAAGGGTATTGAGGACGCTAAGAAAAACCTTATTAAGGTTTCTCTCAAGGGCTCTACAATTCCTCACGAGATAATTGGTGAGTACGGCGCAGGCAAGGTTATGCTTAAGCCCGCTGCTCCCGGTACGGGAGTTATTGCCGGTGGTGCTGTTCGTGCCGTTGTTGAAATGGCAGGAATTAAGGACGTCCGTGCAAAGGCTCTTCGTTCTAACAATCCTTGCAATGTTGTTCGCGCAACAGTTCAGGGTCTTGCGGCTCTCCGCGATGCAAGCCAGGTTGCTGCTATCCGCGGTAAGTCCGTAAAAGAAATCTTAGGTTAAGGAGGAAGCGAACAATGGCAACAAAGAAAACTTCCACCGTTACGATCAAACTTGTAAAGAGCACTATCTGTTGCAAGAAGGATCAGATCGCTACCGCAGAGGCTCTTGGCCTTCACAAGATTGGCGACGTATCCGTACAGCCCGATAACGCTGCTACTCAGGGCAAGATCAAGAAGATTATCCACCTCATTGAGGTAGTTAATGCTTAAGATTTTACAAAACACCCGAAAGGGTATAAGCGGTAATCAAAACCGCGTACTTTAGCAAGGAGGTGCGAAAAAAATGAAACTGCATGAACTTTCTCCCGTAGAGGGTGCTACAAAAGCTCCCAAGCGTATAGGTAGAGGTCACGGTTCCGGAAATGGCAAGACTGCCGGCAAGGGACACAAGGGTCAGAAGGCACGTGCCGGTCACGGAATGAGACCCGGCTTTGAGGGTGGACAGATGCCCTTACAGAGACGTGTGCCGAAGCGTGGCTTCAATAATATTTTTGCAAAAGAATATGCAATCGTTAATGTATCCGCTTTAGAGGTGTTTGACGACGGTGCTGTCGTTGACGCAGCGGCTTTAGAGGCTAAGGGTCTTATCAGATGTGCTTGCATGCCTGTTAAGGTTCTCGGAAACGGCGCTCTTACTAAAAAGCTCACCGTTAATGCAGCTGCTTTTTCAGCCGGTGCAACTGAAAAGATTCAGGCTGCCGGTGGAACTGCTGAGGTGAAGTAAGATGCTTGAGATATTAAGAAATGCTTGGAAAGTGGTAGATCTTCGTAAAAAGATTTTCTTCACACTGCTTATCATTTTAGTTTTCCGTATCGGATCGGTAATTCCTGTTCCTTTCGTAAATCTTCAGTCACTACAGCAGGTTGCTGTAAGTGATGGAGGTTTCGGAGAGTTTTTCAATTATCTTTCGGTTCTCACAGGCGGCGGACTTCAGTATGGCGCGCTTTTTGCAATGTCGGTAACCCCCTACATTAACGCGTCCATTATTATTCAGCTTCTCTCAGTTGCAATCCCCGCTCTTGAGCGCTTAACCAAAGAGGGGGAGGAAGGCAGAAAGAAGATTGCTCAGATTACTCGTTATGCAGCAGTTATTCTTGGACTAATTCAGGGTACTGCGTACTTCTTCTACCTCAAGAATCAGCGCCATCTGCTTGTTGCTGGTGGTAAGGGAATGATGTGGTTTGCAGGCTTCGTAATCGTTGCTTGCTTTACTGCAGGTTCCGCACTTGTTATGTGGCTTGGTGAACAGATTGATGTTAAGGGTATCGGAAACGGTATCTCAATCCTTCTTTTTGCAGGTATCATTTCAAGAGCTCCCGACGCTGCAAGAGCGCTGCTCGGATATTGGCAGCTTAAGAAGTATTTCGTTGTAATAGGTATCATTGTTGCATTCTTGCTCGTTATCGCATTCATTGTATGGATGACCAATGCAGAGCGCAGAGTTACCGTTCAGTACGCAAAACGAGTACAAGGCAGAAAACAGTATGGCGGACAGAACTCACATATTCCTTTCAAGGTTAATATGTCGGGCGTTATGCCTGTAATCTTCGCAAGTTCAATCCTTATGCTTCCTACTATGATTCTTTCATTTATGAATGTAACTAAGGAAAACACTTGGGTTAAGATTCTGGCGCTCTTCAGCTCGCAGGGAGCTTTCTACGCAATACTTTACTTCTTCCTTATTATTGGATTTGCATATTTCTATGCAACAATTCAGTACAACCCCGTTGAAATTGCGAACAATATTCGTAAAAATGGCGGTTCTGTTCCCGGAATTCGCCCCGGCAAGCCTACCTCTGATTTCTTTGCGAAGATTTTGTCAAGAATTACATTACTCGGAGCTCTCTTCCTTAGTGTAATAGCAATTCTTCCTATCATTGTAGGAAACGTTGGTGGAATTAATATTTCACTTGGAGGTACCTCAATACTCATTCTCGTAGGTGTTGCACTCGATACCGTACAGAACCTTGAATCTCAGATGATGATGCGTCATTACAAGGGATTCCTTGATTAATACAGATAGCGGAGTAGAAATTATGAAGTTAATTCTTCTCGGAGCCCCCGGTGCCGGAAAGGGCACTCAGGCTGAAAAAATCTGTGAAAAGCTTTCGATACCCACCATTTCCACCGGAAACATCATTCGTGCCGCTTTAAAAAATGGTACCGAGATGGGTAAAAAGGCTCAAAAGTTCATTGACGCAGGGCAGCTTGTTCCGGATGATGTCGTAATCGGCATCATCAAGGAACGATTCTTCGAGGATGACTGTAAAGACGGATTCATTCTCGACGGTTTCCCGAGAACCATTCCTCAAGCAGAAGCTTTAGATGAAATGGGGATCGAAATTGACTGCGTTTTATCAATCGAAGTACCCGATGAAAAGATTGTAGCCCGTATGTCAGGCAGACGTGTTTGTCCAACCTGCGGCGCAACCTATCATACCGAGTACAAAAAACCGAAGAAGGATGGAATTTGCAATGGTTGCGGTGCAGAGCTCATTATACGTAAGGATGACGAACCTGCTACAGTTCTTGATAGACTCCACGTTTATCATGAGCAGACCGAGCCCCTAAAGGACTACTACGCAAAAACCGGAAAGCTTCGTACTGTAATCGGACAGGAAGAGGTAGCCGACACAACAAAGCTAACCTTTGAAGTCTTGGGGTTATAGTTTATGATAGTGCTTAAAACCGGTCGCGAGCTTTCAATAATGCGGGAAGCTTGCAGAATATCGGCAGGAGCATTAAAACGTATAGGTCAGGCAGTCGAGCCGGGAGTTACAACTGCCGAGCTTAACAGGATGGCTGAGAAATATATAAGAAGTGAGGGCGCTGTTCCGAACTTCCTGAATTACAACGGCTATCCTGCAACCGCCTGTATATCTATAAATAATGAGGTTATTCATGGAATACCTACGGCTTCGCGTAAGATTAAAGCTGGCGATATAGTCAGTGTAGACCTCGGCGCGATGTATAACGGATACCACGGTGACAATGCTGCCACTTTTGCTTGCGGTGACGTTTCCGCTGAAGCAAAGCGGCTGATGGACGTAACCCGAGAGAGCCTTTACGAGGGCATCAAGGCGGCACGTGCAGGCAGCAGAATAGGTGATATCTCAAATGCAATACAGTCGTATGTTGAAGCCCGTGGTTACTCGGTGGTACGAGAGTACGTCGGCCACGGAGTAGGCACAAGCTTACATGAAGCCCCCGATGTTCCGAATTTCGGCACAGCCGGAAGAGGAATTCGACATATCCCGGGAATGACAATTGCTATCGAACCGATGATAAATATCGGACGACCCGATGTAAAGGTCTTACCGGACGGTTGGACGGTCATCACAAAGGACGGTTCACTGTCGGCGCACTTTGAGCACACAATTGCAATCACCACCGACGGTCCCCAGATTATGACTATTGCGTAACGGGTGACGGTATGGAAAAGGGATTAGTGATTTACTCAAAGGCCGGAAGTGATAAGGGTAGTTTTCTGGTCGTTGTGGACAGCAGTACCATAGCGGTCAGAGTATGTGACGGCAAGAGATATAAGCTCGGTCGTCCTAAACTTAAAAACCTTAAGCATATCGGTGTGACGAAGCTCGTCTTAAGTGAAACTGATATTTCAACCGATAAAGCCTTGCGAGCGGCGTTAGGCCGTTTTCGCAGTACACTTTGATAAGGAGAAAATAGTATGTCTAAAGCAGATATGATAGAACTCGAGGGTACCGTAGTTGAAGCATTGCCTAACGCAATGTTCAAGGTCAAAATCGAAGGAGACCACATAATTCTTGCTCACATTTCAGGAAAGCTTCGTATGAATTATATTCGAATTCTTCCCGGTGATAAGGTTGTTGTTGAGATGTCTCCGTATGACCTCACAAAAGGACGCATTACTTGGCGTCCAAAGTAATTACTGACAATATTCAAGGAGGATTTCCAAATGAAAGTCAGACCTTCTGTAAAAAAGATTTGCGACAAGTGCAAAGTAATCAAGCGCAAGGGAAAGATCATGGTCATCTGTGAGAATCCCAAGCACAAACAGCGTCAGGGTTAATCCGCGCTAAAGTTTAATGGAGGTGCAAGTAAATGGCACGTATAGCTGGTGTTGATCTTCCGAACGAGAAAAGAGTAGAAATAGGTCTTACCTATATCTTCGGAATCGGTCTTACTACATCAAAGCAGATCCTTGCAGCAACCGGTATCAACCCTGATACTCGCGTTAAGGACTTAAATGAAGACGATATTTCCAAGCTGCGTGAATATATCGAAAAGAACCTTCAGGTCGAGGGTGATCGCCGCCGTGCAATCGCATTCGATATCAAGAGACTTATCGAAATCGGAAGTTATCGCGGACTTCGTCACAGAAAAGGACTCCCTGTAAGAGGACAGCGTTCCAAGACTAACGCTCGTACCCGCAAGGGCCCGAAGAAGACCATCGCTAACAAGAAGAAGTAAGTTGGGAGGAAGGATTTAATGGCTACTAAGGCTACTAAGGCTACTGCAACACGCAGACGCCGTGATAAGAAAAATATTGAGCGCGGTGCAGCTCATATCCAGTCGACCTTCAACAATACCATCGTAACCATCACTGATACACAGGGTAATGCTCTTTCTTGGGCATCTGCCGGTGAGCTTGGTTTCAGAGGTTCCAGAAAGTCTACTCCTTTTGCTGCCCAGAGCGCTGCTGAAACAGCTGCTAAGGCTGCTATGGAGCATGGCCTTAAGACTGTTGAGGGTTATGTTAAGGGACCCGGTGCAGGACGCGAGGCTGCAATCAGAGCATTACAGTCCGCAGGTCTCGAGGTAAGTATGATTAAAGACGTTACCCCGATCCCGCACAACGGTTGCCGTCCTCCGAAGAGAAGACGTGTGTAACCGAATTATTTGGAGGTGTAATTAGATGGCTAGATATACTGGAGCAGTATGCAGACAGTGCCGCCGCGAGGGTCAGAAGTTGTTCCTCAAGGGCGAACGCTGCTATTCTGAAAAGTGCTCTTTCACTCAGAGAGCATACGCACCCGGCCAGCACGGACAGGGACGTAAAAAGTCTTCCGAATACGGAATGCAGCTCAGAGCTAAGCAGAGAGCAAGAAGATTCTATGGTGTTGCTGAGCATCAGTTCGCACACTACTATGAGATGGCAACCAAGAAGCAGGGTATGACAGGTACAAACCTTCTCCGCATTCTTGAGAGCCGTCTTGATAACGTTGTTTACAGAGCAGGCTACGCGTCTTCCAGAGCAGAAGCACGTCAGCTCGTAGGACACGGTCATTTTGAAGTCAACGGAAGCCGCGTTGATATCGCTTCTTACCTTTTAAAGGCTGGTGACGTTGTTACCGTTTGCGAAAAGGCAAGAGGACTTGAGAAGATAAAGGCTGTTATCGAAGCTAACGGTGCAAGACCTGTTCCAGCTTGGATGGACGTTAACCGTGATGCTTTTGAGGTTAAGGTAATTAACCTTCCTGAGCGTGAC
This sequence comes from Acutalibacteraceae bacterium, assembly GCA_045638145.1. GTDB lineage: Bacteria > Bacillota > Clostridia > Oscillospirales > Acutalibacteraceae > SFWF01. The sequence goes on from JAZUAU010000019.1 coordinate 26,522, forward strand.
CAGATCGAAGTTCCCGTTGAAGAACAGCTTATCGTTGAGTACTATTCTAAGTAATAGGTTTATTCACTGTATTGTTTGTTTGTCGGACCGCATAGGACAAATAAAACGAAAAATATTTTTGTGCGGAGAATGGAGCTTTTAGATGATAGAAATTGAAAAGCCCAGAATTGAAACGCTGGAATTATCAGAAGACGGCACCTACGGAAAATTCGTAATGGAGCCTCTTGAGAGAGGTTATGCAATTACACTAGGAAATAGTATGAGAAGGGTTCTTCTCTCTACGCTTCCCGGTGCAGCAGTTACCTCGGTTAAGATCGACGGTGTTGTTCATGAGTTTTCGACCATTGATGGTGTTAAGGAAGATGTTACCGAGATTATCCTTAATATTAAGGACCTCATCATTGACCTTAAGGCTGAAGGCACCAAGACAATCTACATTGACGCTGTAGGTCCCTGCAACGTAACGGGCGCTAGCATTAAGGCAGATTCTGAAGTCGAAATTCTTAACAAAGATCAGCATATTGCCACTTTAGGCGACGGAGCAAAGCTCAATATCGAGATGACCGTTTCAAAGGGCAGAGGATATGTTCCCGCAGAGGGCAATAAGTCTGCTACAAATATTATCGGTGTCATTCCGATTGACTCTATTTATTCACCTGTAGTTAAGTGCAACTTCAGCTGTGATAACACTCGTGTCGGCAGTACTGTTGACAAGGGACGCCTTACCCTTGAGGTTTGGACTAACGGCTCTATGGCAGCAAACGAAGCAGTTTCTCTTGCTTCAAAGATTCTCATCGAGCATTTCAGTCTCTTCCTCAACCTTGCAGAAGGCATCAGCGAGAGTGAAAGCATCATGGCAGAAAAAGGCAACGTTGAAAGAGCCAAGGTTCTTGATATGGTTATCGAAGATCTCGACCTCTCTGTTCGTAGCTTCAACTGCCTCAAGCGTGCAGGTATTCATACGGTTGAAGACCTTACAAACAAGTCCGAAGAGGATATGATGAAGGTAAGAAACCTCGGCCGTAAGTCACTTGAAGAGGTTATGGCAAAGCTGGCAAGCTTCGGCTTTGCTCTTAAGAGTGAGAACAACTAAGTTCTCTCAAAATAATTTACCGGTAAGGAGTGTTTTAAATGCCCGGAACTCGTAAACTCGGCAGAAAGAGCGACCACAGAACTGCTATGCTTCGTGCGATGGTTACTTTCCTTCTTGAGAACGGAAAGATTGAGACCACCGTTACTCGTGCTAAGGAAGTTCGCGCTGTAACCGAGAAATATATTACACTTGCTAAGACTGACAGTCTTACATCAAAGCGTCAGGCTATGGCGTTCATCACTAAGGAAGACGTTGTAAAGAAGCTTTACAACGAAATCGCTCCTAAGTATATGGACGTAAACGGTGGCTATTGCCGTATCACCAAGACCGGCCCTCGCCGTGGTGACGCTGCTGAGATGGCTATTATTGAGCTTATCTAACAGTATTTTTTAGAACCGTTAATCCTCGCATCGCAAGGCAGTTTTCTGTCTTTTGATGCGGGGATTAAATTGTTTATAATTAGTTTAAATATGTATACTTGAAAAAATGCGGAAAATGTTATATACTGTCTTTAGTTTCTTTTAAGGAGTACAGAGATGAAGAAAAATCAGGCGGTTTTAAACCGCGTCTATAAAATGCGCGAGAGAAAAGGCTTCAAAAGCATTGATACGGAGAGCATATTTTATAAAGTGATTAAGGTTATTTACTTTGTTGCTTTTTTGTGGTATGTAGCAACTCCTTTCGCGAATTCGTTGTATTGGACGTTGTTTTTTGAAGAATTCAACGGAGTTAGAACTACGCTTTTCCACACTATTTTATGCTGGATTCTAACAATCGGCGCAGTAGCGGGTTGTGTTTTTATTATGAAAAAGCGCCATATTGTAGGTGGAATACTCAATGTGGTTTTCATCGTATCAGGAATCGTAGTTTTTGATAGTTACCTCAGTACATATCAAAGAAATATTGATGACGGATATACGATTATTTTCAACAAGGCTATACTTCATGAATATATTATTAAGGTATTGACGCCTGCGCTTCTTATGCTTTTTTTATGTCTAATTATTTGCATTATTTACTTTAAAGAGCAATTGTCAATAAAAAGAGATTACGAAAAGGTTCTCGAAGCGTTATATATCAATAATAAAAATAAACTTGCAAACGGCTCCGAAGAGGAGTGGGAAGCACTTCTGGAAAGCCTTGATGATGAGCAGATGGAAAATCAACTTGATAAATATCACACTCAGCAGTACTTAAAGCGCAAGGCGGAAAAAGCACAGAAGTCAAAAGAAGGCAAAGATGAATAATAAATAGCGGCGGCAAAAATGCTGCCGCTATCTTTTGAAAGGACAAAAATATGTCAACACTAAACATAGTAATGGTTGAACCCGAAATTCCGCAAAACACAGGCAATGTCGCCCGTACCTGCGCCGCAACGGGCGCCCGGCTTCATCTTGTCGGACCGATGGGTTTTACAATAGATGATAAGAAGCTTAAAAGGGCAGGTCTTGATTATTGGCATCTTCTCGATATAACCTTTTATAAAAGTCTTGATGAGTTTTTTGAGAAAAATAGGGGAGAGTTCTACTTTTTCACAACAAAGGCGCTCCACACCCATACCGAGGTAGAATATCCCGATAACGCATACCTCTTCTTTGGTAAAGAGACAAAAGGGCTTCCGGAAGAGCTTTTGCTAGAGAACCGTGACCGCTGTGTCAGAATACCGATGATTAGTGATGCGCGCAGTCTCAACCTCTCGAATTCGGTTGCAATCGGTGTTTACGAGGTTCTCCGTCAGTGGAATTATCCCGCTCTTCAAAACTTTGGACAGTTGCACAACTATGAGTGGTAAAATTTTCTTATTTTGAGAACAAATTTATATTGCATTATAGGCGCATATTGTGTAAAATAAGAATGTTGAATTATGTTTAACGCAAAGATTGTTATTTTTTTACCAATGAGAAAGGAAGATCCAAATTGGCATTTTTAAACAAAAAAACTGTAGACGACATCAATGTAAAGGGCAAGCGAGTTCTCGTTCGTTGCGATTTTAACGTTCCGCTTAAAGCAGGAGTTATCACCGACGAAAACCGTATCGTTGCCGCACTCCCCACAATCAAGAAGCTTATCGCTGACGGTGGTAAGGTTATTCTTTGCTCACACCTCGGCAAGCCGAAGGGTGAGCCCAAGCCTGAGCTTTCTCTTGCTCCTGTAGCAAACAGACTTTCTGAGCATTTAGGTCAGGAAGTTATTTTCGCTGCTGATGACAATGTAGTAGGCGATAACGCAAAGGCGGCAGTTGCAGCTATGAAGGATGGTGACGTAGTGCTTCTTCAGAACACCCGTTACCGTGCAGAGGAAACCAAGAACGGCGAGACTTTCTCGGCGGAACTGGGTTCTCTTGCAGATGTATTCGTAAACGACGCTTTCGGTGCAGCTCATAGAGCTCATTGCTCCACTGTTGGTGTTGTTGATTATGTTGAGGAGGCTGTTGTAGGCTACCTCATTCAGAAGGAAATTCAGTATCTCGGAAACGCTGTTGAAAATCCAGAGCGTCCCTTCGTTTGCATCCTCGGTGGTGCAAAGGTTGCTGATAAGCTTTCTGTTATCGAAAACCTTCTTAACAAGGCTGATACACTCATTATCGGTGGCGGTATGGCATTCACTTTCGCAGTAGCACAGGGCTACACCGTTGGTAAGAGCCTTGTTGACCCCGAGAAGATTGACTACTGCCGTGATATGCTCAAAAAGGCTGAAGAAAAGGGCGTTAAGATTCTTCTCCCCGTTGATACTGTAGTTGCAAGGTCTTTCCCTGACCCTGTTGATGCAGTTATTGAAACCGCAAACGTAAAGGTTTCCGAGATTCCCGACGATATGATGGGTCTTGATATCGGTACCGAGTCTGCAAAGATGTTTGCTGACGCTGTAAAGAGCGCAAAGACCGTTGTTTGGAACGGACCTATGGGCGTTTCAGAGAACCCCTGCCTTGCAAACGGAACTATCTCTGTTGCAAAGGCACTTGCAGAGACAGATGCTATCACCATCATTGGTGGTGGCGATTCTGCAGCAGCTGTAAATAACCTCGGCTTCGGTGATAAGATGAGTCACATTTCTACCGGTGGCGGCGCATCTCTCGAATTCCTGGAAGGTAAAGAGCTTCCCGGTATCGCTGCAATGAACGATAAATAATTAAATTATGTAAGGCACGGCGTTTTTTAATGCCGTGCCGTACTATGTATAAAGGAGAATAGTAATGAAAAAGACTCTTAGAAAAGCAGTTATCGCAGGTAACTGGAAAATGAATAAAACTCCCGCAGAGGCAGCTGCACTCATAAACGAAATGAAGCCATTAGTAAAGGATGCTGACTGTGATGTAGTTCTTTGCGTACCCTTCGTTGATATCGCTGCCGCAGTTGAGGCAGCAAAGGACTCCAATATCAAAATCGGTGCAGAGAATTGCCACTTCAAGGCTTCCGGCGCATATACCGGTGAGATTTCTGCCGATATGCTCGTAGCTTCGGGCGTTGAATATGTTGTTATAGGCCACTCTGAGCGCAGACAGTACTTCGGTGAGACCGACCAGACTGTTAACCTCCGTACACTTGCCGCTTTAAAGGCAGGTCTTAAGGCTATCGTTTGCGTTGGTGAGACCTTAGAGCAGAGAGAGCTTGGCTACACCGAAACCTTACTTAAATTCCAGACCAAAATGGCTCTTACCAATGTATCCCGTGAAGAGCTTAAGAATGTTATCATCGCTTATGAGCCTGTTTGGGCAATCGGAACCGGTGTTACCGCAACTGCTGACCAGGCTGACGAAGGCAACGGCTTCGTTCGCGCCGCTATTGCTGAGGTTTACGGCGCAGAGGTTGCCGAAACTGTAACTGTTCAGTACGGAGGCTCTATGAACGCTAAGAATGCTGATGAGCTCGTAGCAAAGGTAAATGTTGACGGCGGACTTATCGGTGGTGCATCCCTTAAGGCTGAAGATTTCAGCGTTATCGTAAAGGCTGCAAGCAAATAATTAAAATATAGGTGAAATAAATGAAAAAACCTTTAGTTTTAACCATTATGGATGGTTTCGGCTTTAATCCCGTTAAGGACGTTAACGCTATTGAAGCCGCAAAGACTCCGAATCTCGACAAGATTTTTGCCGAGTGCCCCACAACCCAAATTGGTGCTTCGGGAATGGATGTTGGTCTTCCTGACGGACAGATGGGCAACTCCGAGGTAGGACACACCAATATTGGTGCAGGACGGGTTGTTTATCAGGAATTAACCCGTATCACCAAATCCGCTAAAGACGGCGATATGATGGAAAACGAGGCTTTTGTTGCAGCAGTTGAAAACTGCAAGAAGAAGGGCAGCTCGCTTCATCTTATGGGTCTTCTGTCAGATGGCGGTGTTCACTCTCATATTGAGCATCTTTATGCTTTAGTTCGTATGGCAAAAGATATGGGACTAACTGAAATTTACATTCACGGACTTCTCGACGGACGCGACGTGCCTCCTTCATCTGCCGCTGATTTCATTGACGCCGCAAATGCTGAATTTGCAAAAATCGGAGCAGGTAAAATTGCTACTGTTATGGGCAGATTTTACGGAATGGACCGTGACAACCGTTGGGACAGAGTAGGCAAGGCTTATGCCGCTCTCGTTTACGGCGAGGGAATCGTTACCGACAATGCCGCTGCAGCCGTTAGAAAATCTTATGAAACAATCGACGAGGACGGAAAGAATCTTACCGACGAGTTCGTTCTTCCCACCATTATCGAGGGGACAAAGAGAATTGCTTCGGGCGACAGCGTTATCTTCTTTAACTTCCGTCCCGACCGTGCAAGAGAAATTACACGTACCTTCGTCGACCCCGCTTTTGCAGGCTTTGAAAGACGAGGTGGGATGCTTAATCTTTTCTACGTTTGTATGACCCAGTACGATGCTTCTATGCCTAATGTAGTGGTTGCGTACAAGCCTCAATCGTTAAAGAATACTCTTGGCGAGTATCTTGCTGAAAAGGGTATGACTCAGCTTCGTATTGCTGAGACCGAAAAGTATGCTCACGTTACCTTCTTCTTTAACGGCGGCGTTGAGGTAGAGTACAGAAACGAGGACAGAATTCTCGTCGCTTCTCCCAAGGTTGCAACCTACGATATGCAGCCCGAAATGAGTGCAGAGCCCGTTTGTGATAAGGTTTGCGAGGCTATCGAGAGCGGAAAGTACGACGTTATAATCCTCAACTTCGCAAACTGCGATATGGTAGGACACACAGGTATTTTTGAAGCGGCTGTAAAGGCTGTCGAGACGGTTGATACCTGCGTTGGCAGAGTGGCTGAATCGGTTCTTAAAATGGAGGGCGTAATGCTTCTCACAGCCGACCACGGTAACGCCGATTGTATGATTGCTGAGGATGGCACACCCTTTACCGCACATACAACAAATCCCGTACCCTTTGCCGTTATTGGTAAGGATTGCAAGCTCCGTGAAGGCGGAAAGCTTTGCGATATTGCTCCCACAATTATAAAGCTTCTCGGACTCGAGCAGCCCAAAGAGATGACAGGCGAAAGCGTCATAATCGACTGATTTTAAAGGACACTGAAATGTGTCCTTTTTTCTTTTAAAAAGTCTTTATTTTTTAATAATTATGTGATATAATTATGTTGATTAAGTATATGGAGGTGGAAGTATGGTTTTTAGAAAAATTGCGCTGATTTTTTGCGCGGTTTTAATTCTTTTATCCTCCACTTCCTGTAATATTCTTGATACAGATATTGATCGTCTGCTTACTCCACCGAAGCAGGACGGCTACACTTATCCTATTCAGCAAGCACTTGAGGCTTCTGTAGGGGACGATATAACACTTAAATACCCCGTTTCAGGAAACTATCGCACCGCTTTCACCCTTATGGATATCGACGGCGATAAGGTTAACGAGGCGGTTGCATTATATAGCCGTACTGTTGACGGAACAATTTCGATGCACCTAAATGTTATCGATTATGAAAACGACGAATGGATAAGTAAAAACGACGTAAGCATTGTGGGTAACGGTGTTGAGAAGATTGAATTCTGCGACCTGAATCGAGATGGAATCCCTGAAATAATCATAGGTTGGATGATATACGGAACGGTTGATAAACAGGTTGGTATATATACCTATGAGGGAGGAGTCCTCAATCAGCGCGCTATGGAAAAATATACCGACTTCGTTTGTACAAAATTCAAAGACAAGGGAAAAGACAATTTCATTGTTTTGAATCTTAATTCAACCGATAAAAACGCAACTCTTAAAATTCTTGAAATCAGTGAGAGCGGAATTGTGGAAACCGATTCGGCACTGCTTGATGGTGGTGTAACAAGCTATTCGACACCTTTGGTAACTACTTTGCCTAACGGAACTACTGCACTTTTTATCGATGCTATTAAGGGAAGCGGAATGCTGACCGAGATAGTTTGGTTTGACAAGGGCAGGCTCAAGAGCATTTACGACTCTACAGCAGGAGAAACAAGTCTTACGGCAAGACCATCAACCCTTGCGTATGTTACTGATATTAACGGTGATTTAAGTTACGAAGTACCTATAATGAGCCTACTTCTTTCGACGGCTGAAAAACCTGATACCGAAAAGGTATATGTTACAAAATGGTGCAGTTTTGACGGCAAAAAGCTAAAGACAGTAAAAAACACCTTTATGAACTATACCGACGGATATTATCTTACAGTCCCTGATAAATGGCTTGATAAGCTTTATCTCGCGCGTCAGCCCGACCTTAGACAAAGAATAATTTACAGCTATGATAAAGAAACTGCAATGCAAGGAGATGAGCTTTTCCGTATAATTACGGTAACAAACAAGGATATAAAAGAAGGCAAGATTGACCTTACGGGATATGAAGAGGTTGCAGAGGTGGGTGAGCTTACCTATCTTGTTAAGATTGCGCCCGACAATTCCTTTAAAATTGACCTAGACTTTATTGAACAAAACTTTAAACTGATTGGAGAAAAACAGTGAAAAAGATACTGATAGTTGAAGACGAAGAAGCTATACGAGAGTTTGAAGCCATAAATCTTAAAAGAGTAGGCTATACGACCGTAGAAGCAGGCTCGGGTGAGGAAGCACTAAAAATTTTTGATAGTGAGCCTGATTTTGATATTGCCCTTCTTGATATTTCTATGCCGGTAATGGATGGCTTTACACTTTGTAAGGAGCTTCGTAAAAGAACCGAAACACTCGGTATAATTATGCTTACCGCACGTACTCAGGAAATGGATAAGATTAGTGGGCTGATGATTGGAGCTGACGACTATATCACAAAGCCGTTCAGCCCTACCGAGCTTCTAGCGCGAGTAGACTCCCTTTACAGAAGAGTGGGTATGAACAACTCGAGTACTCAAAAAACCTCGCAGGAGATAAAGCTTGGCGATTTCATCCTGAATCTTCGTCGTCATACCCTTATGAAAAATGGTACAGACATCGAGCTTACTCAGGTAGAGTTCCAGATTATTGAATATTTCTTCACAAATCCCGATACAGCGCTTGACCGTACAGACATTCTTAATCGCGTGTGGGGAAGCGGGTATTTCGGAGAAGAAAAAATAGTAGATGTAAATATTAGACGTCTTCGTATGAAAATTGAAGATAATCCCTCTGCTCCAAAGCATCTTGTAACAGTTTGGGGAATGGGTTATAAATGGAATACCGGAGAATAATTTTTTGAAATTTGAAAAAGGCGGTGAGGACAGGTGGAATTTGAAGTAAAATTTAAAAGCGTTGCATTCAAATGGATTGTAAACGTTTTTTTAGTAATGCTCGTCACGGTTATTGTCCTCGAAGTCTTGCTATGTGTATTCATCCGCTCTTACTATATTAACAAAGCACAAACCTTGGCGAAGGAATATGCGGGTGCGTTTATAACACCGCTTGCAGATTGTCCGCCTGCTGAATACCACAGCACGGCACGGCGATACTGTGAGGAGTTTGAACACAAGGATAAAATCGAGGTGCAAATTCTCGACAATAGCGGAAAGGTAATTTTTTCAACAACGGGTTTTACTCCAAAAACAACCGATATGCCCGACTATGCTCTGGCGCAGTCGGGTGCAGAGGCAAAATACTGGTATGGTGAAAATGCCGTTGGCGAATACGTTCTCTGTCAGACCGAGATTTTAAATTCGGTTGAAAACCTTTCAAACGGTGCCGTCAGATGGATAGTCTCAATGACGGATGTCCGCCGGCACATTTTTAAAATGTATCTTTTGGCAATTGCAACAGGTACAATTATACTGCTTGTTACCGGATTGTCGGGATTTTATTTTATTAGATCTATTGTTAAGCCCATAAGAAGTGTGAGTAGCGTTGCAAAAACTATTGCGATGGGCGACTTTGATTCGAAAATAGAAATGAAAGCTAACAACGAAATTGGTGAGCTTTGCGATTCGATAAACTATATGGCAAGCGAGCTGAAAGCTGCAGATAATTTAAAAAATGAGTTTATTTCTTCGGTATCACACGAGCTTAGAACACCACTTACTGCTATTCGCGGTTGGGCAGAAACGGCAAAAATGTCAATAGGATATGACGAAGAAACTGTTAAAAAGGGACTTGATGTAGTCCTCACCGAGTCGGAAAGACTGAATTCTCTTGTTGAAGAGCTTCTCGATTTTTCCAGAATGCAATCGGGACGACTTTCGCTCAATGTTGAAACCTTTGACCTTCGCAGAGTTATCCGTGAATCTGCAGAAATGTATTATGAGCTTGCCAAAAAGCAGGCGGTGGAGCTTGTTTATATTCCTCTTCCCGAAGCAATAGTATGTAAGGGCGACATAAATCGAATAAAGCAGGTATTTATAAATGTAATTGATAACGCACTGAAATACAACAAGCCCGACGGTCAGATACTGATAAGTTCACGCCTTGATGAAGGCTGCGTTCAAGTGGAAATAAGCGATACCGGTGTCGGAATTGCTACACAGGATATCGACCGAGTCAAAGAAAAATTTTATAAAGCAAACAAAACAGTGCGCGGCTCGGGAATAGGTCTTGCGGTTGCAGACGAAATTATGAAACAGCATAACGGCTTCTTGCTTCTCGACAGTACTGAGGGCGTTGGAACTACAGTAACGGTAGTACTGCCGATTTTTGATGAAGAGATAGACACAAAAGGTGATTTGGATGAGTTGTAAAAAAACAAGTATAGGAGGACAGGCTCTCATCGAGGGAATTATGATGAAAGGCCCTGATAAGACAGTTATGGCTGTCCGTCTCAAGGACGGCAGCATAGACATTTCTCCTATGAATATAAAATCTGCAAAGGATAAGTCGGTGTTTTTCAAAATACCCGTTATCCGCGGAGTACTTAATTTTATCGAATCGATGGTAATTGGCTACAAGGCAATGATGGAGTCTGCTGACAAGTCGGGCTACCTTGATGAGATAGAAGAGGAAGATAAAAAGAAGAATAACGGGGAGAAAAAAGACAACGGAAAGCTAATGGCATGTATTATGATTGTTGCTACTATTCTTGCGGTTGTGCTTTGCATAGGGTTGTTTATTTATCTGCCATCCCTTCTTTTTAGCGGAATGGAAATGATCGTTGGAGAAGCAATTTCACCCTACAGGGCGCTTTTTGAAGGCATACTCAAGATTGCAATATTCCTCGGCTATATGGCGGCGGTCTCCCTTATGAAGGATATAAAAAGGGTATTCAGCTATCACGGAGCAGAGCATAAAACAATTTTCTGCTATGAAGCGGGGGAAGAGCTGACGGTTGAAAACGTTAGAAAGCAGAGAAGATTTCATCCCCGTTGTGGAACAAGCTTCCTCATTTTAATGCTTATAGTCAGTGTTTTTGTAACACTTATTTTAGACATGATTTTCCCCGCACTAAAGGGGATACTGTGGCTCCGCACTATAATTAAATTGCTTTTAGTACCAGTAATCTGCGGAATAGGTTATGAGCTTATAAAATGGTGCGGCAGACACGACAATATCCTAACTAAAATCGTTTCAGCCCCCGGCCTTTGGCTTCAGAGGATTACCGTTAAAGAGCCTGACGATTCAATGATAGAAATTGCGATTGCCGCAATGAAAGAGGTAATACCCGAAAACAGTGAGGCGGACAACTGGTAAAATGACGGTAAAAGAAGCGTTAATTTACTCGATCGAGTTTTTGAAAAAAATAACCGATGAGGCCGAAAAAGAGGCAAAAATCCTTGTTTCTTATTTAGCGGATGAGGGTAAGGGAAGTCTTGCTTTCTCAACAAAAACCGTTGATAAAAAAACACTTGATGAAATGCTGAATCAGCGCAAAGAGGGAAGGCCTATTCAGTACATAATCGGTAAATGGTGGTTTTATAAGGGAGAATTTTTTGTCGGCGAGGGAGTCCTAATCCCACGACAGGATACCGAAACCCTTGTAGAGGTAGCGGCAGAGCTTTTAAAGGGAAAAGAAAGCTCCTCTGTTGCAGACCTTTGCGCAGGAAGCGGCTGTATTGCTATCAGCATTGCCACAGATTTCCCAAGTGCCTCTGTTACGGCTGTTGAAAAATACCAAAAGGCGTACGCCTACCTTGAGAAGAATATCGCTCACAATAGCGTAAATAACGTAATAGCGGTGCTTTCCGATGTTTGCGACAAGCCGTTTGGAGGGTATGACCTTATAGTCTCAAACCCTCCGTATATAACCTCAGAGGATATGAAAAAGCTACCTGAAGAGGTTAAAAAAGAGCCTGAAACGGCACTTTTCGGCGGCGAAGACGGGCTTTATTTCTATCGCAAGATAACCGAGCTTTGGAAAACTGCTCTAAATCCAAGCGGCGTGCTTGCCTATGAGGTGGGAATAGATGAAGCCGATGCCGTAAGCGAAATTTTAGTCCAAAACGGGTTCGAAAATATTACTGTCAGAAAAGACCTGTGCGGAGTGCAAAGAGTTGTTTTTGGGACAGTGGGTAATATATAATTAAGACAAATAAAGAAAAGGTGGAATTTATTATGTCAGAAGATAAAAGTAAAGCGTTAGCGACAGCCCTCGCACAGATTGAAAAGCAGTTCGGTCAGGGAGCAGTTATGCGCCTTGGTGAAAATCAGGGAATGGCAGTAGAGCACATAAAAACAGGCTCTGTATCGCTTGACCTTGCACTCGGAATCGGCGGTGTACCGAGAGGCCGTATAGTTGAGATTTATGGACCTGAATCCTCAGGTAAAACAACCCTCGCACTTCATGTAATTGCAGAGGCACAAAAGGCCGGTGGAACTGCAGCATTTATCGATGTTGAGCATGCACTCGATCCCGTATATTCACAGAATCTCGGCGTTGATATTGATTCGCTCCTTGTTTCTCAGCCCGACACGGGTGAGCAGGCACTCGAAATTACCGAGGCTCTCGTTCGTTCGGGTGCTATCGACGTTGTTGTAATCGACTCGGTTGCAGCTCTTGTACCTAAGGCAGAGATGGAAGGCGAGATGGGCGACAGCCACGTTGGTCTCCACGCACGCCTTATGTCACAGTCTCTCCGTAAGCTCGCAGGCGCTATTTCAAAGTCTAACTGCGTTGCAATCTTTATTAACCAGCTTCGTGACAAGATTGGGGTTATCTACGGCAGCAGTGAAACAACCACAGGCGGCCGTGCACTTAAGTTCTATGCATCTGTCCGAATCGATGTAAGAAGGGTTGAAACTATCAAGCAGAACGGCGAAATGATAGGCTCTCGTACCCGTGCAAAGGTTGTTAAGAACAAGGTTGCTCCTCCTTTCCGTGAGGCAGAATTCGATGTTATGTACGGCAAGGGAATTTCACGTGTTGGTGAAATTGTTGACCTCGGCGTTAAGTTCGACGTACTTAAGCGTTCAGGCGCCTGGTTCTATTACGGAGATATGCGTCTTGCTCAGGGCAGAGATAATACCAAGACGCTCTTCGAAGAAAATATCGAGCTTGCTAATGAAGTAGAGGCAAAGATTGTTGCTGCTATGACCGCTACCGAGGAAGCAAAGACCGCTAAGAAGGAAGCCACTCCCACTTCCGCAGCAGAGCAAGCGGCACCTAAGCGAAAAAAGGTTAATATCGATATTGCGGTAGACGAATAATGAAGGTGACCGCATTAAACAAAAGAAGAAAAATGCTTGCTGCCGTTACTTTCGAAGACGGCAGTGAGCTTTTGCTCGATTCTGAAACCCTAATAATCGAGAATATAAAGGTCGGCTCGTATATAGAAAATATCGATGAGATTAAATACGCTTCAGACCTTAAAAGAGCCAAATCAAGGGCTTTGTGGTATCTATCACGAAGCGACCATTCGGAAAAAGCTCTTTACGATAAGCTAAACCGCGGCGAGTTTTCATCTGACGCTTGCAAAGAGGCAGTTGATAGAATGAAGGAGCTCGGGCTTATAAATGATGAGGCCTATGCCGAGAGAATGGCCGAGCATCTGCAGCAGTGCGGTATTTCACGAAAAGAAGCCGAAGTAAAGCTTGTAAACCGCGGAATAAAGCGCGAGCTTGCACGCGAGGTTTTAGAGGACGACGGCGACGAATGTGATAAAATAAAACATCTTTTAGAACACAAATACGTGAATAAGCTTGGAAACGAGGAATCGGTAAAGAAGGTTTTTGCCGCCCTCATCCGCAAAGGTTTTTCCTATTCCGACGTAAAAAGTGCTATGAAAGAATACAGCGAAGAAATTATGTATAGTGAGGACTAATATGGCATATAAGGTTAGTGTAGTGTCGCTTGGTTGTCCCAAGAATCAGGTCGATGTCGAAATGATGCTTGCGGCACTTTTAAAGGATGACTTTGAGCTGTCTGTTGAAGAAGCCGAGGCAGATGCAATTATCATAAATACCTGTGGATTTATTGAAAGCGCCAAGAGCGAGGCTATTGAAAATATTCTTGAGTGTGCCGCTTATAAAAAAGATGGAAAGCTCAAAGCGCTCATTGTGACAGGTTGTCTTGCCGAAAGATATAAGGACGACATTACCGAGGAAATTCCCGAGGTTGATATGGTTGTAGGAATCGGCAGTAATAAGGACATTGCAAAACTCACTCGTGATGCTATTGAAGGCAATTTGCACAATTCCTACGGTCCTAAAGAAGATTTGGACCTGGGTGCCGAGCGTATTCTCGGAGGGCTCCCTTTTACCGCATATATCAAGATTTCCGACGGATGTGACAACCACTGTACCTACTGCGCAATCCCCGAAATCAGAGGCAGACTTCGCTCAAGAAAAATCGAGGATATAATAAAAGAAGCAAAAGAGCTTGCAGGAGGCGGCGTTACCGAGCTTGTCGTTGTAGCACAGGACACAACCGCCTACGGTATGGATATATACGGTGAGTCAAAGTTGCCGGAGTTGCTTACTGAACTTTGTAAAATAGAAGAGCTTCATTGGATAAGGACCCTTTATACATATCCCGATAAAATAAGCGATGAGTTTATCGAGGTTCTTGCACGCGAGAAAAAGCTCATAAAATATCTTGATATTCCGATTCAACACGCAAACGGCGAGATTTTAAAGCGTATGAACCGTAAGGGCAACAAAGAAAGTTTGGTTGCTTTAATTAAAAAAATAAGAGCAAAAATTCCCGAAATTACCCTTCGCACAACCTTAATCACGGGCTTCCCCGGAGAAACAGACGAACAGTTCTGCGAGCTTCATCAGTTTATAAAGGATATGTGTTTTGACCGCCTCGGTTGTTTCACATATTCTCCTGAGGAAAACACCTTGGCCGCCTCTATGCCAAATCAGGTAGATGAGCAGGTAAAAAATCGCCGTATGGAGCTTATTATGGAAGACCAGTTCGTGATTGCGGCTGAGAAAAACGAAGAAAAGATTGATAGCACGGTTGAGGTGCTGATTGAAGGCTGGGACGATTACATTAAGTGCTACTTTGGAAGAAGCGGTGCCGACGCCCCCGAAATTGACGGAAAGGTCTTCTTTACGTCCGATCGCCAGCTTGTTATTGGACAGTATGTTTTCGTTCATATAAACGATTGTCTTGAATATGATTTGTTAGGAGAAAGAGTAGATGAACCTACCGAATAAACTGACCGTTATAAGAATGATTTTAACACCCTTCTTTCTTATTGCTTTACTGCTTAAGTTTCATTTTCATTATGCAGTAGCCCTTATCATATTTATCGTTGCTTCGATTACCGACTATCTTGACGGTAATATTGCAAGAAAGCAGGGGGTAGTTACAAGCTTTGGAAAGTTTTTAGATCCTATTGCAGACAAAATGCTCACAACCGCCGCATTCCTCGGCTTTATGGTGCTCGATATCGGTTGGGGCACAGTTTGGATAACCTTTATCGTGCTTCTACGCGAGTTTATCGTGGCATCGGTAAGAATGGTTGCCGTATCTTCGGGCGGAAAGGTTATAGCAGCAAACATCTGGGGCAAGCTTAAAACGGTTACACAGATGGTTGCAATAATTTTTGCTATTACCGCTGAGCAGTTCAAAGTGCTTTTTGATTTCCCCGGTGTAAACGGTATTATCCACATTTTTGTTTCCGTGTTTCTTTGGGTTTCGGCAATTCTTTGTGTCATTTCGGGCGTGATCTATCTTATTGATAACAAAGAATTTATCGATACTAAAAAATAAGGGTAGACAAATCTAAAAATATAGATATAATATAAATAGAATATTGATGCATTCGTCGGGTAGAGTAGCAAAAAAACCGCCTCAGAGAGGGAATTTCATAGGCTGAAAGGGTTCTCGGTATGGAATTTTGTGAAGTGCACCATGACGGCACCGTAGGGGAATTTCAGTATCCTGCGGCGTATACACTGCGTTAAGGTGCCGAGTTATAAAACGGAGTGGAACCGCGATTTTTCGCCTCCGACAGTGTATACTGTCGGAGGCTTTTTATTGGAGGGATTTATGTTATTTAAAAGAATAAGAGAGGATATTAGGGCGGTAAAGGACCGCGACCCTGCGGCACGAAGCTCGCTTGAAATATTCTTCCTTTACCCCGGTGTAAAGGCGCTTCGTATGTATAGAAGAGCCCACTTTTTCTACACACATAAAATGTATTTCTGGGCGCGTCTGATTTCTCAGCGTGCCGTTCGTAAAACGGGTATCGAAATTCATCCCGGCGCAACAATCGGCAGAAGACTTGTCATTGACCACGGTACGGGTGTTGTTATCGGTGAAACGGCAGAGATTGGCGATGATGTGCTTATCTATCAGGGCGTAACTCTTGGCGGTACGGGAAAGGATGTTGGAAAACGTCACCCGACTATCGGGAATAATGTTATGATAAGCTCTGGTGCAAAGGTGCTAGGTCCCTTTAAAGTAGGGGATAACGCGAGAATTGCCGCGGGTGCCGTAGTGCTCGAAGAGGTTCCTGAGGGCGCAACCGTCGTTGGCGTTCCCGCAAAAACGGTTCGTCTTAACGGTGAAAAGGTGAAGCCCCTCGACCAGATTCACATACCTGACCCTGTAGAACAGAAGATTTGTCAGCTTGAGGGTGAAATTGCCCGTCTTAATAAAAAAATCAGCAAACTTGAAGGAGAAAAATAATGAAAGTTTTTAATACGCTTACAAGAGAAAAACAGGAACTCAAAACCGTTGAAGAGGGCAAGGTAAGAATTTATGCTTGTGGTCCTACCGTTTATAACTATATCCATATAGGAAATGCAAGACCGCTTTGTGTTTTTGATGTTCTTCGGCGCTTCCTTGAGTGGAGAGGATATCAGGTAAACTTCGTTCAGAACTTTACCGATATTGATGATAAGCTCATCAAAAAGGCAAATGAAGAGGGAATTACTGTACCTGAGGTTGCTGAAAGATATATTGCAGAATTTTGGACCGACGCAGAGGGACTTGGAGTTCGCAGGGCAACCGTTCATCCTAGAGCAACCGAAAACATTGATGCTATTCAGGATATAATTTCAGCTCTTATCGAAAAGGGCTTTGCTTATGAATCTGCAGGTGACGTATATTTTCGTGCAAAAAAGTTCAACGAGTATGGAAAGCTTTCTCATCAGCCTCTTGAGGACCTTGCCGCAGGTGCAAGTAACCGTGTTGAGGGCGGCGCAGACGTAAAGGAAGACCCGATGGACTTCTGTCTTTGGAAGGGCGCAAAACCGGGCGAGCCTTTCTGGGCTTCTCCATGGGGCGACGGCAGGCCGGGCTGGCATATAGAATGCTCCGCTATGGCAGGACGCTTCCTAGGTGATACTATCGACATTCACTGCGGAGGTCAGGATTTAATCTTCCCTCATCACGAAAACGAAATTGCACAGAGTGAGTGCGCTCACGGTTGCGCCTTTTCTAACTATTGGATGCACAACGGATATATTAACGTTGACAACCGCAAGATGTCAAAGTCGCTAAACAACTTCTTCACGGTTCGAGATGTTGCAAATATTTACGGTTACGAGCCCATCCGTTATTTTCTTATTTCTTCCCATTACAGAAGTCCCATTAACTATTCTGCAGATATTATTGAGCAGGCTAAAAACGCCCTAACCCGTCTTTACACCTGCCGTGACAATCTTGATTTTGCTATTTCAAATGCTGCAGAGGGCGGAAACGCACCCGAATTCCTTGAGAAGCACAAGACCGCATTTATTGCGGCTATGGAGGATGACCTTAACACAGCAGATGCAATGGGCGTTCTCTTTACCCTCGTGCGCGATATAAACACCCTTATCGCAGATGGTGTTGGTAAGGCTACACTTACCGCCGCTGCAGAGCTTTTCGATGAGCTTACAGGCGTACTCGGACTTCTTTACAACAGAAAGTCCGCCGACCTTGACAGCGAGGTTGAGGCACTTATTGCCGAAAGAACCGCCGCAAGAAAGGCAAAGGACTTCAAAACTGCAGACGCTATTCGCGATAAATTAAAGGAAATGGGTATCGTGCTTGAGGATACCCCGCAGGGAGTTAAATGGAGCAGAATATAAACTCTAAAAAAGAGCCTATAGGTAACGGATATTTTATAAATGTTTCAAAAAATCATGCCTTTGGTACAGATGCCGTATTGCTTGCGAGCTTTGCGGCATCTAAAAAGGTTAAAAGACACTGTGACCTCGGTGCAGGTTGCGGTATTATATCTATGCTTCTTGTCCGCGACGGTGTAGTAGCACATTCGGACGGAGTGGAGATTAGCGATGAAGCAGTAGCGCTTGCCCGTCGCACCGCTGCCGAATATGCGGAGGACAGATTTACCCCTGTACTTTCCGACCTTTGTGAGTTAAAGGGAATTTTACCATTTTCGGAATACGACCTTGTAACCTGTAATCCACCCTATAAGGCAGAGGGCGCAGGAATAATCAGTGAGAGTAGTGCTGACAAGGTTGCTCGTCACGAAACTGCTTGTTCGCTTGGAGACATAATCAAAACCGCCTCGCGACTTTTAAAGAGTGGCGGAAGATTCTGCATCTGTCAGCGCCCCGAGCGTATGAGCGATATTATAAACCTTATGCGCGAATATAAGGTCGAGCCCAAAATACTCCGACTTGTTGCAAAACGGGTAGGGGAAGAACCCTGGCTTATCCTCATAGAGGGAAGACGCGACGGAAAAAGTGGTATGAGAATAATGCCCACCCTCTACGTGTATGAGGACGACGAATATTCAGAGGAAATGATGAAAATTTATGGACCTTATAAGGAGGGACATGCCTGATGGCAGGAAAGCTATACGTAGTAGGAACACCAATTGGAAATCTTTCAGACTTTTCTCCCCGCGCCATAGAAACCCTCGGACTTGTTGATTTTATTGCCGCAGAGGATACGAGAGTTACTGTAAAACTTCTTAATCATTTCGGAATAAAGAAACCAATGATTTCATATTACGAGCATAATAAGACGGGTAGGGGAAATGACATAATAGACCGCCTCGTTAAAGGTGAGATTTGCGCACTTGTATCGGACGCGGGTATGCCTGCAATTTCCGACCCCGGTGAGGATTTGGTGCGCCTTTGCCACGAAAACAACATAGATGTTGAATCGGTCCCAGGCCCTACCGCAATTACAACAGCTCTGGCTATTGCTGGCATGTCTACGGGAAGATTTTGCTTTGAGGGCTTCCTCTCGGTAAATAAGCCGAGTAGAAAAGCCCATCTCGAAGAGCTTAAATTCGAGAAGCGTACAATGGTCTTTTACGAAGCACCACACAAGCTAATTTCAACCCTCGAAGATATGAGGGACTATTTCGGCGAAAGAAAAATTGCTCTTGTCCGTGAGCTTACAAAGCTTCATGAGGAGGTAATTCATACTACCTTTACCGAAGCACTTGCTATGTATAACGAGGACAAGTCACCAAAAGGGGAGTTTGTGCTCATAGTTTCGGGGCATGAAAAAAGCGAAACAGATAAAAACTATACTATTGAAGATGCCGTCAAAATTGCCAAAGAATATATTTCAGACGGAAATTCTGTATCCAGCGCAGCAAAAATGGCGGCGGCAGATACGGGATTTAGAAAAAATGACATATACCGACTTATAAATGAGTAAATTTTTGTTGAGAAAATTTACAATTTGTATCTTTTAATCTTGTTGGTTATGTAGTATAATTATTGTTAATGTAATAATAAACTAAGAAGGAAGCGCAGAATGGATATTTATTCTTCTAAGAAAAAAGCCCGTCATGCAAAGCAGAAGCATGCTCCACAGAGGGCGAAAAAAGCAGGAAATATTAATAAGAATGGCGAAAAGACACCGTTGTTCGGTTTTTTAAAGCATAGTAAAAAACCTAAATCAAAAAAAGCTCCGCTTACCGGCAACAAGAAAAAGACAGCGATTGTACTCATTTCAGTTGCTTCTTGCCTCGGCGCAATACTGCTTGGTTTTGTTATATGGATAGTCGTTGAAATTGCAGGAATAAAAAAAGCGGCAGAGGAAAGTTATGATCCCGAATTTGAAAACGACGTAATACAGGTCGAACAAAAAGACGGCGATATCTACAATATAGCCCTCTTTGGAATTGACACTCGAGACCCAGACTCTTTTAAAGGTCTTTCTGATTCAATGATGATTCTGTCGCTCGATACAAAAGAAAAAGAAATCAGACTCATTTCTTTAATGCGCGACACCCTTGTTCCAATTGAGTATAATGGCAAAACAATTTACGGAAAGTTAAATTCTGCTTATTCTCGCGGCGGTCCTGCGCTCGCAGTAAATACCATTAATAAGGTTTTCGATCTCGATATCCAGGAATATGCAACCGTAAACTTTTACGGAATGGCTGATATTATTGATGAAATGGGCGGCATAGAAATTGATGTTCAGGAAAAAGAGATAAATGTTCACAACGGTCTTAACCACAACATTCGTGAACAGGCATATTATATGGGCATAAAGAATCCACCACTTGTTAAAAATGGTGGTAAGCAGATGCTAACAGGCATTCAGGCTGTTGCATGGGCAAGAATCCGTTCAACCTCAACTGCCGATGGTTCGCGTGATGATTTTGGTAGAACCGACAGACAGAGAGTTGTTATGGAAGCTCTCCTCAACAAAGCGCTTAATCAGAATATTCTTAAATATCCTGATTTGGCAAAAACAATGCTGGGCTTTGTAAAGACTTCGCTTTCTTTTGATGAAATGTGGAGCCTTGCAACGGATATTCTCTCTCCAGGTGTTAAGTTCCACCAGACAAGAGTCCCGCAACCAAAATATCTCATAAATTACGGTCTCAGTGTTCCCGGCGTCGGCTCTACAGTTTATTTTGATCTTGACTTTGGTGCAAAGATAATTGACTCATTTATCTATGCAAATATGAGTCAGGAGGATTTTTTAGAGAAGAACCCGATTGAAAAGAATGCGTGGTATGACGGTCCTGTTAACACACCGAAGCCAGATGAGCCTGATGATACCCCCGATAATGATGATTCGAGCGATATCACCTCAAGTGGAGACGGCTCAAGCAACGATACGTCGAGTGGCGGTATCACAAGCACGGACACTCCAAGCACGGACACTTCGAGCACGGACACTCCGAGCACGGACACTCCGAGTGAGGACATACCGGGCCTTGACAGTTCAAAAACCGATACACCGAGTGTTCCCACAGAAAATGTCGGCTCTGAGGAACAGCAAGTGGCATAAAACTAAAAGCCTTACAGACGATGTAAGGCTTTTAAATTTTTTGATTCTGTTCTGTTTTCATAAATTTTATAAATTGCTCTGCTGTTCTTCCCGAAAGTCCACCGTTGGCTACACCCCATTTTTTTGCTTCGGCAATTATAATGTCGTCTGCGAGGTCAAGTCCATCAATCTCGGCAAGATAGAGCGCCATATCAAGGAATTCGCTCTGCGTTGGCTTGGGATAGTAAATCATAAGACCAAAACGCTCGGAAAGTGAGATCTTTTCTTGAATTGATTCGTTTCTATGAATGTCATCACTACCCTCGCGCTCGGTAAAGGTTTCCTTGATTATATGACGGCGATTTGATGTTGCATAAATAAGCACATTTTCGGGTTTTTCCTGAAGGCCACCCTCGATTGCTGCTTTAAGATATTTATACTCCACCTCAAAATCCTCGAATGAAAGGTCGTCCATATAAACAATGAAACGGTAATTGCGGGACTTGAGGGATTCGGTAAGTGCTCCAAGATGTACAAACTGATGCTTTTGAACCTGAATCATACGAAGACCCTTGTCAAAGAACATATTAAGCACAGCCTTTATGCTGGTTGATTTCCCCGTGCCGCTGTCACCGTAGAGGAGCACATTATTACCCGCACCGCCCGAAACAAAGGCATCGGTGTTTGTAATAAGCTTGTGCTTTTGGGTGCAATAGCCCTTTATTCTGTCGAAGGATGCCTCTTTTATATGAGAAACTGGAACGATTTCACCGTCATCCTTCATATAGAAGGCTTTATTTATGCCGAAAGAGCCAACACCGTTTTCGGCATAAAAGACTTTGACATTCTGATAAAACTCATCAAAGTCGCGGCTTTTCGACAGAGAATCGGAAAATTCGGCTATAAGAGCGCTTTTTCTTGCATCCTCGTTGCTGAGGCTTCTGCCGATCGGAGAATAATTTTTAAGAAGTGTCAGACTTTCCGAAGCGGTGTCGGAAAAGAATATATCGTATATTTGCCGAATATCCTCTATTGCGAAATTCTCACAACTACCCTTGCCACAGCGTCTTTCAAGAGAGAGGGAAAAGGGATTTTCATCGAGCATAATTCTGTTTGCAATAAAGTGACGCAAAATATTTCCCTCTAAGGAATACGACTCAGCAAACTCAATAAGCTCGCGAAGATTAATGTCTGACAGCGTTTTTATAAATTCGGATTCTTTATAAAGATACATTACTATCATCCTCTAATGTAAAATCATAATTTGCAAGCATTATAACACACTTTTGAAAATTTTTGTATCTTTTTTTCGAATTTTATATTATTATATAGTTAAAGAACCTGAAAAGAGGTAAAAAATGCAGGAATTTTTAATGAAAGACATTTTCCCGCTTATTGAAGAGGGAATTAAAAACGGCGGAAAATATCGATTTTATCCAAAGGGAGACAGTATGCTCCCACTCATCCGTGAGGGGATAGACTCGGTAGTACTTATAGAAGCATCAAAGGTCAATAAATATGATATGGTTCTTTATATAAGAGAAGACGGGAGCTATGTACTACACAGAGTAGTAAAGGCGGAAGCAAACGGCTTCTCATTGTGCGGTGATAATCAGTGTGTTATTGAGCGCGGAATAAAGCCCAAACAGATAAAAGCGGCGGTTGCAGGCTTTTACAGGGGAGAAGAGTATGTTCCTGCAGACGATCCAAGGCACATAAAATATGCAAAGGAGCGTATCGCTTCAATTCCATTCAGACATTTTAAGGCGCACGTAAAAGGACTGATAAAGAAATTAAAAGGATGAGCATATCTCGAGGATATGTTCATCCTTCGTTCATATACAGGGCAAATTTTGACCGTAAAATTATATTTTAGAAGGGAGGAAAATTATGAAAAATACAAATGTTTTTAAAAGATACGAAACCAAGTATATTCTTAACGAATCTCAAAAGCAGGCGGTAATGGTAGAGGTGCTTCGCAGAATGGTGCCTGATCCACACGGCGAGAGCACTGTGAGGAATATTTATTTTGATACTCCCGACTATCGTCTTATCAGAAACTCCAATGATAAGCCTGTTTACAAGGAAAAATTTCGTATCAGAAGCTATAAAACGGCAGATGACAATACCACCGTGTTTGCCGAAATTAAGAAGAAATACAAATCGGTTGTTTATAAACGCAGAATAGATATGAAGTGGAGTGTGGCTAAAGCCTTTTCGGAAAGAGGTGCTTTGCCCAAGAACTCTCAGATCGCCCGAGAGATAGACTATTTTTTCAAGTTTTACGGAGCGCTTGCTCCTACCATGTTTATTTCATATGACAGAAAGTCTTTTTTTGAGGGTGAGTTTAAAGCAACCTTTGATGAGAATATATTATACAGAAATTATGATTTAGGCCTCAATGCTCCGCCGAAGGGAAAAAGTGTGCTGGATGAGGGGCTTACCCTTATGGAGCTTAAGTCTCCCGAAGCCATTCCTCTCTGGATGACAAAAATTCTGAGCAGTAATAAAATCTATAAAACCTCTTTTTCAAAATACGGAGAAGCATATAAAAAGATACTTAAGGAGAAATAATGATGAACAGTTTATTTGAAAGCATATTTAACACTACTCTTGTACAGACAACCTTAACACCTACGGATTTCCTTTTGGCGGTGAGCGCATCGCTTCTGATAGGCGCTTTTTTAGCAGTTGCCTGCTCTGTTAAAACCCGCAACAGCCAAAGCTTTATTCTCACAATGCTGCTTCTCCCCGCGGTAGTTTGTGTAGTGATTATGATGGTAAACGGTAATATCGGTGCCGGTGTTGCAGTAGCGGGAGCCTTCAGTCTTGTCCGCTTCCGTTCTGCACCGGGTACTGCGAAGGATATAGTTACTATTTTTATGGCAATGGGCGCAGGACTTATCTGCGGAATGGGTTATATCGGCTATGCCGCGCTTTTCTCCGTTGTTCTTGGTATTGTAATGGTGGTCTATAATATACTTACGGTAAAAACGGCGCTCGGCACCAGAATCCTCAATATTACTATACCGGAGGATCTCAACTTTACAGAGGTTTTCGACGATATATTTGCTGAATATACAGCATCTTGTGAGCTCCTTTCCTCAAAGACTACCAATCTAGGCAGTCTTTATAAGCTTAAATACAGAGTCAGACTGAAAACAGGAAGAGATCAAAAGGCTTTTTTGGATAAGCTTCGTGAGCGCAACGGAAACTTAGAGGTAGGTCTTTCTATCAGAGAGGCGGATGGATATGAGCTTTAATAGAGTTGCAGCAATAGTTCTTGCACTCTCCGTTTTAACCCTTTCGGGATGTGGCAAAAAAGAGGACGCTCCCGAGAAAGCGTCGATTGAATCAACATATGTATCGGAGGCCTTTGATACCGGGAATATGTTCAGCGACCGTGACCTTGATTCAAGCTATGATGAAAAGGGTGCCAAATCGGTAACGCTTAGCAACGAGAGTGTGACTGTAGCATCGGAAGGAAGCTTTATTTTTTCGGGAAGCATATCTGACGGACAAATAATAGTTGATGCAGGAAAAGAAGATAAAATACAGATTGTCCTGAATGGTGTTGAAATAACCTCGACAACCTCTGCCGCAATTTATATAAAGCAGGCAGACAAGGTTTTTATTACACTAGCCGAAAATAGTGAGAACAGACTTACAAATAATAACGGCTTTACACCCGATGGAGAAACTAATGTGGACGGTGTAATTTTTTCAAAGGATGACCTCACCTTAAACGGAAAGGGAAGCCTTACTATAGAGTCTGCAGACCACGGAATAGTTTCAAAGGATGACCTTGTAATAACAGAAGGAAATTATAATATTACCGCTACAGCTCATGCTATTTCAGGCAAGGACAGTATAAGAATAGCGGGTGGAGATATAAACCTTACCTCTGGCAAGGACGGACTTCACGCCGAGAATACTGAGGACACAGAGCTCGGCTTTATTTATCAGAATGGCGGCAGTATTAAGGCTCAGTGTGACGGCGACGGTATGGATGCTTCGGCAAAGCTGCAGATTGACGGCGGCAGTTTCGATATAATAAGTGGCGGAGGTGCGGCAGAAGCTCCCGCTCATATTGAATCTTTTAAACCGGGCAATTACGGCGGCTATACCGAAGAGACCGACACACCGAGCACAAAGGGAATAAAGGCGAGCGGAAGTCTCATTATAACAAAGGGCGATTTTAGGCTCGATTCGGCAGATGATGCGATTCATTCAAATACCTCGGTAGAAATAACGGGTGGCAGCTTTGAAATTGCTTCGGGAGATGATGGCTTCCACGCCGACAATGCCCTTTATATTTCTGACGGCAGTATAAATATTACCAAAAGCTATGAAGGACTTGAAGGACTAACGATAGATATCCTCGGCGGAGATATCAAGGTAGTCGCAAGCGACGACGGACTTAATGCCGCGGGCGGAAATGACCAAAGCGGTTTTGGTGGCCCGGGTGGAGGTGGTCGTCCCGACCAATTCGGCGCGAGCAGTGATAGTTTTATAAAGATAATGGGCGGAAAGCTGTATGTAAATGCCGCAGGCGACGGAATTGATTCAAACGGCGCGCTTTATGTATCGGGTGGCGAGACCTATGTTGACGGCCCTACAAACAGCGGAAACGGTGCGCTCGATTATGGCTCAACCGCTGAAATATCGGGCGGTATATTTATTGCGGTCGGCGCCGCAGGAATGAGCACGGGCTTTACCTCAGGCTCAACACAGGGTGCAATTTTAACGAACTGCTCTGGCGGAGCAGGCGTTACGGTAACTCTCAAAAATTCTGAGAAAGATGAAATTTTCAGCTATACACCGTCTAAAAATTATAGCTCGGTAGTGCTAAGTCACCCCGAAATAGTAAAAGGGGAGAAGTACACTCTGACTGTCGGCTCATATTCGCTAAAAATAGAGATGGAGGAAATCATTTACGGCTCATCAGGCGGCATGGGCGGTGGGCGCCCCGGTATGGGCGGCCCTGCGCGTCCCTACTGATAAAATATAACCCTTTCATTTTAGAGAATAATAGTGTATAATAATACAGTATTACAGAAGTTGAAAGGATTATGGGTATGAATGAATCACTGTTAAAAATCTGGGAAAGCCTAAAGGCGGCTGTGCCAAAGGTTGCGTTTGCTATCGTTGTTTTGATAGTAGGTTACCTATTTATAAAGATTTTCATCAAGATAATGAAAAATGCCTTGCGCAGATTTAATCTGGATGAGTCGCTTATAGGCTTTTTCGTAAAGGCGATAAAAATAGTTGGCTATATCGTTCTGGCTATATGCGCCCTCGCCATTCTCGGAGTACCCACAACCGGTATGGTTGCGGCAATGTCTGCAGCCGCAGTTGCTATTTCGCTTGCGCTTAAGGACAGCCTCTCGAATATTGCCTCGGGAATTCTTCTTTTAGTGTCGCACCCATTTGTTACTGGTGACTACGTAGAAGTCGGCGGAGTTTCTGGATGTGTCGTGAAGGTTGATATGCTTCAGACCGAGATAAAGACACCCGATAACCGTAAGATTATAATACCAAATTCTCAGGTCGCCTCCTCGGAAATAATTAATTACTCCAGCGAGGATGAGAGAAGAGTAGACGTTGTATTCCATATCAGCTATAATGATGATGTCGAGTTGGCTAAAAGGATAATTCTTGATGTAGTAGATAAGCATTCTCTTATCGACAAGGAAAGAGATGAGCCCTTTGCCCGAGTAACCGCTTATGAGGAAAGCTCGGTTGTTATAACTTGCAGAGTCTGGTGCAAAACGGATGACTTCTGGACGGTAAACTTTGACCTGCTTGAGCAGGTAAGGGTAAGATTCACCGAAGAAGGGGTAAACATTCCGTACAATAAGCTTGATGTTCATATAGTTAAAGAAGAAAAACAGTAATTTAAATGCCGAAAGAGTCTACACGTGACGGACTTTTTCGGCATTTTTTAACAAAATATAAATTATTCATATTTATTTGGTAATTATCCTTGATTTTATTGCTTTTTGCGGATATAATGTAGTTGGTGTAAGTTGGCTTTGAATGATAGAGGCCAACACAATATAATTGCCTAAAAAGGAGAATTTATCATGACAAATAACGCTACTGTATTAAAATGGCTGGAAGAGATGAAAGAGCTTCTTTCTCCCGACAAAACCGTTTGGATTGACGGCAGCGATGAGCAGCGCGATGAGCTTCGTCGTTTAGCTTGTGAACTTGGCGAGCTTACCGAGCTTAATCAGGAAAAGCTTCCCGGATGCTATCTTCACCGTACAAACCCTAACGATGTTGCGCGTGTAGAAGACCGTACTTTCATCTGTACTACTGATAAGGAAACAGCAGGTCCCACCAACAACTGGTGCGCACCCGCCGAAATGTATGAAAAACTTTACAAGATTGCACGCGGCAGCTATAAGGGTCGTACTATGTACATTATCCCTTATTCTATGGGCCCCATTGGTTCCCCCCTCGCAAAGATCGGAATTGAGATTACCGACTCTGTTTACGTTGTTCTCAATATGCTTATTATGACCCGCGTTTCCTCAAAGGTTCTTGAGGTGCTCGGCGATTCTAACGACTGGGTTCGCGGTCTCCATTCTCGTTGTGATGTTGACCCTGAAAACCGTTACATCTGCCACTTCCCTGAGGATAATACCATTATCTCTGTTAACTCGGGCTACGGCGGAAACGTTCTTCTTGGTAAAAAGTGCTTTGCTCTTCGTATCGCATCTTATCAGGGCTGGAAGGAAGGCTGGATGGCTGAGCATATGCTTATCCTCGGCCTCCAGAATCCCAAGGGTGAGATTAAGTACATTGCAGCTGCGTTCCCCTCTGCTTGCGGAAAGACCAACCTCGCAATGCTCATTCCTCCCAAGTATCTTCGCGATAAAGGCTATAAGATTTGGACCGTTGGCGACGATATTTCTTGGATGCGCATAGGACCTGACGGTTACCTCTATGCAATCAACCCCGAGAACGGATTTTTCGGTGTTGCTCCCGGAACCAATGAGCATTCTAACTTTAACGCTCTTGAGTCTACAAAGAAAAATACTATCTTTACAAACGTAGCTCTTGATCAGAACGACAACACCGTTTGGTGGGAAGGTCTCAATAAGAACCTCCCCGAGAACGCACTTGATTGGAAGGGCAATCCGTGGGATCCTGCTAAGTTCAATAAGGCAGACAAGACCACCTGCGCTGCTCATCCCAACTCCAGATTTACCGCCCCCGCAGAGAACTGCCCCTGTATCTCTGATGAGTTCAATAAGGGTCAGGGTGTTCGCATTTCTGCTATCGTATTCGGCGGTCGCCGCGCTAAGTGTGCACCCCTCGTTTACCAGTCAAAGAACTGGGAGAACGGTGTGTTCGTAGGCTCTGCTATGGCTTCTGAGACTACCGCAGCTGCTGCAGGTGCAGTAGGTGTTGTACGTCGCGATCCTATGGCTATGCTGCCCTTCTGCGGCTACCATATGGGCGACTACTTCGCACATTGGGTCGAAATGGGCAAGAAGCTTGGCGATAAGGCTGCCAAGATCTTCAACGTTAATTGGTTCAGAAACGACGATGAAGGCAACTTCATTTGGCCCGGTTTCGGTGACAATATGCGTGTTCTCAACTGGATCATCGACCGTTGCGAAGGCAAGGCTGATGCTACCGAGACCGCTATCGGTTATGTTCCGATGCCTGAGGACATCGACCTTACCGACCTTGATATGGATATGGATACCCTTAAGGACATCCTTACCGTTGATAAGGAAGTATGGACTAAGGAAGCAGCAGAAATTGAAGAGCATTACAAGAAGTTTGGCGACAAGCTTCCCGCAGAGCTTCGCACTCAGCTTGATGCGCTCAAGGCAGCTCTTAAATAATTGATTTTTTAAGCCTCATCTGTTTTATTTCAGATGAGGCTTTTTAAACGGTGATACCATGATTACTTATGAAGAAATAAAACACAATGACGACATTAAAACATATATCACAAAGGCTGACGAGTCACTTCGAGCTCTTGGTTTTACCGAGCATAGCTTTGCCCACGTTACCAAGGTTGCGGTAACTGCTGCCTACATTCTCGAAAGGCTTGGCTTTTCTGCTCATGATATAGAGCTTGCAAAGATTGCAGGTCATCTTCACGATATAGGAAATCTTGTAAACAGAATCGAACATTCGCAAAGCGGTGCTGTTATGGCATTCAGAATACTTGATAATCTCGGTTTTTCAGCTGAAGATACATCCACTATCGTAACGGCAATCGGAAATCACGACGAAGGTACGGGTGTGCCTGTAAGCCCAGTTGCTGCGGCGCTTATTCTTGCCGATAAAAGTGATGTAAGAAGAAGTCGCGTCAGAAATACTGATCTCAGCTCCTTTGATATTCACGACCGTGTTAACTATTCGGTTGTAAGCTCCATACTTTCGATAGGGGAGGACAACAAGGATATAACCCTTAATCTCGAGATTGATACCACAATCAGCTCGGTTATGGACTATTTTGAGATATTCATCGGCCGTATGGTGCTTTGCAGAAAGGCAGCAGAAATGCTCGGTCTCAAGTTTAAACTTGTAATAAATAATCAAACCTTGCTATAAAGTTCAATAATTCTTATAGTTTCTTACAATCTTTTAATAAACATAGATCTTTTTCTTTATTTTATCGGTACAATCTGCTAAAATCAAACTGTCAGGTAAAAATAGTAATAGTAAGTATATCAAGGAGAAAACAATGGAGTTAAAAGACATACTTGCGCTTATCGGCGGTCTCGCCCTCTTCCTTTTCGGAATGCAGACTATGGGCAATGCCCTTGAGAAAAAGGCCGGAAGCGGACTGAAAACCCTGCTTGCAAAAATGACCGGTAATACCTTTAAAGGATTTTTGCTCGGAATGGGTGTAACTGCAGTAATTCAGTCATCCTCAGCCACCACAGTTATGGTTGTCGGCTTCGTAAACTCGGGTGTAATGACCCTGAAGCAATCAATCGGAATTATTATGGGTGCCAATATCGGAACTACTATTACCGCGTGGATACTCTCGCTAACGGGTATTGACGGCGGTGCTTGGTATGTTGATATGTTCAAGCCCGATTTCTTTGTACCTATTCTCGCTTTTGTCGGAATAGTCTTCTTAATGTTCTTAAAGGGCAACAAGAAAAAGGACACCGCACTTATTCTTCTCGGCTTTGCAACCCTTATGACAGGAATGGACCTTATGTCCAACGCTGTTGAGGGACTTAAGTCTGTTCCCGAATTCACAAACATTTTAACCCTTTTCACAAACCCGATACTCGGCGTAATTGCAGGCGCAGTGCTTACCGCCATCATTCAAAGCTCATCGGCTTCGGTTGGTATTTTGCAGGCGCTGTCAAGCACAGGTGCTATCAGCTTCGGTAATGCTATCCCGATTATTATGGGTCAGAATATCGGTACCTGCGTGACTGCTATGATTTCTTCGGTAGGTGCCAATAAGAATGCAAAGAGAACGGCATTTGTCCATCTTTATTTTAATATTATCGGAACTGTCGTATGGCTCGGTGTATTTATGGCAGTCAAATATATTTTCAAACTCCACTTCTTGGATTCAATGCAGATAAATGAGTTCTGGATAGCGATAGTTCATACTGCATTTAACCTTCTTTGCACTCTTCTTTGGGCACCCTTCACAGGTCTTCTTGCTCGCCTTGCTACCGCGACAGTTAAAAATAATTCCGAGAAAGAGCATTATGAAATTCTCGATGAGCGTCTTATTCAAACCCCAGCAATCGCAGTAGAGCGTGCAAAGAATGTTACCGAAACAATGGCAGAAATTTCTGTTTCGGCAATTCACAAGTCCTTTGTTCTGCTTGGCGATTACAGTGAGGCAGGGTACGAAGAGATTAAAACCCTCGAAGATAAGGCAGATAAATATGAGGATAAGCTCGGAAGTTATCTTGTAAAGGTGTCAAGTGCCGCGCTTACCGATGAGGACACCGTAGAAACTGCGAAGCTGCTTCACATTATCGGAGACTTTGAGCGTATTTCTGACCACGCCGTTAATATAATCGAATCGGCAGAGGAGATACATGATAAGAAGATGAACTTCTCGGGCGAGGCTAAAAAGGAGCTTACCGTTCTTATGACGGCAGTTAGTGAGATTGTTGAACTGGCTTATGATGCCTTTGTTAACGATAATCTTGAGAGTGCTGTTAAGGTTGAGCCGCTTGAGCAGGTAGTAGATGGCCTTAAGGATACCCTCAAAAAGCAGCATATTGCAAGGCTGCAAAGGGGAGAGTGCACAATCGAGCTTGGCTTTGTGCTTACCGACCTTCTTACTAATCTCGAGCGCGTATCCGACCACTGCTCCAATATTGCAGGCTGTGTTATAGAAATGGCTCATAACGATATGGATATTCATAAGTATCTCAGAAGCGTTAAGGGTGGACAGGAATCTGTCTTCAACAGTCACTTTGAGTTTTATAAAAAGAAATATTCAATATAAAGAAAAGAGCGATGAGCCAATGCTCATCGGTCTTAATGTTTATTTTTCTGCAAGTGCGCCTTCTAGCCAGATTGAAGCAAAGTTCATAGCCTCGCTCATTCCGTCCTTCTCGGTCGCCTTAACAATATCGTCGGTATGCTGTGCGTTGTTTTTAAGCAGCATAACCTTAATTCTGTCAGCAACCTCAAGGTCACCTTCCTTGTGCGAAGACAGAATTTCAAGCTTGATAACAAACTTGTCGGACATATCACCGTAGTAAATAACGTTCTTACTGCGAACGAGCGGCTTGCCCTTAAATGTTAAAAATTCGCTCATAATGTTACTTCCTTTATTTTTTCTCGGGAATTTCTCTGTAAAGATTAAATCTGAAAAGGAGAGACTCGTCATCGGGATTTGCACAACGAACAGTTGCTTCGGAAACCTTTGCACCGCTTAAAATATTTGCGATACCCATTATCTGACAAAGCTTCGATTTAAGATTAAGACAATCTCCGTCGGGGGTCTCGAGGAAAACGTCGCCCTTACAGGAATCAAGAGCCTTTATAAAATCTGCAAAATCAACATCGTGAATTTCAAGCTTAAACATATAAATACCTCCTGTGGGGTTATATTTTCGGGATACAGAGTCCCATACAATAAAATTATATAATAACTGCTAGATATTGTCAAGTCAGAGTTGTAAAATGCTTGACAAAACACTATTTTTTTTATACTATTATTAGTAATAACTTATATTTTATTCAAAGGGAGATTTTTATGAAAAACTGTGATAAGAGTATGGATACAATAGTTGCCCTTGCCAAGGCACGCGGCTTTGTTTATTCGGGCTCTGAAATATACGGCGGTCTTTCCAATTCTTGGGACTACGGCCCGCTTGGTGTTGAGTTTAAAAACAACGTTAAGCGCGCTTGGTGGAAAAAATTTGTTCAGGAAAACCGTTATAACGTTGGTCTTGATTCGGCTATTATCATGAACCCCGAAACCTGGGTTACCTCGGGTCACGTTGGTGGCTTTTCCGATCCTCTTATGGACTGTAAGTCCTGCCATGCTCGTCACAGAGCAGATAAGCTTATTGAGGATTTCGGCGGTCATGCAGAGGGCATGACCTTCGAGCAGATGAGTGAATATATCAAGGAAAACGGAATCAAGTGTCCCGAGTGCGACTCTACTGATTTTACTGATATCAGAAAGTTTAACCTTATGTTCAAAACCTTCATCGGTGTTACCGAGGACGCAAAGAACGAGGTTTATCTCCGTCCCGAAACCGCACAGGGTATCTTTGTAAACTATGCTAATATTCAGCGTTCTACCAGAAAGAAGCTGCCTTTTGGAGTTTGCCAGATTGGTAAGTCCTTCAGAAACGAGATTACCCCCGGCAATTTCATTTTCCGTACACGTGAGTTTGAGCAGATGGAGTGCGAATTCTTCTGCGAGCCCGATACCGACCTTGATTGGTTCTACTATTGGAAGGACTTTTGCAAGAACTGGCTTTTAAACCTTGGCATTAAAGAAGAAAATATGCGACTCCGCGACCACGAGAAGGGAGAACTTTCCTTCTACTCAAAGGCTACCACCGCTATCGAGTTCTTGTTCCCCTTCGGCTGGGGTGAACTTTGGGGTATTGCTGACCGTACTAACTACGACCTTGGTCGTCATCAGGAAGCAAGCGGAAAGTCTCTCGAATATTTTGACCAGGAAAAGAACGAGCATTATATTCCTTACGTTGTTGAGCCCTCTCTCGGTGCCGACCGTGTTCTTCTTGCCTTCCTTTGCGAGGCTTATGATGAAGAAAAGGATGAAAAGGGCGAGACCCGCGTAGTTCTTCGTTTACATCCTGCACTCGCTCCCTTTAAGTGTGCTGTTCTGCCCCTCTCGAAGAAGCTCGGCGAGCAGGCGGGCGAGGTTTACGATATGCTAGCAAAGCACTTTATGGTTGATTATGACGACGCGGGCTCTATCGGTAAGCGTTATCGCCGTGAGGACGAAATCGGCACACCCTTCTGTATTACCTACGATTTTGATTCTATAGAAGACGGCTGCGTAACTGTACGCGACCGCGATACTATGGAGCAGGAAAGAGTTAAGATAGAAGACCTTGTTTCCTATATTAACGAAAAAATAGCATTTTAATGAAATGAGCCCATTTTATGGGCTCATTTTGCTTTTTTAGTGCAGATTTATGCTAAATAATTACCACATTTTGTAGATGAAGTGTGCTATAATGCAGTTGTAAATAATACTCTTAGAGGTGATTTTATGTCGCTTAAGTTAAACCCCTTGTTTTCGGACAATATGGTTTTTGCAAAGGACAGACCTGTTCGTGTTTTTGGTGAGGGCGACTGTGCTGTTACAGTAAACTTCCTCGGCGAAACAAAGACTGTAGATTCCAAAGACGGAAAGTTCCTTTGTGAACTTGCCGCCCCCACAGAATACGGCGGACCTTATGAACTTGAAGTTGTTGCAGAGGGCGAAACCTACACATTTAAAAATGTTTATGTCGGTGAGGTTGTAATTCTCGGAGGACAGTCAAATCTTCAGTTCAAGGTTTGGCAGTCAAGCACAGAGAAGAAAAAAGTTCATCCAAATGATAAGCTTCGATTTTTTATGCTTGAGCGTCCTGAAAAGGCAGAGAACGAGCACAAGGAGCTCAAAGAAGCTGCTGAGGGCGAAGCAACAGAGACTATCTTCCCTGAGGACGGTTGGGTTCTTCACACCCGCGAAAACCTCGGTCAGTGGTCGCTTCTCGGTACACGTATTGCTGAATTTATAGTTCAGAGATGCGGCTGCGTAGTTGGACTTATCGGTTGTTATCAGGGTGCGTCGGCTATTGAAGGTTGGCTCCCAAAAGAGCTTTGTAATATACCGCCATATGATAATATCCCTGTCGAGGATAAGAGAACATATAACCACGTTAATTTTCCGTGCTGCACATGGAATGCAGATGGCTTCCTTTATAATTATATGTGGTCAAAGCTTTTACCTTATTCTGTAAATAATATGATTTGGTATCAGGGCGAGGCTGACTCCGTAGGCCGTGAGGCTACCGTTTATGACCACGAAATGAAGGAGCTTATTAACCGCTACCGCGAGGACTTAATGTATCCTGATATGCCTTTTATTGTAATCCAGATAACAGACCTTGATGTAAGAGAAGATGAGGGCTGGAAAAACCTTCAGGAAGCGCAGCTTAGAATTCCTGAGCTCGTTGATAACTGCGTTTGCGTTACCTCAAGCGATGTTTGTGAGCATGATGATGTTCATCCGCCAACCAAGATTTATCTTGCAATGAAGGTAGTAGATGCTCTCGGTTATTAAGAAATAAATGTCACAAACTAAAGGAGAAACTAGTATGGCAATATTTTTAGGAACGGGTGACTCTAAGGGTTATCCATGTCCCAATTGCACTTGTGTCGCTTGCGAAGAGGCAAGAAGACTTAGGGGGAAGGCAATCAAAACCCGAAGCGATTTTCTTATAGATGAGTTTAGCGTTATAGATTTTGGACCCGATATATATCATCAAACTTTAACATGTAATATTATGATTGACAAGATAAGAAATGTATTTATGACGCATTCTCATTTTGATCATATTTCTCTGTCATCGCTTACGCTTTTAAACGAGGGAACGGGTTATAGAAGTACCCCTGTAAATTTATTTGGACCCAAAGGTGCAGTCGAGTTTGTTGAGGATATGGCGAGAAGAGATACCTACAGAAGTGGTACCAGAAAGGGTATTTACACCTACGGGCATATTAAATACTGTCCTCTAGATTACTTTGAGACTGTAGAGACCGATGGGATCAAGGTTACTACACTTAAGTCCTCTCATGAGGGTCTGGGAGTGGGTGAACTCGGCTTTAACTACATAGTGGAAAAAGACGGGAAGACCCTTCTTTACGCGACTGATACAGGTTGGTATCCTGAATCTACGTGGGAATTCCTTAAAAAGAGTGATTTCAAGTTTGACTATGTCATAATGGAAAACACCTACGGAAAGGATCCGCGAAACATAATTAAAACATATGCAGGGGGACATCTTAACACAGCTAATTTCTTTATGATGCTTGATAAGCTAGTGGAGTGCGGTTGTATGACAAAGGACACACCAGTATATGCAACTCATATCGCTGACGCAGGACGTGAGCCCTACGGTGAGCTTATCGAGTCAATGGAAAATAACGGAACATATACAAATGTTCAGGTTGCGTATGATACACAGGAACTTGATTTTTAAAATAAAAGGAAAGAGAATGTTAAACATTCTCTTTCCTTTTTTATACGCGTTTTTGTGATGCAAAAGTAATTATAAATTGGGATAACGTTGCTTTACAAATGCGATATATTTTCCGATTTCGCTCAAATTTGATATACCTCACTATGTTCTCTGCGCGATATCACATAAACTTTTCCGGACCCCAAAGGCTTTTTAATGGCACTCGTCTGAGTTAAAGGTTTCGCAAAATCTTGCCGCAAAGGAGGCAGGCTCACCGTGCTCTGTTAAGTGACCAATATCACCAAAGCCAATACAGCGGAATGAAACTGCGTTTTCTTCTCTCTCTTCGGTTGCAAAGGTTGTAACCGAGGTTGGGAGTGCACAGAAATGCTGCCAGAATACATAGGGAGAATGACTAGTTAAATGGGACATCATTGCCGCAGTAATTGCAAAATGACAGAAAATAACGATGGTGTCGCGGTTGGGACGGACGGCTCGGTAGAGTCTACCGTCTTTTCTATATCCGTGCTTTTCAATCAGAGCATCAAGGCCTGCTACCATATCGTCATACCGTGCAAGAATGTCTCCTGTTTTTACAAAATCGTTTTCTCTCCAGCGTGAGGCATCATAAAGCTCATCCTGTTCGGTGAAGAAATTTGGCTTTAAATCCCACGGATGCATAGGTTTACCGGTATTATTATCAATACCCATACCCAGGAATTCGCGAAGCCAGGGTAAAACCTCATATTCAAAACCGCATTCTTTTTGCGAATATTTGCAGGTAAGCTCGGCTCTGCCAAGGGGGGAGGAGTAAACATAATCGGGGTTTATTTCTTTTATCTTTTTTGCAACGAGCTCTGCTTCTCTGTGTCCCTTTTCGGTCAAAGAGTCGAGCTCGTAATCAGGGTCGCCGTGGCGAACAAAAATAAGTTTCATTTCATTTCTCCAAAAGTTTATCCATAATAGAAGGTCCGTGTTCAATGAATATGCCCGTAGCTGCGGCATTCTTTTCGGTGAAACATTCAATACCAGAAAGCGTATTTCTCGAATCGTAAATGAGGTAGGGAACAGGGTCGCTTGAGTGGGTTTTTATAAGAAGAGGTGTGGGATGGTCGGGACAGATAAGAATTCTGTAATCTTCGCCCGATTTATCAAGATAATCCTTCATAACTCCCAGTATCTTTTCATCAATTATCTCGATAGCCTTAACCTTGTTTTCGGGCTCGCAGCGGTGTCCGCATTCATCGGGAGCTTCAAGGTGTATATAAACGAGGTCTGCACCATCGCGGAAGGCTTTAATGCTAGCGGCAGCCTTGCCTTCAAAATTAGTGTCAAGATAACCTGTAGCTCCCTCAACCTCGGGAGTCTTCATATTTGCGCAGATGCCGATACCCTTAAGAAGGTCTACTGCCGAAACGATAGCGCCCGAAACGCCGTTTTTTTCTTTAAAGTCCTCGAGAGCAGGCTTTCTGCCCTCACCCCAAAGCCAGATTGAGTTGGCGGGATTTTTACCTTCTGCAATTCGCTTTTTGTTTACAGGGTGGTTCTTTAAGATATCATAGCTCTTCTTCATAAGCTCGATTAAAGGTGCGGCGTTTTCGGTCTTGCTTAAATACTCGCCAACAATCCTTCCGCTTATATCATGTGGAGGTGTCATATTGCCAAGCTCTGTAGTGCCGTTATCAACGATTAAGCAATGACGGTAGGAAACACCCGAATAGAACTTGTAAAGCTCGTTTCCAAGCTCCTTATCAATAGTTTTCATTATCTCAGCAGCCTCTTCGGTAGAAATATCTCCTGCGCAGTAGTCGACCATTGTCTTGTCTTCATAATTCTCTTCGCTTGACAGGGTAACGGTATTGCAACGAAGGGCAACATCGGTTTCCTTCATATCAACGCCGATGCTTGCTGCCTCTAAAGGAGAGCGACCCGTATAGCAAACGGCAGGGTCGTATCCGAGAACAGAAAGATTTGCAACGTCGCTTCCGGGCTTAAGTCCTTTGGCTACGGTACGGCAAAGTCCTACTTCAGAAACCCTGGCAAGTGCGTCCATATTGGGCTTAACAGCCCTTTCCATAGGCGTAGCACCACCAAGATAGTCCGACGGGGTATCAGCCATTCCGTCACATAAAACAACTAAATATTTCATTAAATAACCGCCTTTTGTGTAAATATATTTCTATTATAATCCCAGAAGGTAGGTATGTAAAGAAAAAAGACTTTCAAAACTTAAGTTTTTATGGTAAAATTTCGGTAGGTGATGTTATGTTACTTTCTAAACCCGAGGTTTTAGCTCCAGTCGGTAATGCCGAAATGATAGTAGCCGCAGTCAGAGCGGGCGCAGATGCAGTCTATCTAGGACTTGCTGACTTTAACGCGAGACGAAATGCCGAAAAT
Source organism: Acutalibacteraceae bacterium (assembly GCA_045638145.1). GTDB lineage: Bacteria > Bacillota > Clostridia > Oscillospirales > Acutalibacteraceae > SFWF01. The sequence goes on from JAZUAU010000019.1 coordinate 64,654, forward strand.
TTTACTTTAGAATCTTTGAGACAGGCGGTAGAATACTGCCATATCCGCGACGTAAAGGTCTATCTTACTTTAAATATAATAATTAGTGATGCTGAACTGAAGCGGGCACTTGATATGTGCATTTTAGCAGCAGATGCGGGAATTGATGCTGTTATCGCAACCGATATCGGCTTTGTAAAGCTACTTAAAACTGCCTGCCCGTCACTTCCTATTCATGCATCAACCCAGATGACAGTGCATTCTCCTGCCGCTCTTAAAGAACTAAAAGAGCTAGGGCTTACCCGCGTTGTAGTATCAAGAGAAATGAGCCGCGAAGAACTCTCCGAATTTTGCAAAGCTGCGGCAGAATACGATATAGAGGTAGAGGTCTTTGTCCACGGAGCACTCTGTATGTGCATTTCGGGACAGTGCCTTTTGTCTGCCGTGCTTGGTGGCAGAAGCGGAAACAGAGGTCTTTGCGCAGGTCCTTGCCGTTTGCCCTTCAAAGCGAAAAACGGCACCGGCTATGATTTAAGCCTTAAGGACCAAAGTCTTATACCTTACCTTACTGAGCTTTGGGATATGGGTGTTGCCTCTCTTAAAATAGAGGGCAGAATGAAGCGCCCCGAATATGTTGCGGCGGCTGTTTCAGCCTGTCGACATATGCTTGACGAGGGAGGGGTGCCCGAGAATTTGGATAAAGCACTCGAGGATGTATTCTCACGCTCGGGCTTTACCGATGGGTATTATACTGGTAAACTCGGAAAAGATATGTTCGGTATCCGAACAAAGGATGACGTTAAGTCAACAAGCGAAACTCTCGCTTCCCTTCACGAGCTTTATCGTAGTGAACTTCAGAGAATATCGCTTCTTGCCGATGTTAAGATAGTTAGAAACGAGGAAATATTCCTCTCCCTTTCCGACTGGACCAACTATGTATCAGTAACCGGCTCTATTCCCGAAACTGCAATAAGCAGAGCAATTGACATAGAAACAGTAAAAGAAAAGTTGTGCAAAACAGGTGGAACACCCTATTATATTGAGAATATAAATATAGAGCTTGACGAGGAGCTTTCGGTAAAGATTTCAGAGCTGAATGATCTTCGCCGTACAGCTATAGAAAAGCTTGACGTTCTGCGTGCCGCACCCAATATCCGCGAAAGGTTTGACGTTACTTTCCCACAAAAGGCACGCCCGGAGCTTAAAGAGATTAAGCGTATTGTTCGCATTGAAAATCCCTCTCAGCTTACCGAAAAGGTAAAAGAAGCAGACCTAGTGGTATTACCACTTGAAAAAGCCCCGAGTTTTTTTGAACTGTCAAACACAAAATTCGCGGTAGATATGCCTCGTGGAATTTTCAGTGAAGAAAAAGTTATTGAGTATCTAAAAAAATGGAAGCGGGCGGGTGTTACGGTAGCATTTGCGGGAACACTTTCCGCGGTAGAACTTGCGAAAGCAGAGGGCTTTTCAGTAATCGGAGATTTCGGACTCAATATTTATAATTCCGCCGCCCTACAGTATTATAACGGCCTTTCTGCGGCGGTATTGTCTACCGAGCTTTTTCTGTCTGAGGCAGTAAGAATTTCGGGAGATATACCTAAGGGTATTATCAGCTACGGCAGGCTGCCACTGATGATTACAAGAAACTGCCCCCTTAAAAACGGAGTGGGTTGCACATCATGTGAAAACGGTGGGGAGCTTATCGACCGAAAGGATACCCGATTTAAGGTGAGATGCCGCAACGGCTGCAGCGAGCTTTTGAATTCGCGACCCATTTGGATAGCCGACCGAAAGAGCGAAATGACAGGGCTCGATTTCGAGGTGCTTTATTTCACCGATGAGGATGCGGATAGGGTAGACGAGGTGCTGACTGCTTATGAAGAGGGAAAGGCGCCAGATTGTGAATATACCCGTGGACTTTATTTCAGAGGTGTTGACTAATGATAAAAGCAATTCTTTTTGACCTTGACGGAACCTTGCTCCCGATGGACCAGGACTACTTCATTTCGGAATACATGAAAGGTTTGGCTATTAAAATGAGTGTTTACGGGTACGATCCTGAAACACTTATAAAGGCTATGTGGTCTGGCGTTAAGGCTATTTATAAGAATGACGGGAGCGTCATTAACGAGGAGCGTTTTTGGGAAGAAACCGAGCGTATTCTTCAAAGAAATGCAAGAGCAGACCAACCTCATTTTAACGATTTTTATAAGAATGAATTTCAAACCTATAAAAATATCTGCGGCTTCAATCCTTTATCAAAGCAGACGGTAGATGAAATTCGTAAAATGGGTTACCGTGTCGCTCTTGCAACAAATCCGTTTTTCCCAAGAATAGCCACCGAAAGCCGTGTTGGCTGGGCAGGACTCCTGCCGTCCGATTTCGAGTTTATAACAACCTTTGAAAATTCATATTCCTGCAAGCCGAATCCCCGATACTATTTAGAGGTTGCCGAAAAACTTGGACTTTCTCCCGAAGAATGCCTTATGGTAGGTAACGATGTCTGCGATGATATGGTTGCCGAAACGATTGGGATGAAGGTCTTCCTTCTTACAGACTGTCTTATAAATATAAAAGATGCAGACATCACGAAATACCCCAAAGGAGATTTTTGCGGTCTGCTTCACTTTGTAAAATCGCTATGAAAAAACCGCAGAGTTAATCTCTGCGGTTTTCGTTTAAAGATAATGACATAGTTCCGGTTTTTGTAGTCTATTTTCTTGTTAGGTGAGTTTTTGTATATTGCGGGGTATCCGTTGTTATAAATAGCCTTTTTGTGAAACTCTCGGAAACATAGTCTCCGATGATATTCATCATAATGCCGCCGTAATATCAGTTTGACTTGTTGAAATGAAGGGTGGGGTAATAATTTTCATTGAAAGAATAGAATCCCGTTTCATACTTGTATTCTTCATAGGGCGCGAATACTTTTTGCAATCGGTACAGAGTACAAGTGTAAATACTAAAATTACAATAAGAAGAGTTAAAAAAGTTTTTAATAAATAACTCCTTTTTAACCTAAATCAGAAGAAAAGGGAATACCGAAGAAATAGCAAATCTTTCTTGCAATCAGTCGGCACCCGTTAGCTGTTGGGTGAGCGGCATCTGCTAGGAGATACTCTGCATTTATCTTATACATATCGGTAAAATCAACATAGTAGCCGTTAGCAGACTGGGCACAGGCAAATAAATTCATTTTGTAATTAGTTGCCCAGGTTGTGAGCGAACCTTTGGGCCAGAGAAAATCAAGCACGATGAGGGTTGACCCATATTTTTTACAAGCAGAAGATACAACGTTGAGCTTTGAGGCGAAGACATCTAGGTCCTGACTGCTTCCGGCATCATTATAACCGAGTGCAAGTATTACATAATTTGACTGACACATCCTATCGAGAAGCTCATCCTGTATTTCACAGAGCGTCATTCCACTCAGGGAATAATTATTTATCATAACGCCGCCGTCGCTTTCGGCATAGGCAATTCCGCATATGTTTAGCTGTTTTCCGTCTGTTTTAGTGATTGTTATATCTATTTGGCTCGGAAGATCATCGGGAACGGCAATATATTTTGTTCTTGCTGTGTAGTCAAGCTCTGATGAGGTTAGCTCTGTGTGAACGGTATTGCCATTCACAGCAACCTCGAAGCCTCCGTAGCTTGAACCTTGAGTAAAGTAAATATAGAAACCGTTTATATGACGGTCATAGCCATCAGCTTTTCGGTCCAGTTTAATGCTCAATGTGGAGCCCACTTTGTCGTTTGAGGAATACAAGCAATATCCAGGAGTATAAACAACGTGTCTCGTTATAGACCAGCTTCCGTTTACGGCCTCAACCTTGTGAAGCTCGGTGTCACCGTATCCTGAACTGTCAAGCATAGAAACATATCCAAAGTTGTTAGTGCTGAATTGCTTGTTAAATGAGTTTTTGAAAAGATTGGTCCAAGAATTATTATAAATCTTACCCGATTGCATTCCGTGAGAGATTGAATCACCGATGATATTTATGCTTTTTTCACCGTAGATGCTCATTGGCTTATCAAAAATAAGCGGAGGATAATCATTGTCGTTAAGGGAATAAAAACCCCGATCCGAGTAAATGAAATTTTCAAAAGCTTTTTCGTCATCTGTTAACTCTTCACCGCAAGGAATGATAGAAGAAGTATCTGAAGAGGTTTCGTTTACATTAGAAGTGTTATTATTGCAACCTGAAAACAGAACAAGAACAGGAAAAAAGAAGGTCATAAATATTCTTCGTAAAATTCTTTTCATAATAAAATCCCCCAAAATCCATTTTATATTGAAATGATACATTATAATATGGTGTAAGTCAAGATAAATATAGAACCCTAAAAATCGAACAAAGAGAAAACGGCACATCCGGACGGATATGCCTATCTGCTTAAATAAAATCAAGAACTACAAGGACGGATTTAGCATAATAAAAGTAAAATCAGTTTTTTCAAAGTATTACTCTTTCACATTTATTTAACTTCTGAACAGAAAGGAACAGAGAAAAGATATGAAACGGCTCTTGCAATAGCCCTGTGCCCAATAATGCTAGGGTAGGAGTTGTCGGTCAAGAATTCGGCATCTGATACCGAGGTGAGCGAGCGCAGGTCTAAATAATATCCGTCTGCAACAGCGGCGGCATCCGACAATGCGGTGCTGTATTCGTCTTTGCCATCCTGCCAAATAAGGTCGACGACAACAAGGGTCGTACCGTTTTCTCTGCATGCGGAGGAAATTACCGACAGTTTTTTCTTGAATTTATCAATATTTTTGTTGTTGATTGCATCGTTAAAACCAAGAGATAAAACGAGATAATCGGTCTTTGCAAGGTTTTTCAGTGTATCATCTTCAATATCTGTGAGGGCGAGAGAGGGAATAGAGTAATTGTTGACGGTAGTACTGCTATCGTTTTCAGCGTAACTAATACCCGTAATTGCAATTAGGTTAGCATCCTTTTTAGCTATTCGTATTTCAATCTTTGAGTCAAGCCCGTCAGGGATAGCAATATAATTTGTTTTTGCAAAAAAGTCGGTGTCGCCCGAGGTGTTAATAGTTGTGATTTTTTTACCGTTCACCGTAATATCAAAGTTACCTGCACCGGGTAGTTTAAGATAATGAATATAAAATCCGTTTATAGAGCGTTTCAGCCCGTCGGCACTGCGGTCGATTTCAAAAAGCAGTGTAGAGCCGGTGCCACTCGGAGAGGTGTAGGTGCAAAAACCGGGCACGAAGGAAACAGGACTTTTGAATTCCCAAGTTCCGCTTTCAGCGGTTACGGAGTGAAGCTCTTCATTTGTAAAAGCTTCGTTGGTGCTATCAAGTAGAGAAACAAATCCGTGGTTGTTTGTGCCGACATCATCGTTTATCGAGTATTTAAAAAGGGAAACCCACGAATAATTATAAACCTTGCCTGAATTCTCACCATAAGAAACAGAATCGCCAAGAATACTAATGATTTTTGTGTCCTCTTTTAAGGTAAGGTGTTTATCTTTTCCAAATGAGTAAACGATGTCCTCGGAATAAATTATGTTCCCATATGGTATTTCTGCATCTTCAAGTGCTTCGCCGAGGGGAATTTCGGCGTCAGTTACAATGGGCTCCGAAGAAACGGGGACAGAAGAATCGATAACCTTTTCAGCACAAGCTGTGAGTATCAGGAGAATTAAAAGAGCATAACAAATTATACGTTTCATAACTCGAACCTCCTATTACAGATAATATCATAAAAATTGGCAAATTGCAATTCACAATTAAGGGAGTTAAACGGATTTTGGATAAAATAGAAATGTAACAGATTTGCTCAAAATCTAGGATTAATTGCGGTGCCGTCTTGATTGGGGAATTCGGTTTTGTTTTTTAATAAGAGAACCTAATAACGAAAACGCAATAAAATTTAGTGAAGAAATAAGTTTGCGGGGCAGTCGATCGTCTGCAGTGGCTATGCCACCACATACTGTTTCGCTCATCGACTAAACACTGTGTGTCCAGTAACCGACTTCGCGCTCTGCGCTAAAAACTTGCCGCTGGCAACTTATATTAACGCGCAGACCCTCTCGAGTTCGACTCCACCTCAACATATTTTAATCGAAAAAAAGAAGAGATTCTAACGAACCTCTTCCTTTTTTTGGTGAAGGTGGGGGGAGTCGAACCCCCGTCCAAAAAGCAATCCTTACAAACTTCTCCGAGCGCAGACGGTCATCATTATTCCCTCGCAGAAAAGGAGGCCGTCAGCCTTTTCTGCTTGGTAGCCGATAGGTCATGACGGGGCTATCGGCATTACCCCGTTCACGTTCACCGCTAGTCGACGCCCTTGCCGGTTCGCGGTACTACCGGGTCGGACGGCTGCTTAATTAAGCAGCAAGAGCAACTTTAGAGTTGTCGTTTAATTTAAAAATTTGCGCTGATTTAGGTGGTTCGCACCACCGCTCGCTTATCATAATTCAAGCTCCCTGTCGAAACCTTTACACCCCCGTGTTTATTTATATATTACGCCGAAAATCAGCGGTTTTGCTCTTTTATCGCTCTTTCCATATCGCGATTCGCACTTCTTTCTGCCGCTACCGCGCGCTTGTCGTAAAGCTTTTTGCCTCGGCAAAGGCCAAGCTGCACCTTTACAAGCGAACCCTTGAAATATAATGACAGGGGAACAAGGGCAAGGCCCTGCTGTTTTACAAGACCGAAAAGTCTCATTATTTCTCTCTTGTGAAGAAGCAGCCGTCTAACCCTCATCGGGTCACGGTTAAAACGGTTTCCGTAGTCATAGGGGGAGATATGCATCTGCTTTATGAGCATCTCTCCGTCATCAACACTGCACCAAGCGTCTTTGAGATTTACTCCGCCGGCTCTGATGCTCTTTATTTCGGTACCTGTAAGTTCAATTCCTGCCTCGATGCTTTCGATGACAAAATATTCGTGGTATGCGGCTTTGTTGGTTGTGATAGTCTTGGTATTTTCCACCGAAAACACCTCCTTTTGCATTTAGTATGTTATTATATCGCGAAAAAACACATCCGTCAAGTGAAATTTGCCGAAAAAAGACCTCTCCAAAAATAGGAGAGGTCTAAAAGCTTTAATTACTTCTCGGGATTTGCGGTGGGAATCTGCTGCTTGAGTGCGGCGCGGGTTTTTCTAACCTCAGAAAGATTAGCGGTAAGTCCCTCGTCAGCGCGACGCATAATATCGTCAACAAATTCTTGTGCAGCCTTTCTCATCTCACGACTCTTAGTCTGAGCGGTTGCAATGATTTCGCTTGCCTTTTCCTGAGCAAGACGGGTAATCTCTTCCTGAGCAACAAGAGCCTTTGCACGCTCCTCTGCAGAACGGATGATTCCGTCAGCCTCTCTCTTTGCATTTGTGATAATGTCGGTACGGTCGGCAACGATTCCTCGTGCCTGCTTGATTTCACCGGGAATGTTAAGACGGATATCGTCAACAAGAGCGCGAAGCTTCTCAATATCAACGAGAGTGCGCTTGCCGGGAAGTCTTACACCTCCGTCAAGTATTTCGTCAAACTGTTCAAGTAATTCTTCGATAGACATAATTTTTGTTTCCTTTCTATTTTAATCTCTTTAATATATCGCTGTGAATGACCTCAGGAACAAAATCCGAAATATCGCCGCCCATACTTGCAATCTGCTTTACCATACTTGAGCTGAGATACATATTCTCTGCACTTGTGGTAAGAAAGACGGTTTCAACCTCGGGATTCAGTTTTTTATTAGCAAGCGCCATCTGAAACTCATATTCAAAGTCGGTGACAGCGCGAAGGCCCTTAACAATAACCGAAGCATTTTTCTCGGCGGCGTAATCCGCAAGGAGTCCCTCAGAGTGGTCAACCTCAACGTTTGGGAGATGGGCAGTTGCGCGGCGTATCATTTCCATACGCTCTTCGATAGTAAAGCTTGTTGAATTCATTTTTTTTACATTGGACATTACAACAACGATAACCTTCTCAAACATTTTCGAGCTTCTGGTTATAATGTCAAGATGTCCTTTGGTAACGGGGTCAAAGCTACCGGGACAAATAGCTATTGAATTTTTCATTTTTAAACCTTCTTATAAATGGTAACGTGAATCTTACCGTATCTGTAAACTTTAAAAATTTTAAAACCGCCAACCTCTTCGGGTAAGGACTGCGTGTCGGGATGCTCGCAGATGATTATTCCATAATCCGACATTTTCTTAGAAGCGGCTTCAAGTGATTTAATCATAAGTCCTGCCTCATAGGGCGGGTCGATAAAAGCGATATCAAAGACTTCCGGTGTGGTGGAAACATATCCGACAGAGTCTCTTTTTACAATTTTTGAAGAAGCTGCAAAGCCTGCCGAGGTTACATTCTCTGTGCAAACCTTAATGGAGGCAGGGGAGGAGTCGACAAAAACGGCACTCTCTGCACCGCGGCTGAGAGCCTCAATGCCCATCTGTCCGCTGCCTGCATACATATCAAGAAAGCGTCTGCCCTCGATATCAAACTGTATGGCGCTGAAAATTCCTTCCTTAACCTTATCGGTGGTCGGACGGACATCATTGCCCTCTAATGCCTTCAGTCGTTTTCCTCTGGCGATACCCGTGATAACTCTCATTACATCACCTGAACAAAATTATACATATACATTATGACATTAAAAGGGGTATTTTGTCAATAGGTAATTAAAATATAACTTAAATATGTTACAAAAGCATGCGGCAGTTTTACATATCGTCGGCTGTTCCGACACCTTAATTCTGAATTCTGCATTCTGTATTATGCATTAAAAAAGACCGTCGGCTGACGGTCTTTAAAAACTTATTTAATTCCTGTATTTGCTGTGTCCTTCTGGATAACGTCGTGTGCGCCGCCCTCAACAATACTTGTTGCTGAAACAAGTGTGAGCTTGGCCTTCTGCTGCAGTTCAGGGATTGTGAGAGCTCCGCAGTTGCACATAGTCGACTTAACCTTTGAAAGGGAAATCGAAACATTATCCTTGAGTGAGCCTGCATAGGGAACGTAGGAGTCAACGCCTTCCTCAAAGGAGAGCTTCTTATCTCCGCCGAGGTCATATCTCTGCCAGTTGCGGGCACGGTTTGAACCTTCGCCCCAATATTCCTTATAATAATTTCCGCCAATGGAAATCTTGTTTGTGGGAGATTCATCAAATCTTGCGAAATATCTGCCTAGCATAATGAAATCGGCGCCCATTGCAAGAGCAAGGGTCATATGGTGGTCATGAACGATACCGCCGTCGGAGCACACGGGAACATAAACACCGGTCTCCTCAAAATATTCGTCTCTTGCCTTGCAAACGTCGATAAGAGCGGTAGCCTGTCCGCGGCCGATACCCTTGGTCTCACGGGTAATGCAGATTGAACCGCCGCCGATACCAACCTTAATAAAGTCTGCGCCTGCATCTGCAAGGAAGCGGAAGCCTTCGCGGTCAACAACGTTACCTGCCCCTACCTTAACAGAGTCGCCGTACTTTGCGCGAATCCAGTCGATAGTCAGCTTCTGCCACTCGGAGAAGCCTTCGGAGGAGTCAATACAAAGAACATCTGCGCCTGCCCCTACGAGAGCGGGAACACGCTCTGCATAGTCGCGGGTGTTTATACCTGCACCAACAACATATCTCTTCTCACCGTCAAGAAGCTCAAGGGGATTAGCCTTGTGAGAATCGTAGTCCTTGCGGAATACCATATATTTAAGGTATCCGTTATCGTCAATAATCGGAAGTGAATTAACCTTGTGGTCCCAGATGATATCGTTTGCAACCTTAAGAGTTACGCCCTCTTTTGCATAAACGAGCTTGTCAAAGGGAGTCATAAACTCGGAAACCTTTGTTGCAGGATCCATTCTGGATACGCGGTAGTCACGGCTTGTGACGATACCGAGAAGCTTGCCGTTTGCAGTACCGTCGTCGGTGACCGCAACTGTGGAATGACCGGTAGCCTCCTTGAGTGCAACAACATCTGCCATTGTAGCGTCGGGCTTTATGTTGGAATCACTTACAACAAAGCCTGCCTTAAAGCTCTTTGCACGTGCAACCATAGCAGCCTCGTCCTCAACCGACTGTGAACCGTAGATAAAGGAAACGCCGCCCTCACGAGCAAGAGCAACTGCAAGACGGTCTCCCGAAACAGACTGCATGATTGCAGAAACAAGGGGAATGTTGAGAGAGATAGCGGGTGCTTCACCCTTCTTAAACTTAACGAGGGGGGTCTTCAGCGAAACGTTAGCGGGAACACATTTGCTTGAGGAATATCCGGGAACGAGCAGATATTCGTTAAAGGTATGAGAGGTTCCTTCGAAATAATAAGCCATAATTCTGTTTCCTCCGATAAAAATTATTATATTGTTGCGATTATACCGCAAAATGAGCTCATAGTCAACGAAAATTTAATGTACATATTATACAAAAATTATATAATAAAAATAAAGCAAATTTTACTTGATTTCCAAGAAAAAGTGTGATACAATATTCAGGCTGCGAAAATGCAGCTAAAAATCCACACACGGCGTTTGTCGTAATAAGGTGACGCGGCTTCGCGTTTTCGGCGCGACAAAAATCTAAACGGCGTGGAGGGAAAACCTTAGGAGGAAATAAAAATGGCAGTTATCTCAATGAAACAGCTTCTTGAAGCAGGTGTTCATTTCGGACATCAGACAAGACGCTGGAACCCCAAAATGGCTCCGTACATTTTCACTGAAAGAAATGGAATCTACATCATCGACCTTCAGAAGACAGTAAAGAAGCTTAACGAGGCTTACGCTTTTGCTCGCGATATCGTAGCTGAGGGCGGCGACATTCTCTTCGTTGGTACCAAGAAGCAGGCTCAGTCTTCTGTTAAGGAAGAGGCAGAGCGTTGCGAGATGCCCTATGTTAACGCTCGTTGGCTCGGCGGAATGCTCACAAACTTCACCACCATCCGCAAGAGAATCGCACGTCTTGCACAGCTTCGCAAGATGGAAGAGGACGGCACCTTCGAAATCCTTCCCAAGAAGGAAGTTATTAAGCTCCGCGGCGAAATCGAGAAGCTTGAGAAGTTCCTCGGCGGTATCAAGGATATGAAGAAGATCCCAGGTGCAATGTTCATCGTTGACCCCCGCAAGGAAAGAATTGCTGTTGCTGAAGCAAAGAAGCTTAACATTCCGATTATCGCTATCGTTGACACCAACTGCGACCCCGATGAAATCGACGCAGTTATCCCCGCTAACGACGCCGCTATCCGTGCCGTAAAGCTTATCTCTGAAGTAATTGCTAACGCAGTTCTCGAGGCTAAGCAGGGCGAGCAGGGTTCTGCCGCAGTAGAAGAAGCTACCGAAGCTCCCGCTGCAGAGGCAGACGCTGAATAATTATTGGAGGTATAAATACCATGGCTTTTACCGCTAAAGACGTTCAGGCTTTAAGAGAAAAGACCGGTTGCGGTATGATGGACTGCAAAAACGCTCTTAAAGAGACCGATGGAAATATGGATGCAGCTATTGACTATCTTCGTGAGAAGGGTCTTGCATCTCAGGCAAAGAAAGCTTCCCGCGTAGCTGCTGAGGGTACCGTTGTTGCTATGGTTGAGGGTGATGTTGCAGTTGCTCTCGAAATCAACACCGAGACCGACTTCGTTGCAGGCAATGAGGAGTTCAAGGCTTTCGCTGATAAGGTTGCTAAAGCTGTTATCGCTAACAACCCCGCTGACGTTGACGCTCTCCTCGCTTCAAGCTTCGAGGGCAGCACCGTTTCAGAACTCAAGGAAGAAGTATTCCTTAAGTTCCGTGAGAACATCCAGATTCGCCGTTTCGTTCGCCTCGAGGGCAAGGTTGTAAACTATGTTCACGCAGGCGGAAAGATTGGTGTTCTAGTTCAGCTCGATACCGACCTTGCGCTTAACGATGCACTTATTTGTATGGGTAAGAACGTTGCAATGCAGGTTGCAGCTATGAACCCCAGCTACCTTGACGTAGCTTCTGTTCCTGCAGAAGATCTTGAGAAGGAAAAGAACATCCTCATCGCTCAGATGAAGGAAGACCCCAAGATGGCTAACAAGCCTGACGCAGTTCTCGGCAAAATCGTTGAAGGTAAGATTGGCAAGTTCTACAAGGAAAACTGTCTTGTTGAGCAGCAGTACGTTATCGATAACGACCTCACCGTTGGCAAGTACGTTGACTCTGTTGCTAAGGAGCACGGCGGCGCTGTTAAGATTGCTTCCTTCGTTCGTTTTGAAAAAGGCGAAGGCATCCAGAAGCGTGAAGACGATTTCGCAAGCGAAGTTGCCAGCATGATTAAATAAACAACCCATTATACTACCTTATAATATAACCGCATCTGTCCCAATTGCAGATGCGGTTTGTTCGTTTAATAAGGATTTGTCGAAATTAGTAGAATTTACACATTTGAGGATAAATAACAAAAAAACATCCGAAACAATTCCACAATTGTGCTATACATTTACCGAATTGTGTATGTAAATGTTTAACAGCATTTGATATAATCATTATGATAGGACCCAAAATATATTTTTTAATGGGAGATGAACGTTATGAAAAAAATAATTTCTGTTATTTGCATCGTTGCGTTGTTGGTTACATCCTTGGGTGTTACCTTCATGAACGTTGCAGCAGCACCGGTAACAGACTACCAAGACGGTGACACTGTTATCTGGCCGACATTTACCGACGACGAGGGTAACGATTGGTATCCTTATGGTCCGTCCGACGCTCCGATTCCGGAGAGCGTAATTTCAACGGGCACCGCCTCGATAGTAGAGAATACTACAGGCCTTCCTTTTACAGGTCTTTTCAGCATTCCTACAACGCAGACAAAAGCTGATGGTTCAGCGCTTTCCTCTATCGAAATCAATACAGACTATGTTTCTGTAGCTGATGCTAACGGCGTAATGGTGTATGTCGAAGTGCCTGAGGTTGATGCCGGTACCTACAACATTGGTATGAAGCTGAAGGTATACGATGCTTCTACCGGAAAGGTTGGCTATAAAAACAGAAACACTGCTACCGGCTATTATTACAGATCTATTGATTCGACCTCTTACACATCGGTAGCTTATGATAGCACATATAAAAACATAGTTGGACTTCCCTCTGGCTTTAAGGGATATGTGTATTACGTATTTAAGCAGTGTACGAATGATGCTAACAGTAACACCAACGGTGGCTTTTTAGCAGAAGACTCTTTCGCAGGTCTTTATTTCTACCTTACTCCTGTAGAAGGTCAGGATCTGGTAGTAGGTACACCTATTATTGTTAAGGGGGATTTCTCCGACACCCAGCAGGCTCCTACAGATACTATCACTGTAGGCGGTCTTACCTATAAGCTCGACGGCACTGGTCTTGTTGATACTTCAACTGAAACACCTCCTCAGAACTTAAATGTAGGAACCGTCTTGAATGAAATACCCTTAAGTGATACAGGAATTACCTCCTCGAGAACCTTTAGTTCTATTGATTCTATAACACCCCTTACTGATGTTAGTTCAGTTAAGCTACAACAGTATTATAACACAACGAGCTTAAGCTATGCCGGAGCTGTGTTTAACTATGGAGGTAGTGATACAACTACAGCTAACCCATGGAAAAAGAAAGGCGTTATGTTTTATGTTGATTTCTCTTGCCGTGGTAGTAGTCAAACAGGATTTACTCTAACTGTAACTGCTTGCAATGCCAGTGGAGCAAATTCTGGTTCTTGGTCAATGACCACAAGTAGTTCAATCGCAAGTACCGGTAAATACTATTATCTTGCCGATGGTGATAGCGCTTGGACAGAACAAACAGTAAGTTCTGATACTAATGCATATGCTATTTTACCAAACGGATTTAAAGGCTTTGTATATGTATATGAACCTATGCACAGCTATGCTGCTAACAGAACGTATATAAAATCGATCCATATTAAGCCTTTAGGTGCAGCTACAAGTACTTACCACTATATCAGTGCTCCTATAGCCGTTGAAAAATTCGACAAAAATTCTACTGTAGTTTATTACAAGAACAAAGCCGGACTTATGGATATTGCAACAGGTGAACAATTCAAATTTGATTATACGGGAAGCGATATCTTCTATGGCGATGCTTCTCAGCTTCATGTTCACTCTGCGCCTACTATCAAACCTGCTACTCTTGCTAAAGCAAACGTATACCATCCGCTCAGCTCTCTTAAAATCGATGGTACAGACGGAGTTTTCTCGGCTGGTAACAGCTCCATGAGACCCAATATGTCGGTATCGGTTAATAATAAGATAGTTCCAATTATGGATATACCGGCTTTCGAGGTTACAACAAAAGATACATTTACCTCCGGTAGCGGCGCGTGGGTTTCTTATAACACCAGCATAGATATAACCGCAAATTCAGGAATAGTTTTATATGTTAAGAATCATAATGATGTTGCAAAGAACCTAAGCATTCCTAATATTAAGATTCCTGCTAACAACACTGAAAATCCGTATCCTTTTAGTGGTACTAGTCAGTACAGACCTTACAGAAGCAACAACGACAACTACATCAAGATGCTTGATGTAAACAATCATGAATATTGGCAGAGTGTTGATGTCTCCGGCACTTATTTCACTCTTCCCGCTAATTTTGAGGGTTATCTCTATTTTGCATTTGAGGGCTTTGACGGTATCTTAGCTTTATTAAATGATACCACAACCTACGCAGAGTACCTAAAGGTAACGAGCTTCTCACTCAACGACTCCAGCATGGCTGCAGGTCAGACTATGACCGTAAGCCTCCCGATGCATGCTACCGATTTCAGTGCCTCCGACTATGTATCTCCCGTAGCGTACGTCAATGATGCAGTTGCTCCTCAGAACATCATTACCGACAAATTTGCCATTCCTTACGACCATAACGGTGATATGAAGGTTGATATTCTCGACCTTGTAAGAGCGAAAGGAGAGGGTACAGCAGATTACGCATCTATGCGTAAGAATTATTTGGATATTGCTGTTGATGCCCAAGCGGTAATTTCAAACCCTTCATAGCGTTAACAGCAGGCAGTGCTCAGGTACGTAAAAGTACCTACACTGTTAACGCAACCATAGGCAGAACTAATGATGTCTTGTTGTACGATAATCCCGACAGGGGTTATCGTACAACTATTCCATTCACAATCAAACATGAGCACAAGGTTGATGGAGTAGTGACAAGCACCTGCGATCTGATAAAAAGAGGAAAATATGTAAACGGTACATTTGTTGAAGACCCGAACGGTGGCTCTGTAATATATAACAGTGCATCTGCATGCGCTGGTAAGCATGATGTTCAAATAATGTATGCTAACCTTACAGAGCAGTGCAAGCTGAACGTTATTGACTATCTTATAAAAAATCTATATTTTAACTCGGGTAGTTATAAAAATGACTATGTTGCAAAAAACGTTCTTCTTCAGAGCAGTCTTCCCGATTACCGTGATCCTTATTATACCAGTGATAAGGATGCGAGCGGTAACTACATAAATCATCCTGATGAGATGCTGATTCCCGAGGGCGCTCTACAAGCTTATAACCTTCTTTTCCAAAGACTAAAAGAGCGTGAGTGCAGAGTACTCTTCCGTGTTGGCTATCACGGTGTTCAGAAGAATTTAACCCTAAGTAGTGCGACCGCCACAGATAAGGATAACGCCTATACAAGTGAAGAGGTAATGCTTGCCCACATAGAGCAGCTTGGCAGCTTCTTTAAAACCTGCGAATCTGCTTCTGTAGTGTCCAAAATCTCAAGCGGCTTTATCGGTTCGGGCGGAGAGATGGCTTCTAACTATCAATGGCCCCAATTCGATACCACCAACTACAACAATATTATGAAGGCCGTAATCGAGGATATCTGCATTCCAAATAGCATTTCTTACACTGTTCGTATGCCTGGATACTGGGAAAACTTTGTTGCCGCATATCCTGATTATAAGCGTTATGTTGGCTTCAATAATGATGCTATATTCGGTGAGACCGATGAACTGGGCTATGTATCAGGCTGTTGGCAATATGGTCATTCATCGAGCAATTGTTCAGATGCGATGCATAGCGCCACCTGTAAAGATCCAACCGGACACTGGTGGGAGCTCGCTTGCAACAATGCTGCCTTCACAGCACAGTCGGGTGAGATGTTCCATAACCTTAACCTCAAATACTTGACCTGCACTAAGACAGGACATGAGAATCTCAGCTGCTATGCCGGTAATCAGAGAATTCCTACAGGCTACAATGTAATTAAGGAACTTGCCCATATGCGTTATTCCACCTTCAGTCAGTGGAATGGACTTATGGAGGGCGGCTTTAACGACAGCGTAAAGTATTATCAACCCGAACAGGGACGCTATTCACTTAACGCTAACGGCGAATATGTTGCCGATGAAAACGGCGGATATGTACGAATCCTTACAGGATGGCCGAGCTACACCTATGTTGGTGCCGGCAATGGTAACTATAATATTAACTCAAATGGCAATATGGTAAGCGTAGCCTCGGGTAGTGGTGCATATGTACTTGCAGATGATCAGGAGTATAGATACTATATCTACTGCAGTGTAGATGAGGTAAAGTATGACGCTTCTGGAAATAATGTCGGAACCGCTGTAGGTACCCACGTATACGTTTCTCCCGCAAGTGTAATGTCCTACTGGATGGACAATGAAACACTTACGATGGAGTGGCTTGATGAAAACGGAATCATCTATGACCCCGCTTGGTTCCTTGATGATAACGGTAATGTGGTTAAGCGTAGCACCTTTGAGTTTATTCGAGACCATCTCGGCTACAAGCTTGTAGCTCAGGACCTTATCATAAAAGGTCAGCTTAAGGCAAATCGCGAAGTTTACGCAAATCTTGCACTCAAGAACTACGGCTTTGCTGCTGCTTTCGGACTTAAGAGTAGCCTTGTTATTCTTGATTCAAACGGCAATGAGGTTTCAAAGGTAGAAGCGGGCGATCCTTCTAAGTGGTACAGCCACGATCCCTACAACTACAAATCAACCGAAGTTCTTTTGCATACAGTATCTGCTAATATAACTCTGCCGTCAGAAGCAGGCACCTATCGTCTTGCTCTTCTCCTTGAGAATGAAACAGGCGATACAGCCCGTCTCAGCAATGCAAACGCAAACGGCTTTAGCTATACTGCTGACTCTAATAAAACAACTAAAGGCTACAACATTCTTTACACATTTAACGTTCAATAATCCGTTTAAAAACACCGATGGCAACATCGGTGTTTTTTTACACTGCTTTCTTCATTCAACCTGACAGACACACAGTGTCTGTTCCGTTTTTTGTGTTGACTTTATATCGCTGTTATTGTAAAATAATAAAGAATGGTATATATTATAATTCGGAGGTTAAAGTTATGGGAAGTAAATCCGTTTATAAAAGAGTGTTAATTAAACTTTCTGGCGAGGCTCTTGCAGGCGATAAGAAGACGGGACTTGATTTTGATACCGTACTTCAGGTTTGTGAAAGCATTAAGAAGTGCCACGAAATGGGGGCGGAAATTGCTATTGTTGTCGGCGGAGGTAATTTTTGGAGAGGACGCTCCAGCGGCAAGATGGATCGCACACGTGCAGATCATATGGGAATGCTTGCAACAACAATCAATTCACTTGGTCTCTGCGACGCACTTGAACAGCTTGGCGTAGACGTTCGCGTTCAGACCGCAATAGAAATGCGTCAGGTTGCAGAGCCATATATCAGAAACAAGGCAGTTCGCCACCTTGAAAAGGGAAGGGTAGTAATCTTCGGCTGTGGAACAGGTAACCCCTTCTTCTCATCCGATACTGCAGCTGCTCTTCGTGCGGCTGAGATTGATGCCGATGTAATTTTCAAGGCAACTAACGTTGACGGTGTTTACGATTCAGACCCCAAGGCTAACCCCAACGCAAAGAAATACGATAAGCTGACCCACCACGACGTGCTGGGTCAGGAGCTTCACGTTATGGATAGCACAGCCGCATCTCTTTGTATGGATAACGGCATAAAGATTCTTGTATTTAACCTTAATGACCCCGAAAATCTCGTTCGCGCTATGCAAGGTGAAGAGATTGGCACCCTCGTTTATTAATAAAATTTGGAGGTAACATATATGAACGAACTCATTAAAAACACAGAAGAGCGTATGGACAAATCTATAAATGCTCTTACACGCGAATTCGCTACTGTTAGAGCAGGCAGGGCAAATCCCTCTGTACTTGATAGAATTACCGTGGATTATTACGGAGTTGCTACCCCCATTCAGCAGATTGCAACCGTTTCGGTGCCCGAAGCTCGCATTCTTCAGATTCAGCCTTGGGACACCACCACCTTAAAGCTTATTGAAAAGGCTGTTCAGGTTTCCGACATCGGCATTAATCCCAACAATGACGGTAGAGTTATCCGCCTCGCATTCCCCCCTCTTACTGAGGAGAGAAGACGTGACCTCGTTAAGGAAATTAAGAAGATGGCTGAGGATTCCAAGGTAGCTATCCGTTCTATCAGACGTGACGCAATCGAAAAGCTGAAGGCTATGAAAAAGGATAATCAGATCACTGAGGACGATCAGGCAAACGGCGAAAAGAAGATTCAGAATCTGACCGATAAGTTCTGCGCAGAGGTTGACTCGCTTCAGGCCGTTAAGGAAAAGGAAATCCTCGAGATTTAATTCTCTTTTAGTTTAAAAAGTCATCGTAGCGGCCGCTATGGTGGCTTTTTTGAAAGGTGATAGTTTTGGCTTTTTTTAAGAGAAAAAAAGAAGTTGATAATAACAGACGTCTTCCCGAGCATATAGCTATAATTATGGACGGAAACGGCAGATGGGCAAAAAAACGCGGCCTGCCCCGTACTGCAGGTCATGCAGCGGGAAGTAAAAAATTTAAGGAAATTGCGCGTTACTGCAATAAAATCGGCATAAAATATCTTACTGTATATGCCTTCTCCACCGAAAACTGGAAAAGACCGCAGGAAGAGGTTGATGCTATTATGAACATCTTCCGCGATTATCTTCGCGATTCCGTAAACTTTAAGAGTGAGAATATAATGCTCAAGTTTATCGGTGACAGAAGCGGTATGCCCGATGATATAAATAAACTAATGGACCAGGCGGAATTTGATTCAAAGGATGCTACCGGTCTTCGAGTTTATATGGCGATAAATTACGGCGGCAGAGATGAGCTCGTTCACGCAGTGCGTGATATCGTTAGGGAGGGAATAGCTCCCGAAGATATTACCGAGGACACCGTTTCCGAGAGAATCTATACGAAAGATTATCCCGACCCTGAGCTTATCATCAGACCGAGCGGTGAGTATAGACTTTCAAATTTCCTTATCTGGCAGTCGGCATATAGTGAATTTTGGTTTTCAAATGTTCTTTGGCCCGATTTCACCCCCGATGATTTAGAGCGTGCCATTGATGACTATAATAAACGAAACCGTCGTTTCGGAGGTGTGTAGCAGAGTATGAAAACTCGTATTATTTCGGGATTAGTAGTAATTGTGATTCTTGTGTTAATGCTTGTAGTGAATTATTTTTGGAGCCCGATTGCGGTTATATTCCTGTCGATTTTAGCCGCCATCGCCTCATACGAAATACTTCATAATACGGGTGCGGTAAAAAGCAAGGCGGTCCTAACAAGCGCTGTTATTTATTCTGCTCTTGTGCAGTATTCATACGCAGGAATTCTGCCCGTACAATCTGTTATTCTAACTGCGGCATATGCTCTTGTTATCGCTTTACTTGCCCTCAGGTATCATAGCAACTTTGAGAGGGAAACAGTTTTCGCTTCGCTTTCGATGCCCATTCTTTTCTCATATTCTTTTGGCACCATCGAAACTTTGCTGAACGGTGATGGCTTCGGACTCGTTTATATAATTCTTCTGCTTAACTTCTCATCTATCGCAGATTGCTTTGCATACTTTACGGGTGTTGCTTTCGGCAAACACAAATTAGCCCCCGTTATCAGTCCAAAGAAGACTGTTGAGGGCGCTGTTGGGGGAGTTATCGGCTCGGTTATCG
This sequence comes from Acutalibacteraceae bacterium, assembly GCA_045638145.1. GTDB lineage: Bacteria > Bacillota > Clostridia > Oscillospirales > Acutalibacteraceae > SFWF01. Next base: position 84,594 of record JAZUAU010000019.1, read on the forward strand.
GCACGGTTGTTATTTGCCTTATCTTTAACAATATTTTGAGCGGTGAAAATCCGAATATGCTTCTTCTCTGCCTTATCACACCTCTGATGGTTGCAATAGGCATTGTTGGAGACCTTTTTACTTCGCAAATCAAGCGCTCTTATGGAATTAAGGATTATGGAAGACTCATTCCCGGTCATGGCGGAGTTATTGACAGAATGGATTCGGTTTTATTCTGCGCCCCCGTTTTACTTCTTTTGGTTAAATATTTGGAGGTAATCTGTTGAAAGATATAGTTATTCTAGGTGCTACCGGTTCAATAGGCGAGCAGGCGCTAGAGGTCGCGCGAAGCGGCGGATATAAAGTGCTCGGTATTGCCGCAGGCAGTAATATAGAAAAGCTTGAAGCGGCGGCACGCGAATTTTCGGTAAAAGCGGTTGGCGTTTTTAATGAGGAGAAGGGTCGCGAGCTTAAAAGACGGCTTGCTGATACCGATATAGAGGTTTATATCGGAGAAGAGGGTGTCTGCCGTGTTGCAGGAATAAAGGCAGATATAACCCTTAATGCAATCGTTGGAATTGCCGGTCTTCGCCCCACCTTTGCCGCAATTGAAGCAGGAAACGATATCGCTCTTGCAAATAAGGAAACCCTTGTTACCGCAGGCGAGCTTGTAAACAAAGCCATAAAGGAAAAGGGAATAAAGCTCCTGCCCGTTGACAGCGAGCATTCGGCTATATTCCAGTCCTTGCAGGGCGCTCCCCAAAAAGCTCTTTCAAAAATAATTTTAACAGCGTCAGGCGGACCTTTTTACGGTAAAAAGCGTGAAGATCTTGAGAATGTGACCGTAAAAGAAGCACTTAATCACCCAAATTGGTCTATGGGCGCAAAAATTACGATAGATTCTGCAACCCTTATGAACAAGGGGCTCGAGGTTATCGAAGCGGTACATCTTTTCGGTGTATCACCCGACGATATCGAGGTTGTAGTACACAGACAGAGTATAGTTCATTCTGCGGTTGAGTTTTCCGACGGTGCGGTTATTGCCGAGCTCGGCACACCCGATATGAAGCTCCCAATTCAGTATGCCTTTACCTATCCCGAAAGGGGAGAGCTTTGCTGTGAGAGTCTTTCACTCGCAAAAATCGGTACACTTACCTTTGATTGTCCCGATTATGACACATTTCCTTGTTTAAAATTATGTATAGACGCAATCCGAGAGGGCGGACTAAAGCCTGCCGCCGCAAACGGAGCCAATGAAGAGGCGGTTGCACTGTTCCTCGACGGTAAAATCAAGTTTCTTGATATACCACGCTTTGTGTCTGCAGCTACAAAAAAGCAGAAGCATGTAGAAAACTATACTTTAGAAGATGTTTTTGCCGCAGATAAAGCGGCTCGCGCATATGTTCGCGAATTAGTATAAGGATATCTGCATATCCTAAACTGTATACTTTATAAATAAGGTGATTATCATTACTGTAATTGCAAATATCTGGAACAATGTTTGGCCGTATCTTTTGGCGGTTTTAATGTTCCTTTTACTCATTATTATTCACGAATTCGGTCATTTCATTGCCGCAAAGCTATGTAGGGTAAAGGTTAACGAATTTGCCGTAGGTTTCGGTCCAAAGCTCTTTAAAAAGCAACTTGGCGAAACCCTATATTCGGTAAATTTGGTGCCCCTCGGCGGTTACTGCGCAATGGAGGGCGAGGATGCGGACAGCACCCACGACAGAGCTTTTTGCAATAAAAAGCCCTTGCAAAGGCTCTTTATTGTTGCAAACGGTGCTATTTTCAATCTTGTTCTCGGTGTAATTATCGTCGGCATATCTCTGCTCCCCAAAACGGGAAGCAATCTTCTCGGCACAACTACAGTTGCAAAGTTTGACGAGAGTGCAGTCAGCGTAAACTACGGACTTAAAGCAGGGGATAAGATACTTTCTGTCGACGGAAGGCGGGTTTTTACCGACCGTGACCTTGCTTACACCTTTACCAACATTGACGACGGCGCGGTTGACATTACCGTAGAGCGCGACGGAGAAAAGGTAGAGCTTGACGACGTGCGTTTCGACACCGAAGAAATAGACGGAATAAACGTTATCAAGTTTGATTTTTGGCTTCTTGGCGAGAAAAAGAGCTTTGGGAATCTTATTAAGCATACCTTCGCAACAACATTCTCTTACTGCAGAATAGTCTGGTTTTCACTTATCGACCTCATTTCGGGTAGATACGGCATTTCTGCAATGAGCGGTCCTGTTGGAATTACGGCAACGGTCGGTGAAGCGGCTAAGCAAAATATCCTCAATATTTTGCCGATTATGGCGCTTATAACAGTTAATCTCGGTATATTTAATCTCTTGCCTCTGCCTGCTCTTGATGGAGGCAGAATACTCTTTATTTTAATTGAACTGATAACAAGAAAGCCCGTCCCTGCAAAGTACGAGGGATGGGTACATGCGGTAGGCTTTGCTCTTCTTATAGGACTAATGGTCATTATTGCGGCAAAGGATATTATCTATTTATTCGTGAGGTGAATAAATGTTTACTAACGATAAAACAAAGCAGGTAACTGCCGGAAAGCTTAAAATAGGCGGTGATGCACCTGTTTCAATACAGTCGATGCTGAATGTTCGCGCCGACAATATTGAAGGCAATGTCAATCAGGCAAAGGCACTTGAGGCGGCAGGCTGTGAAATAATCCGTGTATCTGTCCCCGATATGGCGGCGGTGCGCCTTGTTTCAGCTCTTAAAGAAGCGGTATCAGTGCCGATAGTATCTGACATTCATTTTGATTATAAGCTTGCTCTTGAAAGTGTTGCCGCAGGGGTTGACAAGGTGCGAATAAACCCCGGCAATATCGGCGATGAGTCTAAGGTAAAGGCGGTTGCTACTGCATGCAAAAATGCGGGAGTGCCCATCAGAATCGGGGTAAATTCAGGCTCGCTTGAAAAGGAAATACTCGCAAAATACGGTGCCCCTACAGCCGAGGCAATGGTTGAAAGCGGACTTTTCCATATATCTCTTCTCGAAAAATATGATTTTGACGATATTGTTTTGTCTCTTAAATCATCCGACCCTAAGCGTATGTATGACGCATACACCCTTGCTTCTGAAAAATGTTCCTATCCGCTCCACCTCGGCGTTACCGAGGCAGGAACCGAGAGAATGGGTATCGTAAAATCTTCTGCTGCAATCGGCGGTCTGCTTCTTCGCGGCATAGGTGCCACTATTCGCGTTTCCTTAACTGATGACCCGGTGCTTGAGGTTAAAGCCGCAAAGGATTTACTCAAAGCGATAGGGCTCCGCGAGGGCGGAATAAAGTTCATTTCCTGTCCCACCTGCGGAAGAACAAGTATAGATCTTATAGGTCTTGCAAAGGCGGCAGAAGAGCGCTTTGCAAATATAGATAAAAACATTACGGTTGCAATAATGGGTTGCGCAGTAAACGGTCCGGGTGAGGCGAGGGAAGCCGACCTTGGAATCGCGGGAGGAAACGGAGAAGGACTGATCTTTGCCCATGGAAAAATAATAAAAAAGGTTAGTGAAGACAAGCTTTTAGATGAGCTTGAGCTTCTCATTAATAAATTTTAACGGAGAATGTAATGTCTGTAGTTTTAAGTGATATATTCGGCGAACAGTTTTTTGACGAATCGGTTATAGCCCTCTCAGGGGTAGAGGTTTTAGCCTGCGATGTTAACGCTGAAGAGGGAAATATTGATATCGAGTTGAGAAGCGAGAATTACATACCGTCAAAAAATACTGCCGCTTTTAAAAATTTGCTGCTTTCAAAACTAGGTCTTAAAGCAGTAAATATAAGCTATGAATATCCGCCTACTGCCTTCGCACAGCAGGCGTGTTTCGACCTACTTGAAGCTATAAAGTCCAAATACTCTATCCTCAATGGATATTTTAACAAAGCGGAGGTTACTGTAAAGGGTGATGATGTAAAGGTAACTTTGCAGTATGGTGGTCTTGATACTATTCTCAGTATTGGTGCGGACAAGCTATTTGAGAAGGTAGTGCGAGACCGTTTTAAGCGTGAGGTTAAGCTTTCTTTTGACGGAGTGACCGAAACCGAGGAAAGACTTGCACCGCCTCCGATGGTAGCACAGCCCTTAGCGGCTGAAAAACCGAAGGAATCGGCACTGATGCCTGAAAAACCGAAAAAGGTTTACGATTATAAGCCCGCCGACGGTCTGCCGGTATATCTTGAGAGCGCAGAGCTTTTCTGGGGAAGAAGACTTGATACAAGGGTTAAGCAGATGATTGACGTTTCAGAGAGTGATGAGTATATTACCTGTTGGGGCGAGGTTTTTGACGTCGAAATGCGCTTAATCAAGACAAAAAGAGGCGAATCCAACGTTTTGGAATTCTCCTTCAGCGATTATACAAACTCGCTTTCTTGCAGTATGTTTGTCGATCCCAAGGACGTCGATAAATTTAAGCTCGTTAAAAACGGAAACTTTATTCTCGTTAACGGTGCTTATGTGTTTGATAGCTACAAAAAAGATTATATTGTTAAACCAAAATCTATAGCAACCCTTCAGAAATATGTTGAAAAAGACAATTATGACGGAATGAAGAGAATAGAGCTTCACTGCCATACCAATATGTCGGCAAAGGATGCTGTGTCTTCAGGCGCGGATATCGTCCGTCAGGCGTATAACTGGGGGCATAAGGCGATAGCGATTACCGACCACGGTGTTGTTCAGGCATATCCCTCTGCGGCAGGCGAAGTTAAAGCTATTCGCAAAAGCGGAGGAGAATTTAAGGTTATATATGGTGTTGAATCCTATTTCGTAAACGATGAAAAATACGGAATGGATTTCTCATCACTTTATAAACTGGGCAAGGTTAACCACCAGATAATTTTGGTTAAGGACCTTGTAGGGCTGAAGAATCTTTACCGGCTCGTATCTACGGCTCATCTTGATAATTTCTTTAAGCGTCCCGTAACACTCAAGAGTGAGCTTGATAAATACCGCGAGGGCTTAATCGTCGGCTCAGCTTGTGAGCAGGGCGAGCTTTATAAGGCTGTCGTTGACGGTAAAAGCGACGAAGAACTTTGTGAAATTGCATCATACTATGACTATCTTGAGATTCAGCCTCTCGGAAATAACGAATTTATGGTGCGCGAATCATCACGTCCGGATAAGCGCAATGAAAAAACAGGTGAGGTAACACCCAATAAGTTTAAGCACGTAACAAGTCTTGAGGTTATTAAGAATTTCAACAGAAAAATTGTAGAGATTGCCGATAAACTCGGAAAGCCAGTAGTTGCAACGGGTGATGTTCACTTTCTTAAAAAAGAGGATGAAATCATCCGTAAAATACTTATGGCGGGTCAGGGCTACGACGATTTTGACAATCAGGCACCCCTTTATCTTAAAACAACCGAAGAGATGCTCTCAGACTTCGATTATTTTGGGGATAGGGCAAAGGAGTTTGTTATCGACAATCCAAACAAAATTGCTGATATGGTATCGGATGATGTAATACCTGTTCCCGACGGAAACTATCCTCCCGTGATCGAAGGCTCGGATGATTTGCTTCGAAATATCTGTTGGGAAAATGCCCATAAGATTTATGGAGAAAAGGTTCCGGAAATAGTCGAAAAGCGTCTTGAAAAGGAGCTTAATTCAATCATTAACAACGGCTTCTCAATAATGTATATTTCGGCGCAGAAGCTTGTTGCTTTCAGTGAGAAAAACGGATATCTTGTCGGCTCACGAGGTTCTGTAGGTTCATCCTTTGTTGCAACGATGGCTGGAATATCCGAGGTTAACCCGCTTGCGCCTCACTACGTATGTCCGAACTGCTGTTACAGTGAGTTCTTTACCGATGGTTCTGTCGGTTCAGGCTTTGATCTGCCCGAAAAGAATTGTCCCGAGTGCGGAACATCTCTTCACCGTGACGGTCATGACATACCGTTTGAAACCTTCCTTGGATTCAAGGGCGACAAGGTTCCTGATATCGACCTTAACTTCTCGGATGAATTTCAGACACAGGTTCAAAAATATACCGAAACACTTTTTGGTAGCGAAAACGTTTTTAAGGCGGGTACTATTTCTACCGTTGCCGAAAAAACTGCTTTCGGTTTCTCAAAGGCTTATGCCGAAAAGAAAAATATTACTCTCAGCCACGCAGAACTAACACGTCTTGCGGGTAAGGTTGAAAAGGCACAGATTAAGCAGACGACAGGTCAGCATCCCGCAGGTATGATTGTTGTACCACGCGATAAGACCATTTACGATTTCTGCCCGATTCAGCATCCTGCCGACGATGTTAATTCAGATGTTATTACAACCCATTTCGACTTCCATTCAATTCACGATACTATTCTTAAGCTAGACGAGCTTGGACACGTTATTCCTACAACATATAAATATCTTGAGGAATACTCTGGCATCAGCGTGAAGGATGTTTCGATGAGTGACCCCAAGGTATACAGCCTCTTCTATTCTACAGATGCTCTGGGAGTAACACCCGAGGATATCGACTCTCCTACGGGTACTTACTGCATCCCTGAGTTTGGTACCTCCTTCGTACGCGGAATGCTTCGCGACTGTAAACCGAAGAATTTCTCTGACCTTTTGCAGATTTCGGGTCTTTCCCACGGTACAGACGTTTATTTAGGCAATGCAAAAGACCTTATTGATAAGGGAATTTGTACAATTTCCGAGGTTATTGGTACCCGTGACAACATAATGGTATATCTGATACACCAAGGAATGGATGAGGGAAGAGCCTTTAAGATTACCGAAACTGTTCGTAAGGGACTTGTCGCAAAGGGTAAGGTTCCCAAAGAAGACTGGAAAAAAATGGAAGACGATATGCGCGCGGTGAATGTACCGGAGTGGTATATCGAATCTTGTGGAAAGATAAAGTATATGTTCCCGAAGGCTCACGCCGCAGCTTACGTTACCGCTGCAATCAGAGTCGGCTGGTATAAGGTTTACAAGCCCATTGAGTTCTACTGCGCATATTTCACCGCCCGACCCGACGATGTCGATGTTGAAACGGTACTTGGCGGTAAGCAAGCTGTTAAGGCATATATCAAAAATGTCAGAGCAAAGGGAAAGGAAGCCGCCAAGAAGGAGCTCGATGTTTGTGAAAATATGCTGATTTTCAATGAAATGTACGAAAGAGGACTTGAAATATTACCGCTCCACCTTACAAAATCTCACGCAACAAAATATCTTGTAGAGGACGGAAAGATGCGTCTGCCGTTCGTCGCGCTGGACGGAGTAGGCGAGAAGGCTGCGATAGCACTCTATGAAGCGGCTCAAAGCGGTAATTTCCTTTCAAAGCAGGAATTCCAAAATGAAGCGGGCGTTTCAAAGACCGTTGTACAGAAGCTTATTGATATGGGAGTACTTGATGACCTTCCCGACACCAATCAAATGACATTGTTTTAGTCAAAACCAACTAAAAACAACCTTTTGTTTGTTGAAAGTAGCCAATAAAAGTTACAAAGCAAACAAAAAGGTTGCAATTTTGTAACTATTTGTTATAATAATAGGGTCGTGATTATTACAAGATTGTAACTTTTGAAAGGAATGGTTTATATCAAAGAGCAAATCCTCTCGTTATTAGAGAGAATTAAGTCAATGAGCAAAACCAACAAAATAATAGTGTTATCAATTATTTCTGCAGGAATAGCAGTTCTGTCTATGACTTTCGGTGGACTTCGCGTTTCTTACGACGTTTTGTACGGCGGAGAAAAGGTTGCACAGATTTCCGACTTATCGGTATACCGTGCCGCCGTGTCCCTCGCCAAGGATAGTATCGCAGGCGGTGAAGAGTTCGAGGCAACTGCACCCAGCTTCAAAATGGTGCTCACTCTAAACGGCGGAAAAGATTCTGCCGAGATGTTATCTCATCATATTATAACAAATTCTTCGGATGCAATTTCCGGTTATGCTTTTTCTCTTGAGGGAAAGGAAAAACTTTATGTATCTGATAAGGATGTTCTTGATGGTGTTATTGCAGAGTATTGCAGTAAGTATAATCTAGAGGGAATCAGCAGCGAGAGCACTCTCGCCAAGTCTCCTGTTTTAGAGAGCATTTACCTTGATGAAAGCATAGCCGCAAGCAGGGAGGAGCTTCTTTCGTATATTGACGGACAGGCTGTAAAAACAAGCGCAAACCTCTCTGTTCAGTATGAGGTAGACTATGAAACCCTTACAACTAGAACTACCAAGAAGGCGAAGGGCTATCAGGCAGTTACCGTTGCAGGGGTTAAGGGTCTTAACGAAAGGGTAGAACGGGTCACCTTTATTGACGGTGTTCTCGTTAATACCGAAATTGTCTCCGATACAGTAATTATTCTTCCTGTGACCGAGGAAATAATCATCGGTACAGGAAAGGGTACTACCGCTAACGTTATCCACAATGCTTCAACCAAGGGTTACGTTTGGCCTCTTGAGGTAAAGGGTGTTATCACTTCCTACTGGGGCGACGGAAGAAACCACAAGGGCATAGATATTGCCGCTCCTGCAGGCACCGAGATTCACGCAGTATTTGACGGTGTTGTAACCTTTGCAGGATGGTGTAATGACTATGGCTACAATGTTATTATCGACCACGGCAACGGCGTTCAGACAAGATACGCTCATTCCCGTAAGTTGCACGTCAAGGTGGGTGATAAGGTATCTCAAGGTGAGTTCATTGCCGAAGTTGGAACAACCGGACAATCTACAGGGAACCACGTTCATTTTGAGGTTATTATTAATGGCACAAGAAGAAACCCTGCTCCTTACCTCGGAATCTAAAAGATAAATTATACCGCACATCTTTGATGTGCGGTTTTTCCTTTTAAACCTTGAAAAAATACAATATATGGTATATAATATATGTGTATCTTAAGTACAAAAGGAGCAAACTATGGCTAAAACAGTTAAGGAGTACGGCAACGAAAGCATAACTCAGCTGAAGGGTCCCGACCAGGTGCGTCTGCGCCCTGCGGTAATCTTCGGTTCGGACGGGCTTGACGGCTGTAAGCATTCTGTATTTGAAATTATCTCCAACTCTATCGACGAAGCGCGCGAGGGTTATGGTAAAAAGATTATCGTAACAAAGTTTTCTGACGGTTCGGTAGAAGTGCAGGACTTTGGTCGTGGCGCACCCGTTGATTTCAATAATAAAGAACAGCAGTACAACTATATTCTTCTTTTCGAAACCCTTTATGCGGGTGGTAAGTATAACACTAACAATGGCGGAGATTATGAATATTCCATCGGTCTTAACGGTCTAGGACTTGCTTCAACACAGTTCGCTTCTGAATATATGGACGTTGAAATTAAGCGTGATGGATATAAATACAATCTCCATTTTGAGAAGGGAAGAAACAAGGGCGGACTTAAAAAAGAGCCTTACACTGGGCGCGATACGGGTACCAAAACAAAATGGAAGCCCGACCTTGATGTCTTTACCGAGATTGATATTCCCTCTGAATACTTTATCGATATTTTAAAACGTCAGGCTGTTGTAAATGACGGACTTCTTTTCGTTTTCAGAGAACAGCAGGGAAACCGCTTTGTTGAAACCGAGATTTGCTATTCAAACGGTATTGTCGACTACGTTGAGGAAAATGTCGGTCTCGACAGAATGACCGAGATTCAGACCTGGCGCACCGAGCGTAAGGGTAAGGACCGCGAGGACAAGCCCGAATATAAAGTAAAAATCAATGCCGCTTTTTGCTTCTCGAACAAGCGTCAGATGAAGGAGTATTATCATAACTCAAGTTGGCTTGAATATGGCGGAGCACCCGAAAAGGCGGTTAGAAACGCCTTCGTTTATCAAATAGATTATTACATTAAACAGCAGAACAAATATACAAAAAACGAATCTAAAATTACCTTCCAGGACGTGGAGGAATGTCTGGCAATTGTAATTTCTTCCTTCTCAACCCTGACCTCATACGAGAATCAGACAAAAAAGTCTATCACTAATAAGTTTATTCAGGAAGCAATGACTGATTTCTTCCGCCATCAGCTTGAGGTGTATTTCATTGAAAATAAGGTGGAGGCTGATAAGATTGCCGATCAGGTTCTTATAAATAAACGCTCTCGCGAGCGCAGTGAAAAAGAACGTATCAATATAAAAAAGACCCTTCAAACCTCAAATGATATGGCAAGCCGAGTACAGAAGTTTGTCGATTGCCGAAGCCGTGACGTCAACGAGCGTGAAATCTTCATAGTAGAGGGTGACTCGGCACTCGGTTCCTGTAAGCTTGCTCGCGACTCGAACTTCCAGGCTATAATGCCGGTCCGCGGTAAGATACTAAACTGCTTAAAGGCGGAGTACGAAAGGGTATTTAAGTCGGAGATTATTACCGACCTTATAAAGGTGCTAGGCTGCGGCGTAGAGGTTAAGAATAAGGCTAATAAAGACCTTTCAACCTTCAACATTGATAATCTTCGTTGGAATAAGGTTATAATATGTACCGATGCCGATGTTGACGGTTTCCAGATTAGAACCCTTATTTTAACAATGATTTATAGATTAATGCCTACCCTTATAAATGAGGGCAAGGTGTATATTGCCGAAACGCCGCTTTATGAAATCACCACCAAGGAAAAGTCATATTTTGCTTATGACGAGCAGGAAAAGAATGACATTCTCCGTATGATTGATGGTAAAAAGCATACAATTCAGCGTTCAAAAGGACTTGGTGAAAACCAACCTGATATGATGAACCTGACTACTATGAACCCCGAAACGAGAAGACTGATTCGTGTTCTTCCAGAGGATGCTGAGCAGACATCTATTATGTTCGACCTGTTGCTTGGTGATAACCTTCAGGGCAGAAAAGACTATATTGCGGAAAACGGCGGACTTTATATCGACAACGTTGACGTAAGCTAGAGCTAAATCGGTCAAGCCCTAAATCAGCCTTAAAGGGCGGTTTTAAGCATCTTTCGGTTCATTGCCGCGCAAAGCGGACGCTCTTATGCGCTCCGCTTCGCCAAAATTCACACAAAAAACAGCACCTTTAAGGTCGCGAATTTTTACAAATTCAAAGCCTTGTTTCAAAATCTGATTCGGGCTTAAATGCTTTGGCTAATTAAAAGTTTAAGAAATTAAAGGAGAAAATTTAATGGCTCCAAGAAAAAAGAAAAACGAAGAAGCACCGAAGGTAAAGCTTCCGGATGCATATATTGCGGGCGCGGGTATTATCGTTGACCAAAACATTACCGAAACCCTTCGCACAAATTATATGCCGTATGCAATGAGCGTCATTATTTCACGTGCAATTCCCGAAATTGATGGCTTTAAGCCTTCCCACAGAAAGCTTCTTTACACTATGTATAATATGGGGCTTCTGAATGGACCTACCATCAAAAGTGCAAATATTGTTGGACGTACCATGCAGCTAAACCCACACGGCGATGCCGCAATTTACGAAACAATGGTGCGTCTGTCGGAAGGACACGAAGCACTTTTACACCCTTACGTTCAATCAAAGGGCTCGTTTGGTAAGGCTTATTCACGCGATATGGCCTATGCTGCATCCCGTTATACCGAGGCAAAGCTTGCTCCCATAGCAGCAGAGCTTTTCAGCGATATTGATAAGGATACTGTCGACTTTGTTGATAACTACGATGCTTCTATGAAGGAACCCACCCTTTTTCCCGTAACCTTCCCGTCGATTCTCGTTAATGCAAATATGGGTATCGCGGTTGGTATGGCAAGCCAGATTTGCCCCTTCAACCTTAAAGAGGTCTGCAATACTACAATTGCCTATATCAAGGATAACGATATAAACGTTGCTGACACCCTTCTTGCTCCCGATTTTCCGATTGGCGGACAGCTTCTCTATAAACGTGAGCAGATGGAAGAGATTTACAGAACGGGTAGGGGAAGCTTTAAGGTAAGAGCAACCTATACCTATGATAAATCGGCAAACTGTATCGATATTACCGAAATTCCTCCCACAACCACAACCGAGCAGATAATCGAAAAGGTTATTGAACTTGCAAAGCTTAAAAAGGTTACCGAAATTAACGATATCCGTGATGAAACCGATCTTAAGGGTCTTAAGATTACCATTGACCTAAAACGCGGCGCGGATCCAGACAAGCTTATGAAAAAGCTTTACAAAAGCACCCCGCTTGAGGATTCCTTCGGCTGTAACTTTAATATTCTTATCGCAAATTCGCCCCGAGTTATGGGCGTTAAGGAAATCATTTCCGAGTGGGTTGCATTCAGAAATGAGTGTATAAAGCGCAGAGTTTATTACAATCTTCAAAAGGCAAAGGAGAAGCTTCATCTTTTAAAGGGTCTTTCTAAAATACTCCTTGATATCGACAAGGCTATCAAGATTGTAAGAGAAACCGACGAGGAAAAAGAGGTTGTTCCCAACCTTATGATTGGCTTCGGAATCGATGAGATTCAGGCAGAATATGTTGCTGAAATTAAGCTGCGCCATTTGAATAGGGAATATATCCTTAAAAAGCTTGCCGATGTTGAGGAGCTTGAAAAACAGGTGCTTGAGCTTCAGTCTATCCTTGATTCAAGAAGAAAACAGCTGGGCATAATAATTAAGGAGCTTGAAGCGGTTGCCGATAAATACGGTCAGCCTAGAAAGACCGCTATAATAGAAACCGAGTCGGATGAAGGCGAAAAGGAAGAGGTTGTTGTAGACAACTCTCCCGTAACCGTTTTCTTCACAAAGGACGGCTATTTCAAGAAGATTACACCTCAGTCGCTCAGAATGAGCGGTGAGCAAAAGTTCAAAGAGGGCGATAAACTATCGCAAACGATTGAAACCACAAATGCGGCAGAGCTTTTGTTCTTTACAAATAAACAACAGGTGTACAAGTCCCGTACCGCCGACTTTGAGGATTCAAAGGCATCGTTGCTCGGTGACTTTGTTCCCGCTAAGCTTGAGTTCGAAAGTGGAGAAACACCTATTTATATGGGCGTTATTTCCCAGTATAAGGGCTATATGCTCTTTGTGTTTGAAAACGGCAGAGTGGCGAAGGTGCCCCTCGCCTCCTACGAAACAAAGACTAACCGCAAAAAGCTTATAAAGGCATACTCGGAAAAATTCTCAATACATTCTGTTATGTATATCGAAGAGGAATGTGATATTATGCTTTCCTCCACGAACGGAAGATATATGATAGTAAATACCGCCCTCATTCCGGCCAAGGCTACCAAGGATAACGGCGGAATTATCGTAATGACACAAAAACGGGGACAGAGGATCTTTGAGGTATCCCGTTATGAAGAGGGCTCGCTTGATAAAGCCCACCGCTTCAGACCGAGGAATTTGCCTAGTGCAGGCGCAACCCCCTCGACAGGAGAGGTTGAGCAGTTAACCTTCTAAAAATGCAATCTCCCGAGAAACCGCGACGGCCGCTCGGGAGATATCGGCTTAATGCAAACGCTTTGTATACTGCCGACAAGATTAATATATGCATAAAAGCCTTAATTATTTAAGGAATTATTTGACAAAGCAAGTAATTTGATATATCATACTACTTGATTGGAGTGATCGTTTTGGCAAAAGATTTAGCAAAGATTTACGACCCGGGCGAGGTTGAGGACAGAATATATGATTTCTGGCTTAAAGGAAAATTTTTCCACGCAGAGGTCGATGCAAATAAAGAACCCTATACAATAGTTATACCCCCACCGAACATTACGGGTCAGCTTCACATGGGCCACGCTCTTGACGATACTCTGCAGGATATTCTGATAAGATTTCGCAGAATGCAGGGAAGAGCGGCACTTTGGCTTCCCGGTACCGACCACGCGTCTATTGCTACCGAAGCCAAAATCGTTGAAGCAATGAAAAAGGAAGGCATCACGAAGGAGGATATCGGTCGTGAGGCATTCCTCGAGCGTGCTTGGGCTTGGAAAGAGGAGTTTGGCGGAAGAATTATCAGTCAGCTTAAAAAACTCGGTGCATCCTGCGACTGGGACAGAGAGCGTTTCACCCTTGACGAGGGTTGTTCTCTTGCAGTTCGCGAGGTGTTCGTTAGACTCTATCAGAAGGGTCTTATCTATCGCGGCGAGCGTATTATCAACTGGTGCCCCCATTGCTTAACCTCTATTTCGGACGCAGAGGTTGTATATAACGAGGCAGAGGGTAACTTCTGGCATCTTCGCTATCCTATCAAGGGCACAGATGAATATCTTAACCTTGCAACAACCCGTCCTGAAACCCTGCTTGGCGATACCGCCGTTGCAGTTCATCCCGACGACGAAAGATATAAGCACCTTATCGGAAAGACCGTAGTGTTGCCCCTTGTAAACAGAGAAATCCCCATCGTTGCAGATTCCTACGTTGAAATGGATTTCGGTACCGGCGTTGTTAAGATTACGCCTGCACACGACCCCAACGACTATGAGGTTGGACTTCGCCATAGCCTTCCCGTTATTAATGTAATGACCGATGAAGCCAAGATTAACGAGCTTGGCGGCAAGTACGAGGGAATGGACCGCTACGAGGCGAGAAAGGCTATCGTTGCCGACCTTAAGGAGCAGGGCTTCCTTGTTAAGATTGAACCCATTAAGCATAATATTGGCTCTTGCTACCGCTGTAATTCTGTTGTTGAACCCAGAATTTCCAAGCAGTGGTTTGTTAAGATGGAGCCCCTCGCAAAGCCTGCTATCGAAGCGGTTAAAAATGGCGATATTAAGTTTATCCCCAACCGTCTTGAAAAGATTTATTTCAACTGGATGGAGAATATTAAGGATTGGTGTATTTCCCGTCAGCTTTGGTGGGGTCACAGAATTCCTGCCTGGTACTGTCCCGAATGCGGAGAGCTTACAGTTTCTCGTGCCGACCCCGACAAGTGCTCAAAGTGCGGTTGCGAAAATCTCTCACAGGATGAAGACACCCTCGACACATGGTTCTCTTCGGCACTTTGGCCCTTCTCGACACTTGGCTGGCCTGAAGAAAATCTTGACCTAAAGTATTTCTATCCTACAGATACCCTTGTAACCGGATATGATATTATCTTCTTCTGGGTTGCAAGAATGATATTCTCTGGACTTGAATATACCGATACTGTTCCTTTCAAAACAGTTCTTTTCCACGGTATTGTCCGTGATGCTAACGGAATAAAAATGTCAAAATCTCTCGGCAACGGAATTGATCCCCTTGTTGAGATTGAGAAATACGGTGCAGATGCCCTTCGCTTTACTCTTGCAACAGGTAATACCCCCGGTAACGATATGCGTTATATTCCCGAGCGTGTTGAAGCAAGCCGTAACTTTGCTAACAAGATTTGGAATGCTGCACGCTTCCTGCTTATGAATCTTGAAAATGATGAGGAAATGCCTCTGCCTGAAAACCTTGCCCTTGAGGACAAGTGGGTGCTTTCAAAGTATAATACACTTGTTCGTGACGTTACAGATAATCTCGATAAGTTTGAACTCGGTCTTGCTGTACAGAAGCTTTACGACTTTATCTGGGACGTATTCTGCGATTGGTATATCGAGCTTTGTAAATCTCGTCTTAACGGCGACGATAAGGCTACCGCAGATACCGCGCGCGCAGTTCTCATACATGTATTTACAGGAGTGCTCAAGCTTCTCCATCCCTTTATGCCATTTATTACAGAGGAAATATGGCAGAGTCTGCCCCATAGTGGAAAGGCTATTATGGTGTCCAAGTGGCCCGAATTTGATTCTGCTCTGGATTTTGCTAAGGAGGAAGAGGAGTTTGAAAAGGTTATTGCCGTAATCAAGGCTATACGTAACCGCAGAAGCGAGATGAATGTGCCCCCTTCAAAGAAGGCACAGATTTTCATTGCTTCCGAATCCAGGGATATCTTTGAGGCAGGTAGGGCGTTTATCACACGACTTGCTTCTGGAAGTGAGGTTACCGTTGGCGATTCCTTTGATATGCCGGATGCAGTTCTCGTTGTTACCGACAGCGCAAAGGTTTATATTCCTCTTAATGAACTTGTTGACTTTACTGCAGAGCTTGAAAGACTGTCAAAAGAGCTCGATGCCGCAAATAAGGATAAAGCCTTCTATGAAAATAAGCTTAACAATCCCGGATTTGTAGCAAAAGCGCCTGAGGCAGTAGTAAATCAGCAAAGAGAACTTCTGGCAAAAACCCTTGACAAGATTGCTCTTCTCGAAGAGAGTATCGCAAAAATTAAAACCCAAATCTAAAAAGGTAAGGCTGACGATTCCGTCAGCCTTAATCTAAATATTGGAGAATACTATGAACTATAACGAAAGTCTCGATTATATCCATTCTTTACAGGTCTTTGGTTCAATACCGGGACTTGAACGAATAACCGAGCTTCTGAAATATTTGGGCAATCCCCAGGATGAGCTTCGTTTTATCCACGTTGCAGGGACAAACGGAAAAGGCTCAACCTGTACAATGCTTTCCGAAATCTATAAAAGCGCAGGGCTTAGGGTGGGACTTTATACCTCACCTTATGTGGTGGATTTCCGTGAAAGAATTCAAATAAACGGAAAATATATCAAGAAAGATAACCTTGCCCGACTTTGCCAAAAGGTAAAGGCTACAGGAATATACGTTACCGAGTTTGAATTTATAACCGCCCTTGCTTTTCTTTATTTTAAGGAGCAAAATTGCGATTTGGTAATACTTGAGGTCGGTCTCGGCGGCAGGTTTGATGCAACGAACGTCATTAAGACTCCGCTTTGCTCGGTAATTACCCGAATAGACCTCGACCATACCGATTACCTCGGAAACACATATTCAGAGATTGCATCTGAAAAATGCGGAATAATCAAAGACGGCGCATTGACGGTAGTTTATCCTGTTCAAGAAGCCGAAACCTTTGATACAATATGCAAATACGCCCCCGATTACAAAATACCAAACACCAAAAATCTCAAAATTCTCTCTTCCGATATAAACGGCAATCGATTTATTTACAGCGGAATAGAATATCAAACAAAACTTGTCGGAGAGCATCAAATTTACAATGCCCTAACCGCCATAGAAACCGTAAAAACGGTTGGAATAGCAAGCGACGAGAATATCATAGAGGGAATAGCCGCCGCAGCTATCGCTGCAAGGGTTGAGCTTATAAGCGAGAATCCGCTTAGAGTGTTAGACGGTTCGCATAATCCCAACGGTGCAGATGCTTTGGCACGTTTTATGGAAAACTGCTCGGACGACATAGTCGCCGTTATCGGAATGATGGCAGATAAGGATTGCGAGCAGTTTCTCGAGAAAATTCTGCCATTCTGCTCATCAGCTATAACCGTAACCGTTAAGGAAAATAAGCGAAGCATCTCTGCAAAGGAACTGGCAGCACTTGCAAAAAAATATTGTGATGATGTCACTTTGGCAGAAAATTATGATGAGGCGCTGGAGCTAGCAAACGAAAAATCAAACGACAAAAAGCCCATCTTCGTCTGCGGCTCACTTTATTTAGCCTCTGCAATAAGAGAAAAACTCATAAACAACAAATAAATATTAAATTCGACAGCGCACTTCTGCATAAAATTTGTGGACAAGGGTATATTATATAAGTAATATACAATTTTTCCCAATTTATACGGAGGTGCGTTATGTCTTGTGAGTTAAAATCGGTGGGCGAGCTTTTGACCGTTATGCTAGACGGAGAAATTGACCATCACACTGCAAAACAGATGCGAGAACAAATTGACGAAGCAATAGAATTCTATATGCCAACTCTTCTAATTATGGATTTCGGCAGGGTGACCTTTATGGACAGCTCTGGAATAGGGCTTGTAATGGGACGCTATCGTACTCTGCAGAAAAAAGGCGCAAAGCTAAATCTTACGAATCTTCCACCCAACATATATAAAGTGATGAAGCTTGCGGGAATTGAGCGCCTGGCAAAAATTGAAAAGGAGAATGCAATATGAAGGTTATAAATAAATTTATGATCCGTTTACCATCAAGGTCAAAAAACGAAAGCTTTGCTCGTACGGTGGTATCGGCGTTTGCTGCACAGCTTGACCCTACCATTGAGGAAATTTCAGATATAAAGACCGCCGTTTCCGAAGCGGTCACAAACTGTATAGTTCACGCTTACAAAAACACAGTCGGAGAAATATACATAACCTGCGAACAGTTTGATACGGGACACCTAAAAATCAGAATCCGTGATAAAGGTTGCGGAATCGAGGATGTTAAAAAGGCGATGGAACCCCTCTACTCAACCGGCGGAGAAGAACGCGCTGGTCTCGGATTTTCGGTTATGGAAAGCTTTATGGACGGGCTGAGAGTTACCTCAAAGCTTGGAAAAGGCACAACTGTAACGATGAAAAAGGTTTTAAGCGTGAAAAAAGATGTCGGACAGGAATAAGCTTATCGAAGATAATATCAATCTTGTCCACGCCTGTGCAAAAAGATTCGCAAACAGGGGAATTGAATATGATGACCTTTTTGGTTCAGGCTGTATCGGACTTATTAGGGCGGCAGACGGTTTTGATGAGTCGAGGGGTCTTTGTTTTTCAACCTATGCTGTTCCCTCGATTATTGGCGAAATTAAAAGACAGTTCAGAGATACAGGCGCCGTGAAGGTGTCGCGAAGCTTAAAAGAACTTTCTCTAAAGGTTGCGCGAGAAAAAGAATATATCGAAAAGCATACGGGAGATATTGTAACAGTAGGATTGCTTGCAGAAAGACTTGGCGTAACCCCCGAAGAAATAACCGAGGCTATTTGCGCATCCCGTCAGGTTTTGTCGTTAACCTACCAGGATGAGGACGGAGTAGGGGAGATAGAAATACCCTGCGAATCCTGTGAAGAAGACATTTGCGGTAGATTACAAATAGAGCAAGCTATAAATTTTTTAGATGACGTTGAAAAAAATATTATAAAGCTTCGTTATTTTAATGAGAAAACCCAAAGCGAATCTGCATCAATACTCGGCATATCGCAGGTACAGGTTTCCCGCAAAGAAAAGAAGGCTTTGGAAAAATTACGAAAAATAATGGTATAAAATACCGCTCTTTTGGACAAATTATATAAGCAATTCAAACCGTTTTAAGTTTTCAAAAAAAAATAAAAAAATTTTGTATTTTTTTGAAAAAAAGTGTTGACAACGGGGAAGGGTTGTGGTATTATAATCGGGCACCGCGAAAGCGCCGCAAAAACGGACCTTGAAAATTAAACAACGACGAGATAGAAGAAAGAAATTGGACCCGACAATTTCGATGAGAAATCATTGAGTAAATT
>JAZUAU010000020.1:0-60825 GCA_045638145.1 Acutalibacteraceae bacterium
GTTGTCTGCTCTTGCAGATATGGTTGATTGGAAAGCCGTTGCAAAGGAGTCTTTCCAGCAGTCTGTCGTACTTTCAGCCCTGACATCCGCCGCAAAATTAAAGGAGCAGATACCTGCCGAGGTTTATCATAAGTGGTTTGATAAAGCCCGCTCGGTTACTGCACGCAACATTAGAGTTGCAAACGCCCAATCCGAACTTATTTCCATTTTGAAAAAGAGTGGCTACTCCTATATAATATTAAAGGGAGAAGCATCTGCGGCATATTATAAAAACCCCGATAACCGAACTCTCGGCGATGTTGATTTTCTTATCGACCCGAGTAAAAAAGAGGAGATAGCAAGCCTCCTTCGAAGTGAGGGATATACCTCCTCAATGGAGGGACACACCTGTCATATAGTGTTTAAAAAGCCTAATGCTGAGCTTGAAATGCACCACCGTGTTGCAGGAATTCCAAGTGGCAAGGCAGGGGAGAGGATAGAGCAGTTTTTGGCAAATGCTCATCTTAAAAGTGTACCGAAAAATATCGGCTCGGGCGAGTTTTCTGCCCCGACCGACCTTTATCACGGCTTAATATTGCTGCTTCATACCCAGCACCATCTTCTCTATGAGGGAATAGGGCTTCGTCATCTTAGTGACATTGCCGCATTTATAAATGTGACAAAAGATGAGCCCTTTTGGGAGGAAGAACTCCTGCCGCTCTTAAAAAATATAGGACTTTATACCTTCTTATCGGTTATGGCGGATATTTCCGTCCGTTATTTTGGAGTTGATGCGCCAAGATGGTATGAGGCTGTTGATACCGCAGTTTCCGACGGCATTTTAGAAGATATTTTAGAAGGCGGAAACTTCGGAAAGAAGGATACTCTTCGTGGCAGAAGCGGAAATCTGCTCACTAACCACAAGACCGACGGCAAACGCCACAGAAAGCTTTATAATCTGTTTAGAACTTTAAAGGACTCTACCGCCGAGGTCTACCCGAGTGTTAAAAAATACCCTATTTTATATGCTGTGTTTATGCCATATAGAGCGACAAAATATATAATTTTGGTAATCTGCGGTAAGCGAGTTAACCTTGCAAAAACCCTGCCGATTGCAGATAAAAGACAAAAACTATACGATAATTTACATATTTTTGAGGTGAATTGAATGAGCAAAGGATTTAAAAACGACGGAAAGCTGAAGCTTCTCATAATCGTAGGAACAAGACCCGAGATTATCCGCCTTTCAGCCGTAATCAATAAGTGCAGAAAGTATTTCGATACCGTTCTTGCACACACAGGTCAGAATTATGACTATAACCTTAATGGTATTTTCTTCCGTGATTTAGGTCTAGAGGATCCAGACGTTTATCTTGATGCAGTAGGTGCCGACCTCGGCGAGACAATGGGCAATATCATTGCAAAATGCTATCAGCTTATGGTCGAAACCGAGCCCGATGCTGTACTTGTCCTCGGCGATACCAACTCCTGTCTTTCGGTAATCGGCGCAAAAAGACTTCATATCCCCATTTTCCATATGGAAGCCGGAAACCGCTGTAAGGATGAGTGTCTGCCCGAGGAAACCAACCGCAGAATCGTTGACATTATCAGCGATGTAAACCTTGCTTATTCCGAGCACGCAAGAAGATATCTTGCCGATTGCGGATTCCCTCGGGAACGCACATATGTTACCGGCTCGCCCATGGCAGAGGTTTTACGAAACAACCTCGAAAATATCGAAAAGAGCGATATTCACTCTCGCCTCGATCTCGAAAAAGGTAAATATATTCTTCTTTCGGCACACAGAGAAGAGAATATCGATACCGAAAAGAACTTCAATTCGCTTTTCAACGCCATCAATAAAATGGCAAAGAAATACGATATGCCGATTCTCTATTCCTGCCATCCGAGAAGTAAAAAGCGTCTCGAATCCACAGGCTTCAAGCTTGACCCCCGTGTAATTCAGCATGAGCCCCTCGGCTTCCACGATTACAACTGTCTCCAGATGAACGCCTTTGCAGTTGTTTCCGATTCGGGAACTCTCCCCGAAGAAAGCTCCTTCTTCACCTCTATCGGAAAGCCCTTCCCGGCAATCTGCATCCGCACCTCAACCGAGCGTCCCGAAGCTCTCGATAAGGCTTGCTTTGTCCTCGCCGGAATTGATGAGCAAAGCTTACTTGGTGCCGTAGAAATGGCGGTCGAGATGAACGAGGCAGGGGACTTTGGAATCCCCGTTCCCGACTATGTGGAGGAAAACGTTTCAACCAAGGTTGTAAAAATCATCCGTTCCTACACCGGCATCGTCAACAAAATGGTCTGGCGCAAGGACTAATCAAAAACCAAAAACCGCACTCCAAAAACGAGAGTGCGGTTTTAATTTGCTTTAATGTGAAATTTGTAGGGGGGTTACTATCATTTGGTAGTAGGATAACCTATTTATAATTCAATGTAGGTGAGGGTCTGCAGCTCCTATAAGGTATTGTCAAATTTTACATTTGTTTGTATGCAAAATAAAAGTATATTTCTTGTTATTTGCCGAATTTAGTAGTATAATTATAAAAAATGGAACGACTGTCCGTATTTTGGGATAACTATCGTGTCATAATTTAATAAAATCATTAAAAGGGGAGTTGCAAATGGGTTGGAGAATCGAAAGATATGACCCGAATGCCGAGGGATATGATACAATAGTGGATATTGCGGTTGAAATTTACAGCGATACCGAACCTATCCGTAGAATTTCAACACTGAAATTTTTGAGCGGCAAAATTACAGAAGCTAAAGATATTCCCGAATCGGCTAAGGTTACCCGTTATTTTTTCAGAAAGTATAAATATGTAATACACTCTGTATGGCAACAATATGATTCTTTTGAATATTGTTCTGAATTAAAACGTGCGATAAACAGAGCATTAAGAATAGCCGATGCCAAGGGCAGCAAAAAGATTTACATTCCGCTTATTGACTATAAACTACCCAACATAGATATGATTAAGATGATTCTTAATGCATATCAGGAAATTGATTATTTGTGTTCGTATAAAGATTATGATGTGACCTTGGCGGTAAAGGATGAAAGCCTGAATTTTAATGATATCAGACGCCTTATCTCGGTCGACGAATACTTACATACTAAATATCGCTCGAAACCGTCGGATGATGACGATTTAATGTTCAGCATCCCTTCAAATAAGAAGTACTCTTTACCGGAAATTCCGTCTGACAGAAAGTCTTCAAATGCTGATATCGAGAATTGTGAGGATGATGGCGACTATTTAGATGTTCTGCCGCTATTCTCCGATCGTGACAAAGAATCAAAAGGAAAGCCTACCACGACTGACAATATCAAGGAACGTCTTGCTTCTCTCGATGAAAGCTTTTCCTCGGCGCTTTTTAAACTTATCGATGAAAAGGGAATAAGCGACGTCGAATGCTATAAAAGGGCAAATATAGACCGTAAGCTTTTTTCGAAAATTCGTTGTGACACCGGCTACAAGCCCCGAAAGCATACTGCCTTTGCTTTGGCAATTGCCCTCGAGCTCGACCTTGCCGAAACCGAAAAGCTGCTCAAAACGGCAGGCTATGCAATCTCCCACAGCGAAAGATTTGACGTAATAATCGAATACTTCATAATTAATAAGAACTATAATATCCATGAAATAAACGATACGCTATATGCCTTTGACGAGAGGCTTCTCGGGGCATAAAAAATGTCGCTTTAAAAGCGACCACAAACAATTTAACAACCGCTATAATATGATCGTAAGGTCCGAAAACCCTTACGGTCATATTTTTTTGGAGGAATTATAAGTGAAAAACAAAATTACCGAACTTGTTTTTATTATCGACAAAAGCGGTTCAATGGCTGGGCTTGAAAGCGATACTATAGGCGGATTTAATTCGTTGATTCAAAAACAGAAAAAAGGAGTAGGAGAATGCTTTGTTACTACGGTGCTTTTTGACAGCGATTATTCTGTAATACACGATAGGCTGAAGATTGAAGAAGTAACACAAATGACGGATAAAGACTACTTTGTAGGCGGATGCACCGCTCTTTATGATGCTGTGGGCAGTGCTATAGAGCATATTGAAAAAATACATAAATATATCCGTCGCGAAGACATTCCTTCAAAAGTAATGTTTGTAATAACCACTGACGGAATGGAAAACGCAAGTAAACATTTCGGCGGTGCCACGGTTAAAAGCCTTATTGAGAAAAAGAAGAAAGAAGATTGGGAGTTTATATTTATTGGCGCAAACATAGATGCCTTCGAAGTTGCCGAAGATATAGGTATTGGTAGAAATCGCGCGGCTAATTATGTGGCAAGCAGTAAAGGTACGAATTTTATGTACAACACCGTATCAGACGCACTCTCCGATATGAGGGAAAATGATGAATTTGACGGCGGCTATCTTGATGTGCTCAATCTGTTTAGTAAGTGAGTTGTGAAAATCAATGCAAAACTTAATATCCGAGCTTGAAAGAATGTGCTGGCATAAGGATTTCAATAGATATGAGGCTTTACATATTGCGCGTCAGCTTGATTTAAACCAAGTGTTTCTCTCCTCGACAAAGCGATACAGTTTTCAATACAAAACCACCTTTTTAGAGGAAGCGATAGAGTGCTATAATATTCCGATGGTCGAGCTGTTGCTGCAAAACGGAGCAGACCCAAACTTTATTGACCCGAAAGGCGAAGCCGACCATATTTTCTGGACCCTTCAGTTTGCGGACGGTACTACCAAAGAGGAAGATAACATAAGACTTGAAATAGCAGAGCTTATGCTGCATTATGGTGCAGACCCGAACTGTCAGGATGACAACGAAGAACTACTGACAGAGATAATTAACTCTTATCTTGAATTAGAGGGTCTGCCGATAAGCATTGACTGTCTAAAAGAGTATGGTATGCGTTTTATGATATTACTTATAGCCTATGGTGGAAAAAGCAGTAGTTATCCTGTCGAAATAGTGAAAGACTTTGATAAAAGCAATCTTAAGCAATACAAACTTAAAAAGATTTTCCCTTTCGGTAGAAAGGTCACCCTCGGCGTTATCGTTGACGGAGAAGGGAATACGGTGGCTTATGTTTAAAAAATAAATATGCAAACGTTCTGTCGATTTATAATCGGATTTTCTCACGGTATCTACGCTTGATTGCGGTGCCGTCATGATGGGTAATCCGGATATATCACGGCAGATTGCGTTTAATAAGATATTTACAGCAATACTTATTTTCCGTAACGACATAATCGGGACTGTCCTTTTAAGGATTTTCGGTGATTTTGTGGTGGGGGCAATTGCAGCCCCTTTCTTGCAAAATTACCTTGTCAAAAATATCTTGTAAACCGTTAATAATTGCCGAATATATATGCAGTCGGCTAATTCACTTGCGGTTTTCAAATTAAAGACAGCATCAGCAAAATTTGTCAGAGAAAATTAGATTCAATGAGCTGTCTTGAAAAAATAAAAGATGCAGGCAGCAATGCTTAGGGCGATACTGAATGTACCTCAGCCGCCCGCATCTTGAAAAACGTTTTTCTTCCTGGGCGGCTATAGTTGCCTATTCAGGAGGTTAAGCGTATAAAGGCACATACAGCAATTAAATTTTAACGAGGCGTCGTTACGCATTCCTGTTTGTTGTTTTGTTATACCGTGCCTTGATTTCATAAGAAAAGAGTGATAATATGTTAAACTATTTGAAAAATGAAGCTAATATTGGCTTCACCGAAAACGGTGCTGTAACGAATAAATCTACGTTATCCGATTGCCTTGATTTGTTTTCGACTGTCGGTGCATTAAGACGTTCGGGGGAAAAAGAAATAATTGACCGTTTTGTCAGAGCATTTGCAGAGGATAAAAATATAGCGATGAAGACACTCTTTTTCGCCCGTGATATAAGAGGCGGTCTCGGTGAACGCAGAGTTTTTCGCGTGATACTCGAATGGCTTGCAAAAAATGAGCCCGAGGTTGCCGGAAAGAATTTAGAGTACGTTGCAGAATACGGCCGTTTTGACGACCTGCTCTGCCTTTTCGGCACACCTCTTGAAAAGGAAATGCTTTCTCTTATTAAGAAACAGCTTGAAAAAGATATCCTCGGCCTAATTACAGACGGCGAGGTCTCTCTGCTTGCAAAGTGGCTTCCGTCGGTAAATACATCTAATAAAGAAGCAGTGATGAAGGGCAAAAGGATAGCGAAATATCTCGGTATGACCGACGCCGAGTACAGAAAGACCCTTTCCAAGCTTCGTGCTCATATCCGTATAATTGAAAATAATCTCCGGGAGAGAGATTATACCTTCGATTATGAAAAACAGCCCTCAAAGGCGCTCTTCAAATACCGTGCCGCTTTTATGCGTAACGATAACGAGAGATATGAGGACTTTCTTAAAAAGGTATCCGAGGGAGAGGCAACACTCAACGCCGCAACCCTTGCTCCCTATGAGATTGTAGACCCGTATCTGCGCAGAGATTGGCGCTATTGCGACGTGTTTATGAGGGAGATAACCGAAGAGGAAAAGAGGACGCTTAATGCCACCTGGGCCTCTCTTCCATCCTTTAAAACGACGGACAACATTCTTCCCGTAATCGATACCTCTGGCTCTATGTACGATTCCGGAAAGCCCTGTCCGGCGTCGGTTGCTCTGTCGCTTGGCCTTTACCTTGCAGAGCATAACAGCGGAATCTTCAAAAATCACTTTATCGAGTTTTCGAGCGAGCCCGAGCTCATTGAAATAAAGGGAGAAACCTTTGCCGACCGTCTCCGCTTTGTTACCTCGTTTTGCAAGGCGGCAGATACCAATATAGAAGCAGTTTTCGACCTTGTGCTCTCGGCGGCAGTGAATAATAATATTCCCCAAAGCGAGCTGCCCGAAAAAATAGTAATCATTTCGGATATGGAGTTCAACTCCTGCGTGGATAATGCCGAAGCTACCAACTTTGAAAATGCCAAGGAGAAGTTTCGTAAGGCAGGCTATAAGCTTCCCGAGCTTGTATTCTGGAATGTTGCAAACCGTCGCAGAAATCAGCCGGTCACTAAAAACGAGCAAGGTGTAGCACTTATCTCGGGGTGTACGCCTCAGATATTCTCTGCAGTAGTAGACGGCTCCCTTGAAGCAAAAACACCCTATGAGTTTATGCTCGAAACCTTGTCCTCTCAGCGTTACTCAGTAATATCCGCATAATATAACACCGCACTCCAAAATCCGAGCGCGGTGTTATATTGTACAGGCGGTCTTCCATATAGTTTTATAAAAAAGGGGAGATAGCCGTGAGATATATCATAATTACAAAGAAACATTTGACCGTTGCCGCAAGTATTATAGTTGCGGCGGTTTTTGCCGTAGTTTGTTCGGTCGGAGTTTATGCTAATTCAAACCGAAAACTGCCTATCTACTGTGTTGAAACCGAGAAAAAGCAGGTCGCGCTGTCCTTTGATGCAGCGTGGGGCAACGACGATACCGAACAGCTTATTAAAATACTTGCCGAGTACGACGCAAAAGCCACCTTTTTCGTCGTCGGTTCGTGGGTCGATAAGTACCCAGAAAGTGTTAAGCAACTTTACGATGCAGGTCACAAAATTATGAACCATTCAAACACCCACCCCAATATGCCGAGCCTCTCGGACGCGCAAAAGAAGGATGAACTGGTTTCCTGCAACAAAAAAATAGCCGCAATAACGGGGGAGACCCCAACCCTCTTCCGCCCGCCCTACGGCGACTATGACAACGCCACGATAAACGCCTGCACCGACCTCGGAATGTACACGATTCAGTGGGACGTCGACTCCCTCGACTGGAAAGAAAATGCAACTCCCGAGAGCATCTGCAAAAGAGTGACGAGTAAGGTGAAAAACGGCAGTATCGTGCTATTTCACAACGATGCCGACCACACTCCTGCCGCACTGCCAAACATTCTCAAATGCCTTAAAGATGAGGGGTATGAGTTCGTATTTATCGAAGACCTCATATACAAAGAAAACTACGAAATAAAGCACGACGGAACACAGTGCAAAATCAAAGACGGCGAATAATTCGCCGTCTTTGATATCATAGGTTAGTATGAGGGAACTTTGGGAATTAAGTTCCAAGGCTGCTTCAAAAGGTGCATGTCTTGCTCGGAAATTTGGTATTTCCAAGAAGAATTTGTACCTGATATAACAAGAACATAGGACAAATCGGGGTATTCCTTTACCGAATAAACTATCCAAATTATTCCCTCCATTTCGGTTTCGGTATAAAAAGAACCCATAAGCTTGTCGGGAGTCAGCGAATCGGTATCGGGGTCTCGCTTATCATAAAGTAATGTTGCACCGGCGGTTTGGAGAATAAGATCGCCTTTATAAAAGCCCGTGGCTTTTTGCATATTAGAATTCGTAGAGGCCGCCTTCCTTGAGGAATGGGAAGAATTGTCGGTATCGTAGGCTGTTTTATCGCTACAACCCAATAGTGTGAGCAAAAGAATTGTTGATAAAATAATTGCGAAAAGCTTTCTCATACAAACACCCTCCGTAATTTTTTGTAGCTGTATTATTATAAAATATTCTCAAACATAAATCAATTTGACCCTCTAATAATATCCTTCTACCGACAAATATCTCGTGCCTGAATCGGGGAAGATAACAACTGCCGTCTTGCCATGGTTTTCGGCTCTTGCCATAACCTTTTTTGCTGCCGCGTATGCTGCGCCCGATGAAATTCCGACAAGAAGGCCTTTTTCTTTAGCAAGAGCTTTGCCTGCGGCATATGCCTCTTGGTCCAAAACGGTTACAACCTCGGAAAGCACCGACAAATCAAGCAGCTCGGGAACGAATCCCGCGCCTATACCCTGAATTTTGTGAGCTCCCTTAACACCGCCTGAGAGGACAGGGGAAGAGGCAGGCTCAACCCCGATTACCTTTATATCGGGGTTCTGTTCTTTAAGATACCGACCGATGCCGGTAACGGTTCCGCCCGTGCCGATTGCCGAGATTAAAATATCAACCTTGCCGTCACAGTCACGCCATATTTCGGGTCCTGTTGTCTCATAGTGGGCGAGTGCGTTTGCAGGATTAGAAAACTGTCCTATAATAATGCCACCTAGAGTGTCGGCAAGCTCATTCGCCTTGTCTATCGAGCCCTGCATACCGAGAGCACCGTCGGTGAGAATTACTTCTGCGCCAAAAGCTTCTATCAGCTTTATCCGTTCTTTCGACATAGTTTCCGGCATAGTAATTATTATACGGTATCCGCGCGAAACACCCACCGCCGCAAGACCTATACCGGTGTTTCCACTCGTAGGCTCAATAATTGTACCGCCTTTTTGAAGCTTACCACTTTTTTCAGCCTCATTAATCATAAATAAAGCAGCGCGCTCCTTTGTGGAGCCGGCAGGATTCACAAATTCAAGCTTGGCTAAAATCCCGCTTTCAAGCTTAAAAAGAGGAGTAGAGCCGATAAGCTCACTGAAATCTTTAATCACTTTCAAAATATCACTTCCAAAAGAGTTTTAATTATTTTACCACAAATGAGAGGTATTAGTCAATTAATATATAGTGTACGTTCGTAACCTGCAAACTGCTATGAAGGTTCCAATTTTGTCTTTTTTTCATTTTTATAAAAAATCTAAAAAATTCTTAAAAAAACTATTGCATTTCTGTTTTTTCTGTGATAGAATAAAACAGACGAAGTATGGGGCGTATTATATCTTTTTTTGATTACGTATCTCATACTGTTTCTTTCCCGACATGGTGTCGGATATAATTTGTATACATAAGGTATAGGAGGAAATTTCAAATGCGCAATCTGAAGAAAATTATTGCTGTAGTAGTAACTCTTGTAATGCTCTTTGCAGTAGCAAGTGTTTCTGCATCTGCAGCAACAGCACCCAAATTCGCTCTCTATGGAAGATCCGAAGCAGGCTTTACGGATGTGAGCGCTGACGAGACACCCGAGTACTATGAACTTGAGGTGTATCTTGAAAACGGAGACGAGGTTGGAGCTATTGAGGGTGTTATAACCTATGACCCAACTATTTTCCAGTATGTTGCAACAGCTTCCGAGCTTGGCGATGCACTCGATAACGGTTCTAATACTATGGCAAACAGTATTGAATTAGTTGAAGAAGGAAAGCTTAAGTTTGTTGGTATTTCCAACACTAGCGGAACCTGGTTTGTGCTTAAGTTTACGGTAGGCGGTGCTGGTTCAACAAGCTTTAGTCTTTCAGCCAAAGCTGCTAACGCTACGGGAACAGCCTATCTTGATGTTCAAGCCAACGGATCTGCTGCCACTATTACAGACGAGGATCTTATCAATGTTAAGGGTGCAGCAATTCTTGTAAACGAGAATAGTGCAGTAACTCAGGATCTCACCTTCAAGGTTGAGATTGATGACACTCTCGTTGCAGATTACGTTGAAGAATACGGTGAGATTTCAGAGGTTGGCGTTCTTATGATGTTCACTAAGAGACTTGCTCAGGGACGCAGAGAGCTCACTCTTGCACTTGGAAACGCTGAGGGTCTTGTAGTTGCCAAGAAGGCAACTGCAGATGCAAATGATTTTACCGTTGACCTCAAGAATATAAAAGAAAACGCAATGGGTGTTAACATTTCTGCCAGAGCTTATATCTCCTTTACCAAGGATGATACTACTACCACTATCTACAGCAAAAACTTTGACAACGCTATGGAAACAAACGCAGGTTATGGTCGCGAGACTGTTATCGGCGTAGCTTTAGATGCAATTATAGCAGGCGAGTATAAATGTGATGACACAGCTCGCGTAGAAGAAATTTTAGCGATTGCTAATGAGGCTCTCAGCACTCATAAGCTTACCGGTGACAACAGAACCAAGGTTCTCCAGTTTATCGGTGAATGTTACGATTCTACTGCTGCAAACCAATAATTTAACGGAGGTATTTAGAAATGAAAGAACTTTTTTCTGAAGCTGAAGTTGAATTCACCCTTCTTTCAGCACTTGAAGATATATTATCTGCCAGCGGCGAAAACCTTGGCGATCCCGGCGACGGTTGGGATGAATGGAACTAACTTTGTGAGGTAATAAGCAATGTTTAAAAGACTTAGTGTGTTATTGCTTGCACTTCTCGTCTCTGTATGCGTTATTGCTTGTACTAAGAAAGTAGAAACTGAAACAGGAAATTCTGCTGACCTTTCTTCAAATGACACATCATCGGTACATTCCGGAAAACCCGGAGTAAATTTTGATGATGCAGAGGATATGACTTCTTCTGAATTTGAAAAAATTGAAAGTGAGACTATGAATCCCAGTAACGTTGAGATTACTGACACGTCCTCTGAAGAAGCTTCATCTGAAACCTCTTCAAACGTAACTTCATCCGAAGTTACTTCATCAGATACTTCCTCAGAAGTTGTGTCTTCACGACCGGGCATGACTAATTTCCATTAATTATACCATTCCTCAAACAGTACCTATAATTAACCCTCCGCTTAATGCGGAGGGTTTGTTTCTTTTCTTCAATTCAAAGGATATTTACTTATTGAAAGAAAATTGTGAATGTGGTAAAATATGTATGCAAGAAATAAAGGAGTGTTGCTTTGTGAAAAAACTGTTATCTTTTCTTTTAGTACTGCTTCTCGTGTTCTCTCTTGTTGCTTGCAGTTCCGAGACCGAGAAGACGGCTTCGTCCCAGCCCGATTCATTCGTTACCTCTTCCACCTCAAGCGATGATATTGTACGTGATCCCAAAACCGACGGGGCAACACCGCTTCTTTATAAAATTTCGGATAAAAACGGTAACTATTGTTATCTCTTCGGTTCTGTTCACGTGGGCGAGGACTGGATGTATCCGCTGCCCGATTACGTTTTAGAAGCATTTAATGAGTCAACCGCTCTTGCACTTGAAGTTGATGTTACTAAATACGAAAAAGATACCGAACACGCAACAAATTCCTTGCTTGCCTACGTTTACAGAGATGGAACTACCATTCGGGACCATATATCCGAGGAGCTGTATAACGAAGCCGTTGCAATTATGAAGGATACTGTCTTTGCCTCTATGCTTCCCACTTTAGAATACATAATGCCGGCATTTTGGGAGCAGATTATTACTCAGACCTATTATGAAAGCCTCGGCTTTGATTTTCAAAAAGGTGTCGACAGACACCTTGTGAAGCTCGCAAAGGAAGCGAATAAACCTATTTATGATGTTGAAGATGCTTTGGAACACGCTACCTTCCAGGCGAAGTTTAGCGAAGAGCTTCAGGAACTTATTCTCAAGGATGCAGTTGAATCATACAAAGCGGATTCCGAAGAGCTGCTTACCGCTGTAGAAGAGCTTATTACTGCTTGGGCGCTTGGTGAGCCCGACCTTTTAATTCCGTTGCTAAAAGAATCAAAATTTGAAAATGCCGAGGAAGAAAGGCTTTATGAAGAGTATAACGAGGCTGTGCTAACGGTTCGTGACCGCATTATGGCAGACTACATAATGGATGTGATAAAGCGCGGTGAAAAGGTTTTTGTTACCGTTGGAGCAGCACATATAGTCGGAGACGAATCGGTTAGCGGAATGCTTAAAAACGCAGGCTATACAGTAGAAATAGTAAAATAAATAAAACCCGTGATAACACAAAGTTATCACGGGTTCATTGTTGTATTATTAGAACAGTGCAGGTATTCCATATGATAGAAGCGACATAATAACGCCTGCCATAATAACACCGAGGGTAATAACCCAAATAGACCTTAGGAACTTTACATTAAGTGCATTCGCAACGAGAGCGCCCGTCCAAGCACCGGTGCCGGGTAGGGGAATACCGACGAATAAGAGCAGTCCGAGTGCGCTTGCCGCATCAACCTTTGCGCTCTTTTTTTGCGCTTTTTCATCAAGCTTCGTAACAGCCTTGCCAAGCCATAAAAAGTTTGTTTTCTTTATATAGTCGAATATTTTTCTTATAAAGAGAAGCACAAAGGGGATGGGAAGCATATTTCCGATTACACAAATAGGAAATGCGGTGAGTAGTGGCACGCCGAGAATACTTGCGGCGATAAGCCCACCTCTGAGCTCCAAAACGGGGAGAGCAGATATTAAAAATATGACAATCTCTGCGGGTATGGCAGATTTTAAGCTTTCGGTTATTGATGTTACTATTCCGTCCACGGTAATACCTCCGAAATTATTTTAACAAGGTCATTCGGCATTTCGCCGCCCATTATCGGCAGATAAACGAGATAGTAGGCGAGAAGTCCAAAGCATATGAGCAAAAGTATCGTGATGACGAGTAGTGCGATATTAGAGCCGTTTCGGCGACGGCGGTGTCTCTTTGATAGATGTGGTGCTTCGGTTTCATCTTCCTCTGCAAAGTGACTTGTCATAGTCACAAAGCCGTCCGAGCTACTTATAATATCATTTGCATATTCCTTTTCGCTCGGTGCCTCGTCTTCGGATTTTGGCTGATGAACGGGCTCTTCGTCAAGGGCAATTTCCTCTGTCGGTTTTTCGTGGAGTTCTTCTGAAACCACTCCCTCCAATATGGGAGCAACTGTGGGAGTTTCCTCCGAGACTTCTGCAGTTGTGGCATCTTTTGTCTCTGTATTTTCTTCGGTGGAAGCCGTAGCCGCAGGTATGCTCACGGGTGCCGAAACACCGCTTGCGAAAGTAACAGCAATGCCCTCAGCGGTTGAAACTACTGTATCTGCAGCTGCAAACTCTTGTCGGGCAGAGTTTAAAATATTAGAGCCGTCTATAATCGGGTTGTGCTCGCTTTCATGGCGCATACGCTCGTTAAAGGCCTCAACCTGGTTGATATCAAATATATACTGATGAATATAAAGACGCATAACCTCGTGACGGAGTGCACGGTCGGACGATACCATAATTATCGACTGCTTTCCGCTCTCCAAAATACATCCGCCATACTGACCCGATTTTGTAACGAGGGGAAGTGAGCCTGCAGGAGCCTTGATTTCTTCCGCATCCATTATCGAATAAGCCGCCTTGTCAACAGCCTTATAATCATATCCGATAGATGAGCATACAATTTCAACACCGTTTTTCTCACCCAAAAGGTCGGAAACGATAAGGATGATTCGGCTGCGATCAACGTCGCGGGCAAGTGCGGTCACAAGCTCCTTCGGGGTCTCGACCTTATCCTTGAAGATTCTCATACGGCAGCAACCGCTGAGATTAAACTCAAGCTCAAAATCGCTGGAGGTCTTGTAGTATATAATGTCTAATTTTAAGTTTGTCATCATAGTAAAAAGCCCCCTTTATTCTGTAACTTCGGATGAAATTTCTTCATCGCTGCTGTTTTCGGAAGAAGTTTCCTCCGTGCTTTGTGTATCTGAGCTCTCGGGTGTGCTCGAAGCGTTATCGCTTGAAGCGTCGTTACTCGAAGCATCTCCGCTCGAGTTATCTTCGGTCGTTGTGTCCGAAGAAGCGGCATCGGATGAAACCTCGGAAGAGTTGTTTTCTGTACCGTCACTCGAAGATGTAGCATCAGAAGAGGATTCTTCCGAGCTCGATGGTGCAGAGGAAGAGTTGTCGGAGCCCGAGGGCTTATATCCGTCCTTGCCGTGCTTATCATACCAAGCCTGCGGATATCGCGGATTAGAATTCAGCACCGCAGAAGCTGTCCAAACGGATGAATCTTCGCCATATCGGGTCAGCCTTGCCATAATAACAAGGCGTGCATCGTCGAAGTCGTTCGTGCAGGTAACAAGGGTGATAACTCTGTCGTGTGCGGACACCTCAACCGTTGTGTTGATAAGTGAGCGCTCTCTTGCCTCGTCAACCCATTTCAGGAATGCACCCTGCGTTTCAAAGGACGGGGTAGTGTAATTGTAAAGGTAACCGTTGTCATCCTCTGCAGTAGCATTCATTACCATAACCGCAAAAATCTTGCAGGTGTACTGTTCCGACAGCACCGTCACCGTAAAGGTGGGATTAGCCTTATAGAAATCAAGCTTTTTATAGCTTTTTAAGGTACCGAACATACTGCCGTCCTTCATATTATGCCCGTAAATAGTGGCGTTTTGTGAGGGCGTTTCAGGGTCAAGGGATGCGCGGTGGTCGAAGAAAAGTGCACCGTAACGGCTCTTTTCCTTATTCATATTATGAGTGAGGTAATAATCGTTATCACTTGTCTGATAAATCGGATTGTTGATCTTTGTGTTTGTTACGGTTATCCAGCCGGCAATATCCTCGTTTTCGCGAACAAATGGATTGAACGCCGAGAATGTGCCGTCTTCCTCGCGTTCATCCTCATCAAAACTCCATTTTTCCTGCGCTTCGGCAATAATATTTCGTTCACGGCTGTCAGCGGTAAGCCTTGTGCAAATCATTGTTGCCGATAGGATAAGTGTGATAAGGGAAAGCAAAAAGACCGATTTAGCAATAATCCGCTTCGCACTGTCACCCTTTACGGGGATAAATCTCGAGAAAAATGCGCCAAGCGTAGCCCAAAAAGCGCCAAGCATCATTTTAAACTTATTCGAGGAAACAAAATCGTATTCTTTGTCATTTAAGGTGATGAAATCGCTTTCATCCTCGCGGTCAAAAACCATTTTATAATCAGCATCTGCAGTTATATCGTTTTTATTCTCCTCGGCAGGGGCGCTTTCGGGAGCCGACGGCTTTTCTACCTCAAAAAGGGGAGCCGAAACGACCGGCTCGGATATAACGGGCGCAGAAGTAACGGGAACTACGGGTGCCAAAACTACCGGCTGTGACGCAGTATTGTATCTTATCATACCGGGAAGTGCATTCGGATAGCTCTCTGCATAACGGCGGATAAGATTCAGCGCCGTTGCTGCCGCAATACCACGAATTTCATCGCGTGAAAGAGAGGGGGATAGTGAAAGCTCTTGCACCATATAGTTTTCACGGTCGGCAATACCAATAAAAACAACTCCGACAACCTTGCCTTCTGAAGCCTCTGGACCTGCGTTGCCGGTAATCGAAACACCGAGGGTAGAGCCACTGATTTCTCTAACGTTTTTAGCCATATACATAGCCGTTTCGCGGCTGATTGCACTATATGAAGAAAGAATCGATTCGGGAACCTTTAAAACCTCGGTCTTGATACGGTTGGAGTATGCCGAAACACCGTATTCGAAAACCTTTGAAGCGCCGCCAACATCGGTCAGCATTTCGGAGATCATACCGCCCGTGCAGGATTCTGCCGTTGAAACGGTAAGCCCTTTTTCACGAAGTATGGAAACGGTTTCAAACTGAATGCCCTTGGAATTAACCGCATAAGCCGCTTTACCAAGCGCAACCGATACAGCAGCCGTAACTCTTCCGCAAAGAGCTTCTGCCTCTGCTGAGGTGTGAGCTACCACAGAAACGAGTACGGCATATTCAGATCCGCGTTTTTGTATATTCAGCGCAAAATCACCGCGGTCGGAAAGATGGGACAGCTTCGCTTCGATTTCTGCTTCGGAAAGGCCTATAACGTTCACCGTACGTGAAGCGGAAATCCCGTGACCTGAAAGGGTCGGGGAAACAAAGGCTTCAAACATATGGGTAAGCTCGCCCTCTGCATAAGGGAGAAGCACCACCCTTTTATTATTAATAGAGAGGGAGATGCCGGGACAAAGACCAAGCTCGTTTTTATAAATTTCAGCACCAATGGGCGCAGATGCAACCGAATAATATTCGGGTGTCAAAGCCGCACCAATGCTTGCACAGTAGTTCTTAACCGAAAGAAGCGCGGCTTCGGACTCGGTGGGCATTTCGCCCGTAATAAGTGCAATCGCCTTCTTTGCAGCAAAGCCTGCTTCAGGCTCAATTCCACCGATGATAAGCAGAATATCACTTCGGGAAAGTGCCGTAGTTATAAGGGCTTTGAGCTTTTCTGCATCGGCAGAGCAGCTTGTTTCAAAAAGGGTGCGGTGACCAAGCTCAAAAAGCTTTTTAGATATATAGGAGGCTATAAATCCCGAATACTCGCTCGGTAGACTTTCGGCTGTAACACAAATTATTTCGGCGTTCATTTTATCCTCCTTAATAAATCATTTCGTAGGTAATATCTGCAATAGCTCGCTCGATTAAAGACTCGATATCAAGCTTCTTTTCTGCGATTTCACAAAGCTCTACGGTAGGCTTTGTTTTAGGGTGCTTGGGGGTAAATACCGTGCAACAGTCCTCGTAGGGCAGGCAGGAGGTTTCAAAGGTGTCAATCTTGCGAGAAATCTTAATAATATCCTCCTTGTCGGTGCCTATAAGAGGTCTGAGTACCGGCATATCAGTTACAATATCGGTGCAACCGAGGGCAAGAAGTGTCTGGCTTGCAACCTGACCGAGGCTTTCTCCCGTAATAAGTGCGCCGCAATGCTTATGAGCCGCAACACGCTCGGCAATTCTCATCATCATTCTGCGCATTATAAGGGTAAAATACTCCTCGGGGCAGTTTTCTGCAATCTGCTCCTGAATTTCGGTAAAGGACACGATTGCAAGGTGAATACCGCCGCTGTACTCTGCAACCTTCGAAAGCAGTGTCTTAACCTTTTGCTCTGCACGAAGGCTTGTGTAGGGAGGAGAAGCGAAGTGAATCGCATTAAGACGGAGACCGCGTTTTGCCATCATCCAAGCGGCAACGGGACTGTCGATTCCGCCGGAAATAAGTATAGCTGCCTGACCTGCCGTGCCAACGGGAAGACCGCCTGCACCGTGAAGCTGACCGCCTCTTATATATGCCGCAAAATCTCGAACCTCAACGGTGATTATCTCATCGGGGTTGTGAACGTCAACACGAAGATGAGGGAAAGCCGAAAGGAGAGCACCGCCAACCTCCCTTGCAATCTCGGGAGAGGTAAGGGGGAAGCGCTTATCGGCACGCTTTGTCTCAACCTTAAAGGTCTTGATTTTTTTCATTGTGTCGGCAAGATAAACGGGAGCAGTTTTAAGTATTTCATCCATGTCCTTTTCACAAACCGCCGCCCTTGAAAATGCCGCAATTCCGAAAACCTTTGAGGTAGCGTCGAGCGCCGCTTCAAAGTCAAAGCCCTCACATTTAGGCTCTATATATATTGTAGACTGCGCCTTTTTAATCTCTATTTCGCCGAGAGAGGAGAGCTTTCCACGAAGATTTCTTATAAGTGCGTCCTCAAATACGTTGCGGTTGAGTCCCTTTAGGGCAAGCTCACCGTTTTTGATAAGTATTATTTCTTTCATTAAAACCGTTATCCTTTTTGAAAACTATTTTGCGCGGCGAAGCTTTGATGCCGCCTCTATAAGACCCTCGCAGAGCATATCAATATCACTAATTTCTGTGAATCTTGAAAAGCTTATGCGAAGTGCAGAATCTATTCTGTCGTGTGCAATACCCATAGCCGAAAGGGTGGGCGAGGTGCCACCTTTTGCACAGGCAGAGCCCGATGATACGAAAATATTTTTGCGCTCTAAAAAGTGAAGCAGAGTTTCCGAGCGAAAGCCTTCTACCGAGAAATTAAGCAGATAGGGCAGAGCATTTTCAGGGGAATTTATCGTCACAAAACCGAGTGAAGAGAGTTTTTCTCTCGCATATAAATTAAGCTCGGTAATCTTATCGTATGCGGAATTTACATCGGGCAGAGCATTTACAGCACCGCGAAGTGCCGCAATAAGAGGTGTGGGCTCGGTGCCGGGTCGAATGTCGTTTTGTTGACCACCACCAAAAACCGAGGGAGCAATATGAACACCCTTTTTAAGGTATAAAAAGCCGATTCCTTTGGGCGCGTGAATTTTGTGTCCCGAAGCCGAAAGAAGGTCGACCCCGAGTGCCGAGGGGGAAATCTTCAGCTTTCCAAAGCCTTGTACAGCGTCGGTATGAAGAAGGGCAGGCGCACCCACAGCCTTTATTCTGTCTGCCGCAAGTCTTATATTCTGAATCGAGCCGATTTCGTTATTAACGAGCATTATGCTCACAAGCACCGTGTCGGGTGTGATTGCTCGGTCAATTTCGCTGTCGGGGATAACGCCGCTTTTGTCGGGGGTGAGGTAAATTATCTCAAAGCCCTCTGCTTCTAGCGATTTTACCGTGTTCATTACCGATGGATGCTCAAAAGCCGTAGTGACAATTCTGTGTCCGCGTTTTTTCCTCGACCTAGCCGCGCCGAGAATGGCAATATTATTAGCCTCGGTACCGCCCGAGGTAAAATAAATCTCATCAGCTCGGCAGGAGAGCTTTTTTGCCACCGCCTCGCGGCAGTTGTTCATTTCCTGCTCGGCAGAAAAACCGAGTGAATAAAGGGAAGAGGGATTGCCCCAATTCTCCGCAAGATTATTATTTAAAGCATCCAAAGACTCCTTGCAGGGTCTTGTAGTTGCACTGTTATCAAGGTAACAAATACCGGACAAAAAATATCACCCCTTATACAAATATTTATTATACTATAAAAATATATAATAAACAATACATAAAATAAAAAATTCACGAATTTTTTATTTAGGGCAGAGGGCACAGGGCCAAGGGCAAAGGGAACGGTGTCCTTCGGACGATATTATTACGATACGACTGCATTAGATATTGTAGGGGTTGGCGTTTACGACAATCCGTATTTCTTGACATTTACGGGAAATTATATTAAAATTAATTTACAGTAAATTACCCCGACGACAAGCCGAATTACTGCAAAAATTAATAGAAATATAAAGGCGCACAGTCGTACGGGGAATGCCGTGCATCTGTGCGCTTTTTTAATTTGGAGGGTGATTGATATGAGCATAAAATTGCAGAAAATCCTGTTGTTTATTCCTGCGGTTAATACGATAACATTGCTAATACTGTCTTTTAAAATGCTTAAGTATGGCTTTGACATGTCGAAATTTATAAAAGTTTTTGCTAAAATAGCTTTAATATTCTTTGTTTTTATGATTCCGGAAATGATACTTACCAACATTTCGGATAACGATATGTTGAATCGAATCGTTTGTGGCATACTTCAATACATACAACTATTTGCCGTATCCGCAGTAGCTTTAAAGGAACAGATAAGATTAGAACGCGAATCAGACCAATCTAAAATAGAAGAATAAGACAGAGAAGCGTGCCCTAGTGCCTATTGCTTAATGCCTATTGCCTAATGCCTAAATTTAAACTTTTCAAAAATAATGCTTGCATTTTATAAAGGTTTGTGGTATTATATTTGAGCATTTGATTACACCCGATCCTTACGGGTGGGTTTGATGCCGAAAATTCGACATTAAAGCGGGCGGTCCTCTATACGGAATTCAGTGTATGAACGTCTGAAACAATTAGGGAGGAAAAAACTATGACAGATGCTGTAAAGAACTTAACAGCAGGCATGATGAAGGAAGAAGTTCCTGTAATCAAAATCGG
Source organism: Acutalibacteraceae bacterium (assembly GCA_045638145.1). GTDB lineage: Bacteria > Bacillota > Clostridia > Oscillospirales > Acutalibacteraceae > SFWF01. The sequence continues at coordinate 20,256 of JAZUAU010000020.1, forward strand.
TTCCACCGTTCGCGTTCACGTAAAGATTCGCGAGGGTGAAAGAGAGAGAATTCAGATTTTCGAGGGTACTGTTATCGCAAAGAATAACAGTGGCATCGCAGAAACCTTTACTGTAAGACGTGTATCCTACGGTGTAGGCGTTGAGCGTGTTTTCCCCGTACATTCTCCGAATGTTGCCAAGGTTGAAACAGTCAGAGACGGTCGTGTACGCAGAGCGAAGCTCTACTATCTCCGTGACCGCGTTGGTAAGGCTGCCAAGGTTAAGGAAACCGTATAATTGCCGAGGGAAACGGGTCACACCTGTTTCCCTTTTTGCTTTTTATAAAATTTTGAGGAGCGAAGACAGTGGAATATTTAACCTTTACCGAAGAGTCCGAAAAAAAGGAAGACATCGCACCGAAGAAAAACCGTGCGGTAAAAGACCTTTTCGACTGGCTCGATATTATCGTGGCATCCCTTGTATCGGTAGTCATTATCTTCACGCTTTTGTTCCGCGTTGTCACTATCGTTGGCGACTCTATGCAAAACACCTTCTATAACGGCGAAAAAATCATTATTACAAATCTTTTTTATGAGCCGAAATATGGTGACGTAGTTGTTATTTCCCGTAATGCAGGCAACACTACCGATAAATTAACCGCTTCGAGTGAGCCCCTTATAAAGCGTGTTATCGCAACGGGCGAGCAGTACGTTGATATCGATTTTGAAAAGGGTAAGGTCTATGTTGGATACAGCAGTAACCGTGCTGATATGACCGAGCTCGACGAGCCCTATATCAAGGCGCCAACCTACCTCGAGGCGGATATAGAATTCCCCGTTTACGTGCCCGAGGGCTACGTTTTCGTGCTTGGAGATAACCGAAACGATTCTAAAGACAGCCGTTTTTCGGAAATTGGTGAAAACGGACTTATTAACAAAAAATACATTCTCGGCAGGGCGGTTTTCCGCATATTCCCCGTAAACCGTGCCGGAAAAATCCCTTCTGTAAAGGGTGGTATAGAGTAATGGAAAATCAAAACATTCAATGGTTTCCCGGCCATATGACCAAAACTAAAAGAAAGATAGAAGAGTCGCTGCACATTATAGATGCGGTGGCTGAAATAGTCGACGCCAGAATACCCGTCAGCAGCCGAAATCCGGACCTGGCGGGTTTAATCAAAGATAAGCCTCTGCTTATTCTGCTCAACAAGTGCGATATGGCAGACCCTCGCGAGACCGCCCGTTGGATTGATTATTACAAAAAACAGGGTATTCCCGCAATTCCCGTGGACTGCAAAACGGGAAAGGGAGTTAATAATTTTAAGGACAAGGTTTTAGAGATTCTGTCCTCAAAGCTCGAGCAGTACAAGTCAAAGGGAATGGTTGGAAAGCCGCTTCGTGTTATGGTTGTCGGCATTCCGAACGTCGGAAAATCCACCTTTATCAACCGCATGGCAGGAAACAGCCGTGTAAAGGCGGAAAACCGCCCCGGTGTAACCCGCGGCAACCAATGGGTTTCTATTGATAAGCATCTTGAACTGCTTGATACCCCCGGTGTCCTCTGGCCCAAATTCGAGGACCAAAGGGTAGGAGAGCGCCTTGCCTTTACGGGTGCGGTAAAGGATGCCGTTATTGATATCGAGCTTTTGGCAGTAAGACTTTTGGATGTCCTTGCGGTGTCATACTCCGACCTTCTTCGAGAGCGCTATAAGCTCACAGATTTAGATATGGATTCCTATGATTTGCTCTGTGCCATCGGTAAAAAACGCGGTATGGTAATACGCGGCGGAGAAACAGATACCGAGCGTGCATCAGCTATGCTTCTTGAGGAATACCGCAACTGTAAAATTGGACAAATTACACTCGAAAGGGTGGAAGACAATGCCTGATTTAAGCTATGAAAGCGCCGCCCGAGAGAGGGGATACATAGCTATTTGCGGTGTGGACGAGGCAGGCAGAGGTCCCCTTATGGGTCCCGTTTGCGCCGCCGCAGTAATTCTTCCCGACGGTATTGAAATTGATGGCGTAAACGACTCCAAAAAGCTAACCGAGAAGAAACGTGAAGCCCTTTTCGATATGATAAAAGAAAAGGCGCTCGCTTGGTCGGTCGCATTTGCAAGCGTAGAAGAGATTGAAGAAGTAAACATTTTAAACGCCACCTATCTTGCGATGAACCGCGCTATCGAGGGACTGCAAATCCCCGCCGATTATGCCCTTATTGATGGCAACAGAATTCCGAAAGGTATTAAAATAGATGCCGAAACAGTTGTAAAGGGGGATGCAAAAAGCCTCTCGGTTGCCGCCGCTTCGATCCTTGCAAAGGTCAGCCGCGATAGGTTAATTCTCGAATATGACAGGGAAATGCCCGAATACGGCTTTGCCGCACACAAGGGCTACGGCACTGCCGCCCACATTGAAGCCATAAAAAAATACGGTCCTTGTAAATATCACAGAACATCATTCTTAAAGAATATTAAATAATGGGAAAAACCTTAGAAATAGGTCGTCTCGGTGAGGATATGGTGGCAAACTACCTTAAGAAAACAGGCTGCCTTATTACCCGCAGAAACTATTATTCCAAGTACGGCGAAATTGACATAGTAGCAGAAAAGGGAGAATATATTTTATTTGTAGAGGTTAAAACACGTGAAAAATACTCTCCCGTTACGCCACAGGGCGCAGTCAGCCGCCGAAAGCAAAAGCGAATGGTCCTGACCGCTAAGGACTATATGGCGAAGACCTATTTTGACAGGATTGTCCGTTTCGATATAGCCGAGGTAGAGTACGAAATCGATGAAAACGGCGAGTTTAAAGCCTCTTTAAACTATATACTGAATGCATTCAGTGAAGAGGTGTTAGACGATTCTCTGCCTTTTTGATTTACATACCGATACCCCAACAAAACTTTACGAGGAATCCAAAACCTCATATAAATTTCTTGAAAAAACAGAGCGTCAGGTGCAGGTGGCGAGCATTTTTGTGCCCCAAAAGCAAAAGAATCCCTACACCTACTACCGCAATGTTTTAAAGGATTATCTTTGGAATTTGAGAGTTCCCATAAACCGATTAGACGCGCCTAAAACGGTGCTTTTATCGCTAGAAAACGGAGTGCCGTTTGAGGCCGATATAAGGCGGCTTTATTCAATAAAAAACGACGGTATAAGTTCTGTTATGCTCACTTGGAATTACAATAATTCTCTTGCAGGCGGCGCCCTTGATACGGGCGGACTTACCCTTAAAGGTATCAACGCAATTAAAATACTAAACGAGCTTGGAATGGCGCTAGACCTTTCTCACCTTAACGAAAAAAGTCTTTTAAGGGCGGCGGAAAGGGCGGACACCGTCCTCGCATCCCACTCAAACTCAAAGGGAGTGCGTTGGCATCCGCGAAATTTGTCGGAGGATTCTCTTCGCCTAATCCACGACAAGGGAGGACTTGTAGGAATAAACTTTTACCCGGAATTTTTAGGGGTAGGGGATGTCTTTTATGATATCCTCGCACATATTGAATATATGCTAAAATTGGGACTTCAGGATAACCTAGCAATCGGCAGCGACCTTGACGGCTGTGACACCGACCCGAAACTCCAAAAAACGGAGGATTTCTCATCCCTTTACAGCTTTTTAAAGCTTCATCTTGGGGATGAAAGTATAGTAAAAAGAATTTTTTATGAAAATGCGGCTCGCTTTTATCAAAAACTTTTTGACAAGCAGAGCATAATGTTATAAAATAATATGAAACATAAAAATTTCGGAGGACCGATATGAAATACCAAAGTACAAGAAACAAAAATTTAAAGGTTGATTCGGCTTATGCCATCGCTCACGGAATTTCGGAAGAGGGCGGACTTTTCATTCCTGAAACCATTCCTACCCTTACAGCCGACGATTTCGCTAACCTTAAAAATGTGAACTATGTAGGAAAGGCTGAATATATTTTCTCCCGCTTCCTTACCGATTTTACCGCAGAAGAAATTTCCTACTGTGCAAAGGGCGCATACCTTGGCAACTTTGAAAAGGACCTTCCCGCGCCCCTTTATTCTTTAACAGATGACCTAAAGATTCTCGAACTCTGGCACGGTCCTACCTGCGCATTTAAGGATTTGGCACTTCAGATTTTGCCATATCTTCTCACCACAAGCGCAAAGAAGGTTGCCGACGGAAAGAAGATTGTAATACTCGTTGCAACCTCGGGAGATACAGGTAAAGCCGCACTTGAGGGCTTCTGTGACGTCCCCGATACCGAAATAATGGTATTCTATCCTTCCAACGGTGTCAGCCCCATGCAGAAGCGTCAGATGGCTACCCAAAAGGGTGAAAACGTTTACGTTTGTGCTATTGAAGGCAACTTTGACGACTGTCAGACAGGTGTTAAAACCATCTTTACCGACCCTGCGGCAAAGGCAGAGCTTGCGAGCCACAATATGGAATTTTCTAGTGCAAACTCAATTAACTGGGGCAGACTTGCACCCCAGATTATTTACTATATATCTGCATATTGTGACCTGCTCGCAGAGGGCAAGGACCTTAAAAACGGCTTTAATGTAGTTGTTCCTACAGGCAACTTCGGCAACATTCTTGCCGCCTATTATGCAAGAGAAATGGGCGTTCCGATTGCAAAGCTTATCTGCGCCTCCAACTCAAACAACGTACTTACCGACTTCTTAAAAACCGGTACCTACGACAGAAACCGCAGTTTCTATACAACCGTTTCTCCCTCTATGGATATTCTTATTTCCTCAAACCTCGAGCGTATGCTTGCAGAGTTCACAGACCGCGATGATATAAAGGTTTCTGCTTGGATGAATGAGCTTCGCGAAAACGGCAAATACACTGTTGATGAGGATACTTTTGCAAAGATAAAAGACATCTTCTACGGTGGCTTCTGCGATGAGGAATCTACCTATAAAACCATCGACAAAACCTTCAAAAAATACGGTTATCTTATTGATACCCACACCGCCGTTGCAGTAAGCGTTTACGAGGATTATAAGGCAGAAACAGGGGATATAAGGCCCACCGTTATTGCCTCTACCGCATCTCCCTATAAATTTGCGGCATCTGTACTCGAAGCCCTGGGTGAAAAGGGTTCGGACGATGAATTTGAAACGGTTGAAATCCTGTCGAATAAGACCAACACCGCAATTCCCGAAAGCCTTGCCGCCCTCAAAAACGCTACCGTCCGCTTTACCGATGTTTCGGCAAAAGAGGATATGAGAAGGGTTGTTTTCGACCACCTCGGAATCTAATTTTATTGTCTATGTAGGGGAGGGTCTTGTGTGCCCTCCCGTTTTTTTAGTTCTTGGGCTTAAACCGAAGTAAGCCTAACTGTTACGGTTTTTCTTGCCGCTTTTTCTGTTTTTCTTGCGTTTATTCTTGCAATGCGACGGCATTGCTGCGAATCTCACGCTTCGCCCTTCAAAAAAATCGTCTAAGAAAAACTCTTCGACCTGCCTATTAAAAAATTTTTAGGAGAGGCGAAGTCGAAGAGTGAAGTAATACTAGTGTATTACAAGCGATGAGACAAGAAAAAACGAAAAATTTTTATAGTCAGGCGTGACGGTTTAGGCTTGCTTCGGTTTAAAGGTCTCACAAGCAGTATCACTACAGGATGAGCAAGGTCCGTGGCCAACCTGGATACAGCCTGCCTGACAGAGGTCTCCCTCTCTGTGGTAGGTGCAGTTTACAACGTCACAACGGATTCCCGAGATAACCTCACCGGGGGTACAACAGTTCTTATCCATAAGTTTTATCCTCCAAAAATTATTTCCGAATTTATCGGACGTAATTATTTTGTCCCGAAACTCTAAAAATATTAGAAAGGGTGAAAATTTTGAGCATCTTCTGTCTATCCGACCTGCATTTATCACTCGGCACAGATAAGCCGATGGACATTTTCGGGTGGAATAACCATACCGAGCAAATTCGTGCAAACTGGACAAGACTTGTAAAACCCAGGGACACAGTTGTCCTTCCGGGAGATCTTTCATGGGCGCTTAAAATAGAAGAAGCTCTGCCCGATTTTCTATTTTTGGAGAACCTTCCGGGAAGAAAAATTTTACTCAAAGGCAACCACGATTTATGGTGGGTTACCATGAAGAAAAACCTCGCCTTTTTTGAGGAAAATAATATTAAATCAATAGAATTTGTCTATAACGACTGCGCCGTAGCAGAGGGCTACGCTATTGCGGGCACACGCGGCTGGTTGCTCGAAGGGGGAGAGGCCGACAAGAAAATTATAGCAAGAGAGGCCGGCAGACTTCGCCGCTCACTTCAGGCGGCAAGGGCTACGGGGCTTCCGATCCTCGTATTTTTACACTATCCGCCCGCCTATGCAGAGGAAAGGTGCGACCAGCTTCTTGAAATTTTAAAAGAATTTGATATAAAAACAGTCTATCACGGTCATATACACGGCAAGGGCCTTAACCGAGCCGCACAGACGTGTGACGGAATCACGCTTAAACTGTTATCATCAGACTGCATAGATTTTGTTCCTTATCGCATTGTTTAATATATAATAAAATTAATATTATTGTGAATTTTATTAAAAAAGTAGTGGAAAATTATGCAAAAGTGTGTTATAATGATTTGCGTATGTAAAAAAGGGTGGTCTATCGGCAAAAGAAGCCTCGGCTGTTTGACCTGACTGCCAAAATTTCGGAGGTACAAAAAATGTTAAAATCTTCTAACAAAATTGAAACCAATAAGTATGAGCTCGAAATCTCTATCGATGCTGCTGCTTTTTGTGACGCCATCAATGCCGTTTACAAAAAGGAAGCAAAAAACATTCAGATTAAGGGCTTCCGTAAGGGTAAGGCTCCTCTTCACATGATTGAGAAGCTTTACGGTGAAGGCGTTTTCTTTGACGATGCTCTCAATATGCTTTACGAAGGCGCACTTCTCGGCGCAGTTGAAGAAGCAGGTCTTGTTCTTGTAGACGTTGAAAAGACCGATGTTACTTCTTGCTCAAAGGCAGAAGGCGCAGAAATGAAGGTTACCGTTATTGTTGAGCCTGAGGTTACCCTGGGTGAATATAAGGGATTAAAGGTTGACAGAACTGCTCCCGTTGTTACCGACGAAGAGGTTATTGCAGAGCTCGAGCGTATGGCTGAGAGAAATGCAAGAACCGTTACCGTTGAGGACAGAGCAGCTGAACTCAAGGATATGGCAGTTATCGACTATGAAGGCTTTGTAGACGGCGTTGCTTTTGACGGCGGCAAGGGTGAGAGCTACACCCTTACCCTCGGCTCGGGTCAGTTCATTCCCGGCTTTGAGGAGCAGATTGTCGGTCACAAGGCAGGCGACGAGTTCGATGTTGTAGTTACCTTCCCCGAAGAGTATCACGCAGCAGACCTCGCAGGCAAGGAAGCTACCTTCAAGTGTAAGCTTCACGAGATTAAGGCAAAAGAGCTTCCCGTAATCGATGACGAATTTGCAAAGGACGTTTCCGAGTTTGATACCCTTGATGAGCTGAAGAGCGACATCAATGCAAAGACTCTTGAGAGAAAGACCAAGGCTGCTGACGAAGAGGTTGAAAACAAGCTTATCGAAGCAGTTGTCGTAGGTATGACCGCTGAAATCCCCGAGGCTATGTACGAAAACCGTTCTAACGAGCAGGTTCGCGAGTTTGACTACAGACTCCGCAGCCAGGGTATGGACCTTCAGACCTACCTCAAGTACACAGGCTCTACCGTTGATGACCTTAAGGCTTCCTTCCGTGAGAACAGCGAGAAGCAGGTAAAGATGCGCCTTGCACTTGAGGCTATCGTTAAGGCAGAGGCTATTGAGGCTACCGAGGAAGAGCTTGCTGCTGAGTATGAGAAGCTCGCAGGTATGTACGGTATGGAGGCAGACGCTGTAAAGGCTGCCATCCCCGAAAAGGATGTCAAGCACGACCTTGCTATGAATAAGGCTATCGACCTTGTCAAGGCTTCGGCTGAGATCAAGGACGTAAAGGCAAAGAAGCCCGCCGCTAAGAAGTCTACTGCAAAGAAGACTGCTCCGAAGGCAGAAGAAACCGAAGCCGTCACAGAGAATGCAGCAGAGTAATTTCTGTTTAACATTGCGGCAAACAGTTCATAATATTTAAAGAATAATATTTTGAGGTGAACCTAATGGAAAACACATTAATACCTTATGTTGTTGAACAAACAGGCCGCGGAGAACGTTCCTACGATATCTTCTCCAGACTTTTAAACGACCGAATCATAATGCTTCCCGACCAGGTTGATAATGCAAGTGCAAGCGTTATTATCGCACAGCTTTTATACCTTGAGGGTCAGGACCCCGATAAGGATATCAGCTTCTACATTAACTCACCCGGCGGCAGCGTTTCGGCAGGACTTGCAATCTACGATACAATGCAGTACATCAAGTGTGACGTTTCTACAATCTGCATCGGTATGGCGGCAAGTATGGGAGCATTCCTCCTCGCCGCAGGAACAAAGGGCAAGCGCTATGCACTCCCTAATTCCGAGATTATGATTCATCAGCCCCTCGGCGGCACACAGGGTCAGGCGACCGATATTTTGATCCACGCCCGCCATATTGAGAAAACAAGAAACACGCTCAATAAGATTCTTGCCGAGAAAACGGGTCAATCTCTCGAGACCATCGAGCGCGACACCGAAAGGGATAACTTTATGTCGGCTGAAGAGGCTCTTGCATATGGCCTTATCGACAAGGTTATCGAAAAAAGATAATTAGGTTTAATTTCGGGCGGATGTTTTCATCCGCCCACAAGTGTTTTATTATATAGTGAATTTAGGAGATAAAAATGGCAAACGGAAACGAGAAACAAGCCCGTTGTTCCTTCTGCGGCAAGGGAGAAATGGAATGTCAGAGAATAATTGAGGGCCCGGGTGTTTACATTTGTGACGAGTGTGTTGAGTTCTGCTCGTCCCTTTTAGAACCCGAGGATATCCCCACCTATAAAAAGCCCAAAAAGAAGGCAGAGCCCGAGTTTGTACTCCCGAAGCCTGCCGATATTAAGGCTTCTCTGGACGAGTATGTTATAGGTCAGGACGAGGCTAAAATCAGCCTTGCCGTTGCGGTTTATAACCACTATAAAAGAATATTCAAGAGTGAGCAGAGCGATGTTGAGCTCGCCAAGAGCAACGTGCTGCTCCTCGGTCCTACAGGCGTCGGTAAAACCTTACTTGCACAGACCTTGGCGCGTAGCCTCGGCGTGCCCTTTGCTATGACAGATGCAACAACCCTTACCGAAGCCGGCTACGTTGGTGAGGACGTTGAGAATATTCTTCTCCGCCTTATTCAAGCGGCAGATTTCGACATTAAAAAGGCAGAACGCGGTATAATTTATATCGACGAAATAGATAAAATCGCCCGCAAGAGTGAAAATACCTCAATCACCCGCGACGTAAGCGGTGAGGGTGTTCAGCAGGCACTCCTCAAAATTTTAGAGGGTACAGTTGCAAATGTTCCTCCGCAGGGTGGCAGAAAGCATCCTCAGCAGGAATTTATCCAGATTGACACCAAAAACATCCTCTTTATCTGCGGCGGTGCGTTTGACGGTCTTGATAAGATTATAGAAAAGCGTAAGGGCGGTTCATCTCTCGGCTTCGGTCAGGAGGTAAAATCCAAAGCAGAGCTCGAAAGCGACGATATCTATAAGGACGTTATCCATCGCGACCTAGTCCGTTTCGGCATTATTCCTGAGCTTGTCGGCAGAATCCCCGTAATCACTGCACTTTCGGCTATGGATAAGGATACACTTATAAAGATTATGACCGAGCCCAAAAACTCAATTATCCGTCAGTACGAGGCTCTCTTTAGATTAGACGGAATCGAACTTGAGTTTACCCCCGACGCACTCGAGAGAATTGCAGAGCAGACCATCGAGCGCAAAACGGGAGCGAGAGGTCTTCGCTCCATTATCGAGGGTGTACTCCGTAAACCTATGTTTGAAACCCCCTCCGACGACACCGTCACAAAGGTTATCATCACCGCAGAAACGGTGGACGGCAAGGCGGCAACCGTTAAGCACAAAGTTCAAAAAGCTAAAAAAGAGGCTTAACGAATATTATGCGAATTATGCAGAGCATTGTGCATAATTATTCGTAAAATTATACAATAGGGAAAACTTTGCTATAGGCTTTTATATAAAATGCTACAAAGTTATAAAAACCCCTTGACAAAGAATGAATATTGATGCATAATTATGCACAACGAATACAACCTATCGGAGGTAATATAAAATGAACAAAAAGGATATCAAAAAGGTAGTTTTAGCCTATTCGGGAGGACTTGATACTTCTATCATCATCCCTTGGCTGAAAGAAAATTATAACAACTGCGAGGTCATCGCCGTATCGGGCGACGTAGGACAGGGAACCGAGCTTGACGGTCTTGAAGAAAAGGCTCTCAAAACCGGTGCTTCAAAACTTTATGTCCTTGACCTCAAGGACGAATACGTTGAGGACTATATCTGGCCTTGCCTTAAAGCAGGTGCAGATTACGAGACCTATCTCCTCGGCACCTCTCACGCTCGTCCCTGCATCGCAAAGGGTCTTGCTGAAATTGCTAAAAAAGAGGGCGCAGATGCTATCTGCCACGGCTGTACAGGTAAGGGTAACGACCAGGTTCGTTTCGAGCTTACCCTCAAGGCATTCGCTCCCGAAATGGCAATCATCGCTCCCTGGCGTGAGTGGGATATTAAGTCCCGTGAGGAAGAAATTGAATATGCAGAGGCACACAACATTCCTCTTAAAATTAACCGTGAGACCAACTACTCAAAGGATAAGAATGTATGGCACCTCTCTCACGAGGGTATGGACCTTGAGGACCCTGCAAACGAGCCTCAGTATACCAAAGAGGGCTTCCTTGAGATGTCTGTTGCTCCCGAGCTCGCTCCCGATACTCCTACATACGTTACAATCCACTTTGAAAAGGGTGTTCCCACAGCCCTTGACGGTGTAGAAATGAAGGGCCTCCAGATTGTTGAAAAGCTCAATGAAATCGGCGGCGCAAACGGAATCGGACTCCTCGATATCGTTGAAAACCGTCTTGTCGGAATGAAGAGCCGCGGCGTTTACGAAACCCCTGGCGGTGCAATCCTTTACAAGGCTCACGAAATTCTCGAGATGATTACTCTCGACCGCGACACCTCTCACTACAAGAAGCTCGTTTCACAGCAGTTCGGTGAGCTCGTTTACTTCGGAAAGTGGTTTACACCTCTCCGCGAGGCTCTCTCTGCCTTTGTTGACAAGACTCAGGAAACCGTTACGGGTGACGTTAAGGTTAAGCTTTATAAGGGCAATATCATCAACGCAGGCGTAACCTCACCCTACACCCTCTATGACGAGGAGGTTGCTTCCTTTGGTGACGACGGCGGCGCTTACGACCAGAGGGATTCTGCAGGCTTCATTAATCTTTACGGTCTTCCCATCAAGGTAAAGGCTCTCCTCGATCAGAAAAGGGAACAGAATAAATAATGAATAAGGTATTTATAGACGGCAGTCAGGGAACGACAGGCCTTCGTATTTTTGACAGATTGTCTGCAAGAGACGATATTGAACTTATCACTCTTCCCGAAGAGCTCCGTAAAGACCCTACAGCCCGCAAAAACGCTATAAATTCCTCGAATATAACCTTTCTTTGCCTCCCCGATGCGGCGTCCCGCGAAGCGGTCGCTATGGCAGAGAAGCGTGTTAAAATACTCGATACGTCCACTGCGCACAGAACAAATGCGCAGTGGATTTACGGATTTCCCGAGGTATATGACGGCGGCTTTGAATCGGTCAAAAAAGCAAACAGGGTAGCAGTACCGGGCTGTCACGCAAGCGGCTTTATCGCCCTTGTGAAGCCTCTTATCGATGCAGGAATTTTATCTCGCGATGCTCTTCTAACCTGCCATTCAATAACAGGTTATTCGGGCGGCGGCAAGAAGATGATTTCCGAGTACGAGAGTGAAGAAAGAGACCTTTTACTCGATGCTCCCCGTCAGTACGGACTCTCTCAAACACATAAGCATCTTCCCGAAATGAAAACTGTTACAGGTATAGATAACGAGCCTATTTTCTGCCCCATAGTGTCGGACTTTTACAGCGGTATGTGTGTTACCGTGCCCCTCTTTAGCAGTCAGCTTAAAAAAGGCTCTGCCGCCGATATAAAGGAAGTTTACAGGCAAAAATACACGGGCCCCGTAGTAAACTTTGTTGATGACCTTAACGAGGGCGGCTTTGTCTCTGCAAACGGAATTTACGGAAAAGACTCAATGCAGATAACCGTTTCCGGAAATGACGACAGAATACTGCTTATTGCCCGTTATGACAACCTCGGAAAGGGTGCTTCCGGTGCGGCTCTTCAGTGTATGAATATTATGCTCGGATGCGACCCCACACTCGGACTTGATTTATAATAGCAATTTATAGGAGTTTTACATAATGCAACTGATTTCTGGCGGCGTTACTGCCGCAAAAGGATTTAAAGCAAACGGAGTACATTGTGGTATCAGAAAAAACCGTACAAAGCGCGACCTCGCTCTCATCGTTAGTGAGAAGCGTGCCACCGCCGCAGGTGTTTATACCACAAACCTTGTAAAGGGTGCTCCCAATATCGTAACAAAGGAGAATATTTCTGACGGCTATGCTGTTGCCGCAGTATGCAACAGCGGAAACGCAAATACCTGCAACGCAAACGGAATTGAGATAGCACGCGGTATGTGCGATATAACCGCCGCCGCTCTCGGTGTTGATGCCGCTGACATTATCGTCGCTTCAACCGGAGTTATCGGTCAGCCCCTCTCACTCGACCCTATCAAGGGCGGTATGGACGAGCTGGTTTCTGGGCTCAAAGAGGATAATTCTCTCGCCGCCGCAGAAGCAATTATGACCACCGACACCAAGGTGAAAGAGGTTGCCGTTTCCTTCGAAATCGGCGGTAAGACCTGCAAAATGGGCGGTATTGCAAAGGGCTCGGGAATGATTCATCCCAATATGGCAACAATGCTTGTGTTTATCACTACCGACTGCGCTATCACCCCCGAAATGCTGCAGAAAGCACTGAGTGAGGACATTAAATCCACCTTCAATATGGTTTCAATCGACGGTGATACCTCAACTAACGATATGGTAACCGTTATGGCAAACGGAATGGCAGAAAACCCCGTAATTGATGCCTTTAACGAGGATTTTTATACCTTCTGCAAAGCCCTTAATACTCTTACAGTTCACCTCTGCAAGATGATTGCAGGCGACGGCGAGGGAGCAACAAAGCTTCTCGAATGTGTCGTTTCGGGAGGAAAGAGTGAGGCAATTGCAAAAACGGTTGCAAAAAGTGTAATCTGCTCATCCCTTACAAAGGCGGCTATGTTCGGTGCCGATGCAAACTGGGGAAGAGTTCTCTGTGCAATCGGTTACAGCGGAGCCGACGTCGATGTTACAAAGGTTGACGTTTCCTTCAAGTCCAAAAAGGGCGAGATTTCTGTCTGTGAGAACGGCGCAGGTGTTGACTTCTCGGAAGACCTAGCAAAAGAGATTCTTTTAGAGGAAGAAATCGATATAATTGTTAATCTTAACGACGGCGAGCACTCGGCCACCGCTTGGGGCTGCGACCTGACTTATGATTACGTCAAAATTAACGGAGACTATAGAACTTAGTTCGGATAAATTTGCCCATAGCACACGCCTCTCGGTCAGGGGCTGTATAGAAAATATAACACCACTGACCGGATGCGGCACTCTGAACAAATTTCTCTCGAACTCGGTCTAGCGATATTTATTTGCAATCTTTAAGATGTAGCGGAGAACTGTGTTCGCCTGTTATATATTCGTTGCCGAAGGCAACACCTTTCCCTCGGCCCCGGGCCCTTTGTCCTTGGCCCTATTCATTAAAAATCAGGAGATAATTTATGATAACAAACGCTCAAAGAGCAGAAATTCTTGTCCGTGCGCTGCCCTACATAAAGCAGTATGACGGCAAGACCATAGTAGTAAAATACGGCGGCAACGCTATGATAAACGAGGAGCTTAAAAACGACGTTATGCGTGACCTTGTGCTTCTTAACACAATCGGAATCAGGGTTGTTCTCGTTCACGGCGGCGGCCCCGAAATTTCCGATATGTTAAAGAGAGTCGGCAAGGAATCCAAGTTTGTAAACGGTCTTCGTGTTACCGACGAGGAAACTGTTGAAATAGTACAGATGGTCCTTGCAGGCAAGATTAATAAAACCCTTGTTAATCATCTGCAGAATTCGGGAGGCAAGGCAATAGGACTTACCGGTACCGATGGACACCTTATCGAAGCCGAAATGAAAAATCCAGACCTCGGCTATGTTGGTGAAATTACCAAAATCAATATTGAGCCTGTAAACGACCTGCTCGAAAAGGGCTATATCCCCGTAATTTCCACCGTCGGATGCGACAAAGAGGGAAATATTTATAATATTAATGCCGATACTGCGGCGGCTCGCATAGCCTCTGCACTCGGTGCTGAATCTTTAATTCTCATGACTGATATCGTCGGACTTCTCCGTGATAAGGACGATGAATCAACCCTTATTTCCTCTGTCTGCGTCAGCGAAGCACCGCTTCTTATGCGCGAGGGGGTAATTTCTGGAGGTATGATTCCGAAAATCGAGTGCTGTGTTGAAGCTATCCGTCAGGGTGTTAATAAAGTATTCATCATCGACGGCAGAGTGCCTCATGCACTTTTAATGGAAACCCTTACCGACGAGGGTATCGGTACAATGCTCTACGGAGGCTAATAATGAGTATTACTAAGATAGATAATGAGTTCGTCGCTTCGACCTACGGCAGATTTCCCCTCGAGCTTCGTGAGGGAATGGGTGCCGTTGCCTACGATACCGAGGGACACGAATATATAGATATGGGAACGGGAATCGCCGTTAACACCTTCGGATTTTCGGATGCCGAGTGGGTAATTGCTGTAACCGAGCAGCTGACCCGATTACAGCACACCTCAAACCTTTACTATACCGAGCCCTGCGCTAAACTTGCCGAGCTTTTATGTGAGAGAACCGGTATGAAAAAGGTCTTTTTCGGCAACTCGGGCGCAGAGGCTAACGAGTGCGCTATCAAAACCGCCCGCCGCTATTCCTTTCAGAAGTACGGAGAGGGCAGAAGCACAATAGTCACCCTTAAAAACTCCTTCCACGGCAGAACAATAACCACCCTTGCTGCAACAGGTCAGGATTCCTTCCACACCGAATTCGGTCCCTTTACCGAGGGCTTCGTTTATGCCGATGCAAACGATGTAAACGGAGTTATAACCCTTGCAAAGGAGAGTAATGCCTGTGCCGTTATGATAGAGTTGGTACAAGGCGAGGGCGGCGTTATGAAGCTCGACGAGAGTTTTGTCAAAGAGGTTGCCGATTTCTGCAACAAGAATGACATTCTCCTTATAATCGACGAGGTACAGACAGGAAACGGCAGAACGGGAAGCCTATACGCATATCAGCAGTTCGGCATTATGCCTGACATCGTTTCTACTGCAAAGGGTCTTGGCGGTGGACTTCCGATTGGCGCTTGCATGCTCGGTGAAAGGGTTAAGGACACCCTAACCCCCGGTAGCCACGGCTCAACCTTTGGCGGCAACCCCGTTGTTTGCGCTGGAGCGTATAATATAATCTCTCGAATCGACGATGAACTGCTCGCAAATGTTAAAAAACAGAGCGAATATATCTTTTCCGAGCTCAGCGGAGCAGAAGGAATTAAAAGCGTCAGCGGAATGGGTCTTATGATTGGACTCGAGACCGAAAAGGACGCGAAAGAGGTAGTCAAAAAGTGCCGAGAAATGGGCGTTTTGGTGCTTACCGCAAAGACTAAGGTTCGTCTTTTACCTCCGCTTAATATCGAGGACGAAATTCTCGAAAAAGCGGTACGGATAATTAAGGAGGCTGTAAAATAATGGCTAAACACTTACTGAAATTAATGGATTTTTCCGAGCAGGAAATTACCGATATTTTAAACCTCGCAGACCAGTTAAAGTACGAGAAAAAGCACGGAATTGAGCATCATCATCTGAAGGGTAAAACTCTTGGTATGATTTTCCAGAAGTCCTCAACCCGGACACGTGTTTCCTTTGAGGTTGGTATGTACGACCTTGGCGGTTCTGCACTTTTCCTCTCTTCTCGCGACCTTCAGATTGGCAGAGGAGAACCGGTCGAAGACACCGCTCGCGTGCTTTCAGGCTACCTTGACGGTATTATGATTAGAACCTTCGAGCAGGCAGAAGTTGAAGCACTCGCTGAGTACGGCTCAATCCCGATTATCAACGGTCTTACTGACTATTGCCACCCTTGTCAGGTCCTTGCCGACCTTATGACCTTCCGTGAGTTTAAGGGCAATTTTAAGGATAAAAAGATGTGCTATATTGGTGATGGAAACAATATGGCAAACTCTCTCATCGTTGGCGGAATCAAGATGGGAATGGAGGTAGCCGTTGCTTGTCCGGAGGGCTATACACCCGACCCCGAAATTATGAAATGGGCCGCTGGAAACGGTAAATTTACCTGCACCGATAATATTCTTGATGCTGCAAAGGATGCCGATGTGCTTTATACCGACGTTTGGGCATCTATGGGTCAGGAGGACGAAAAGGCAGAGCGCGAAAAGGTATTCAAAGGATATCAGATTAACGATTCCGTAATGGCAGTAGCAAAACCCGATGCCATGGTACAGCACTGTCTGCCTGCACATAGGGAAGAGGAGATTACCGGGGCGGTATTCGAAGCCCACGCAGAGGAAATATTTGCAGAGGCAGAGAACCGTCTTCATGCACAGAAGGCTGTCCTTGTGAAATTAATGGGCAACAATTAATAGCTAAAGTCCTTCTGCGGTCTTGACATTGTTTCTAAATTATGGTAATATAAAAATGCAGTAAACATCCCGACGACAAGCCGATTACTGCAAAAAATTAATAAAACTATAAAAGCGCACAGTCGTACGGGAAAGCCCCCGTGTAACTATGCGCTTTTTGTTTTTAAAATTTTAGGGACGGAGGAAGAAATATGTCGAAAAATATCATAATTAAAGCTTCCTTTGCTCCAAGAGGAAGGTATCGGTTAAAAACAGTTTTTCTTTGCGCCTGAGTTCCCCTGAATTTCTGCGCCTTATAAATTTTGCCATCCGCCCATCCACCTGAGACCACAAGGAGACGAAATTATGAAAAATTTTAGTTTAAAAAAGATGTTTTCCTCTGTTCTGGCATATGCTCTTTGTCTCGCAACACAGAGAACACTGCATGATTTGGCATCACACACAACAACATGAAACCATGATAGAACACAAGGGGACGGTTCCTCTGTGTTACCGAAATACAAAATTTAGAGAAGGTAAAGAGAGATTTAATTTTGAAAAAGTTAAGGCAAAGCGGAATCTCAATCAGACAGATTAGTAGATTAACGGGGGTAAGTTTTAATGTTGTGCGTAAATTCCGATAACACAAAAGAACCGTCCCCTTGTGTTCCTTGTGTTCCAAAAGAACCGTCCCCTTGTGTTCCCTTATCTGCGGGATATAATTTTAGTCTAAGCCCCCAAAAATCCAAGGCGTCATGGGGAGGACTAATAGGTTTTTCAATTGAAATATCTTAGAATTAGAAAGGTATATTAATATGAGCATTAAAATACAAAAATTTTTGGTTTTTATACCGATTATCAATGGTATTACCCTTTTTGTGTTAAGTTGTAAACTTTGGAAAACGGAGTTTAGATTTAGACGGCAAATAAGGATATTTGCAAAATTATTTTTGGCTTTGAGTCTGCCGATGATACTCCAAATGATTGTTGACAGAATTTCAACTAGTGAGATATTGTATCAAACTGTTTGGTATATTGTTGCATACTTACAATTATTGGCTTTATCTGCAGTAGGATTGTGGGAACAAATCATCTTGGAAAACGAGAGGAACTAACAGATAGGGTCAATCAGGGGACGGTTAAAATGGGCAGTAAATTGAACCAAATCGATTTAAAAAAATATGTCTATATAAATGGTTTATATTGTTTTCTGCGGTAGCTTTGGCATGGCTCTCGGTGTGGTTAGATCTAAAGATTCTTTCTGGATTTTTTATAATTCCGTTTAATATGATTTTGGTATATTTGCTATTTGTACCTATAATGCCAACAATAGGTTTCGTGCAAATAATAAATCTAATTAAAACTAAAGCAAAATCAATGAATTATTTGCTAACGCTCATTCTAATAGTTATTGATGCGTTATGGTCGTTTTTGTATTTCTACCTTTTTTTGTTTACTGGATGGATAAGTAAGGGAGTAGTTGAAAGATGTCTAAAGAAAGCATAAGACAGAGAACCGGATTTTAAGCAGATTTATCTTAATTTTAACATTATTCGGAACAAAAAGCATCCGAGGCTCACATTTAATCGTGAACCTCGGATTTTTTAGACTGTTTTTTTACAGCCCTTTTTCCTATAAACATTTATGTAAATTACATAAAATTCTTGCTGCTGAGAAACTGTAAAAATTGCTCAATATTGCCGTAGGCTGCTTCCTTTTTGTAGTATGCAAAAACAACAGAATCCTCTACAAAATCAGATACATCAAGATAAGCAATATTACGTTGACGCAAATTACTTGGATTGTTCTGTTCTATGCCGATACCAATGCCTGAATCTACCAGCTTTTCGTAATATTTCATATCGTTGCTGCGAATAGAAATGTTAGGATGAAATCCTGCTTTTCTGCAGGCATCCACCAGAATCTTATGCGCATTGCTTTGCTCGTCCAGAGTGATGAATTGTTGAGAAGACAACTGCTTCATAGTCAGCTTTTTTCTTGCCAGCGGGCTGTCTCGCGAAACGACCAGTCGTAAATGCGTATGGCATAGCTTCATATGCTCGTAGGTTGGGTACAAATCAGAATGCTCGTCAATAATGATGTCGTACTTGTCGAAATTCTGATCTTCTGTGTAAAAATTGATTTGGAAATGAATGTGCGGCTTTGCGCGGTTGTATTCAATAATGTAATCGGTTATATTGCCACGCATTGCCCGTACAAGCAGACGGATTTCCCGGTCATCCTCTATGGTAGTGAGATCCTTTACTGCATTGTTAAGTTCATCAAAGGCTACCTGAAGTGCTTGAAACAGACGCTTACCGTTGCGGTTGAGGGTCAATCGGTTACTGGTTCGGTCAAATAATTGGCAACCGAGCTCCTTTTCCAATCTGCGAACTGAACCCGATACAGAAGAGGTAGGGACATAATGTTTTTCGGCTGTTTTGGCAAAGTTTTCGGTCTTTGCACTTTCAAAAAAATATTGAAGCTGAAGTAATTCCATAAAAGCCTCCCAATGCTAATTTCCTTTATTATACCAAACTTTGAAAAGTTTAGCAACTGCATTTTATTAGATTCTTTACGGTTTAATAACTAGGAGGTAAAATTAAAGAAACAGTTATGCTGTTTTTTAGAATTGGAGGTAATAAAATTGAAGTACGGTCGTACATTTAATTTCTCTGCCGGTCCTGCTATGATGCCTGAGCCTGTGTTGGAGGAAATCAAAGAAGAATTGTTAAATTACCGCGGCAGCGGTATGTGTGTAATGGAAATGTCTCATCGCAGTCCTGAGTTCGATCAGATTGCAAAAGAGGCAGAACAGGATCTGCGTGAACTGATGAATATTCCTGATAACTACAAGGTGCTCTTTATTCAGGGCGGCGCAACCCTTCAGTTCTCTATGATTCCTATGAATCTTATGAAGAACGGTAAGGCTCTGTACATCGAGACAGGTGCTTGGTCGAAAAAAGCGATTGCCGAAGCTAAGAAGGTTGGCGAGGTCACCGTTGTTTCGTCTAAAGATAAGAATTATACATACATTCCCGATTGCTCGGATCTTGATATTGCTGATGATATCGACTATGTTTACATATGCGAGAACGAGACTATTCACGGCACCACCTGGCAGAAGCTGCCCAATACCAAGGGCAAGGTTCTTGTATCTGACCAGTCCTCCATGTTCCTATCCAAGCCCTGTAACGTGTCTGACTATGGTCTAATCTACGCAGGAGTGCAGAAGAACGTAGGTCCTGCCGGTATGGTAGTAGTTATCATTCGTGAGGATCTCATCCGTGACGATTTGAACAATCTTCCTGTTTATATGCAGTATAAGACCCATGCTGATGCTGACTCTATGTATAACACCCCTAACTGTTGGGCAATTTACAGCTGCGGAAAGGTGTTCAAGTACCTTAAGAGCATTGGCGGCCTTGAGGCTATTAGCAAGCTTAATGAGGAAAAGGCTAAGGTTATGTATGACTTCCTTGACCAGTCTGAAATGTTCAGCGGTACTGTTGAGAAGGAAGTTCGCAGCCTTATGAACGTACCCTTTGTTACTGCCTCCAAGGAACTCGATGCTGAGGTTGTTAAGGCTACCAAGGCAGCAGGCTATGATAACCTTAAGGGTCATAAGTCGGTTGGCGGCCTTCGTGCTTCTATTTATAACGCTATGCCCAAGGAAGGCGTTGAGGCGTTGGTAGAATTCCTTAGAAAGTTTGAAGAAGAGCACAAATAATATAAGTACTGCGCTAAGGTTAAAACGCTCGGGATATCCCGAGCGTTTTTATGTTGCAACGCTTAAACTACAGCGTTCCACATGTTAAACTGCAGCGTTCCACATTTATTGACATATCTCTCACACTGTGATATAATATCTATAATTATGGGATAATATATCCATATAATATATAATGGCGAAAAAGAGGTGCTTTATTTGTTAATTTCAATAGCGGTTGTAGCCTATAACGAAGAAAAAACTCTCTCTTCACTACTCAATGATATTTTAAATCAGGATTACCCGAAGGAAAAAACCGAAATTCTGCTTATCGACAGTATGTCGGGGGACAACACTTACAAAATTATGGAAGATTTTGCGGCAGAGCATAGTGCTTACTATTACGCCGTAAAGCTTCTCAAAAACGAGAAAAAAACCCTGCCTTACGGCTGTAATGTAATGCTCGAAAACTATTCGGGTGATGCTATTGTCAGAATAGATGCTCACGCATCTGTCCCTGTTGATTTTATTTCAAAAAATGTAAAATTGCAGCAAAGCGGCGAAATGGTAACGGGAGGCAGAAGACCCAACATAATCGACGGAGAAACCAATTGGAAAAAGACCCTACTTACCGCCGAAAGTGCAATGTTCGGAAGTGGCTTTGCAGCTTACAGAAACAGCGAGAAAAAGTGCTATGTTTCCTCAATTTTCCATGGAATGTACCGCCGAGAGGTTTACGATACCGTCGGTCTTTACGATGTTCGCCTTGCCCGTACCGAGGACAACGATATGTCCGAGCGCATTAACCGTGCGGGCTTTAAAATGTGCTATGACCCCGAAATTATCAGCTATCAGCACACGAGGAGCAACCTAAAGCTTATGCTCCGTCAAAAGTTCTTAAATGGCTATTGGATTGGAAAAACTATGGGCATAAATCCCAAGTGCTTCTCGATCTTTCATTTAGTGCCATTTGCCTTTGTAATGGCGATAATAATAACGGGCATCCTTGCCGCATTCGGAATCTGGCAGTTTGCGGCTCTTCTTTGGGGAGTATACACACTTTTTGTTGTTGTAAACTCTGTAATCGAGATAATAAAAAATGAATTTTCCTTTACAAATCTTGAACTGCCCGTCCTTTTCTTCCTGCTTCATACCTCTTACGGTATAGGAACGCTTAAGGGACTCGTTGAAATGCCGTTTTGGGTCAGAAGGGTTAGAAAAGAGGTAAAATAATGGCAACAGTTGAACTCACCCGTGAAGAGGTTCGCTCAATGCAGCTTAAAGGCCTTGAAATGGCACTCTTTTTTGATAAATTCTGCGAGGAGCACGGTCTTCTTTACTATATGTGCGGCGGTTGTTGCATCGGCTCTATACGAAATCGCGGCTTTATCCCGTGGGATGACGATGTTGATGTTTTTATGCCTCGTGATGACTATGAAAAGCTCAAAAAGCTTTGGGTTGATACCGAGGAATATTCAATCCAGTATCCCACCCGCGACCTCGTTACAGAGAATCAGTTTGTAACCATAAATGCCAACAACACAACCTTTATCAAGACCTATCAGATGAATCTTGATATAAACCACGGACTTGTGCTCGATGTTTTGCCTATTGACGGCTGTCCTACGGGTATTCGCCGCAAATTACAAAAAATGTGGGCGCTCCTTTATTCGCTTTTTGTTGTGGGCAAGGCTCCCACCAATCACGGAAAACTCGTTACATTCGGCGGCAAGGTACTGCTTGCCCTCTTTAAATCAAAGGGAATAAGATATAAAATATGGCGTCTTTGCGAGCGCAAGATGTCGAAATATCCTATATCGGAATGTGACTATATAACCGAGCTCTGCTCAGGTCCCCACTATATGCAAAATGAGTATCCCAAGGAATATTTCGAGTCGGCAATCCGTGTTGATTTCGAGGGACACAAAATGCCAATTCCCGTTGGCTACGACGGATACCTCAAAATGGCATTCGGTGATTATATGAAGCTGCCCCCCGTAGAAAAACAGAAATGCCACCACGAATTTGAAGTGATGGATATGGAAAACAGCTATAAGATTTACCGCGGAACACGGTATTTTATCGAAGGTAAGAAGGATTAAAATGCGTACAAGACAAGCCTTTATAAATGCTTTAACAAGTCTTTTGCTGCAAGCAGTCTTGGCGGTTTCGGGTCTTATTGTGCCCAAATTTTTCATCCTTGTTTTCGGCTCTGCAGTAAACGGACTTGTTTCCTCAATATCGCAGTTTATCAGCTATATGAGCCTTGTAGAAGCAGGTGTCGGTGCGGCAAGCACGGTTGCTCTATATAAGCCGCTTGCAGACCGCGATACCGACCGAGTAAACGGAATTTTAGCCGCAACAAAGAACTTTTATCTTCGCTCGGGACTGATTTTTGTGGTACTCGTTGCCATTCTCGTCGCCTTTTACCCAATGCTTGTAGACAGTGAGATAAAAGACATCGGCTTTATCCGTGTTATGGTGCTTGTGCTTTCTGTAAACGGCATCGTAGATTATTTCTTCCTTGGAAAATACCGAGTTCTCCTTATGGCAGACCAGCGCGGTTACGTCCTTTACACCATTCAAATTCTCGGCACCGTTATTATGACGGTGGTCTGCGTAATTCAGCTTAAAATGGGCGCTTCGGCACTGGTTGTAAAGTCAACCACCGCTGCAATTTATATTTTAAGAAGCCTTCTTGCAATTATCTATTGCAAGGTTAAATACCCAAATTACCGCTTTAACGGAGCTCCTGCAAAGGATTCTCTCTCTCAACGAAGAGCGGCACTCCTTCATCAGATTGTAGGTGCCGTTGCCAACAACGCGGCGGTTGTTTTACTTACCGTAATGGTAAAGGTAGATGCCCTTGCCGAGGTTAGCGTTTACTCGGTTTATAACCTTGTTGCATACTCCCTCTCAAACCTCCTAAACTCCCTCACAAGCGGACTTGCGCCCTCCTTTGGACAGGTCATAGCGCAAGGGGAGGAGGAGACACTTAAGCGCAGCTATTCAAGCTATGAAATGATAATGTTTATAATCATCTTCGTTTGCTACGCTTGCGTTGCGGTATTGCTTCATCCCTTCGTTTATCTATACAGTCAGGGCTTTACCGACGGAGTAAGCTACGTCCGTCCCGAGCTAGTATTGCTTTTCACCCTTTCGGGAATACTAATGGCTGTAAGAACACCTGGACTTACAGTAATTTGCGCTGCGGGACACTATAAGGAAACACAAGGCAGAGCCATTATCGAGCTTGTAATAAGCCTTGTTTTCTCCCTTGTTCTCACCCCGCTTTTTGGAATCGTCGGCGTTATGACGGCTATGTGCCTTTCTTATCTTTACCGTTCTACCGATGTTATCTTCTATACCGCAAACAAGTTTATGCCGGGCACCTTAAGGCGAAGCCTCGGGCGACTTTTGCGAAATACCGTAGCGGTTGGGATTGCGGTTTGCGGAGGACTTTTCTTACTGCCCCAAACAACCGACAGCTGGCTTACATGGCTTATTAGTGCCGTCGCAATCGGTGTTGCTTCCCTTATTTTACTCCTCGCTGTAAACTTTATTTTCGAGCGTGAGGAATTTAAACGGGTACTTGGAATTGTTAAAGAAATCGTCGGACGTTAAAGGAGAAATCCATGAAAAAACCTATAATTTCGGTAGTTGTTCCGGTTTATAATGTCAGCGAATATCTCGGTCGCGCGGTTGACTCTATCCTCGCACAGTCCTTTACGGATTTCGAGGTTATTTTGGTCGATGACGGCTCAACCGACCGAAGCGGTGAGATTTGTGATGAATATACTAAAAAAGACGAAAGAGTTCACGTTATTCATAAAGAAAACGGCGGCCTTTCGGATGCCCGAAACGCAGGAACTGTGGCGGCAGAGGGAGAATATATCTGCTTTGTAGATAGCGACGATTTTTTAGAAACAGAGTTTCTTGCCAGACTGTATTCTCTTATAACAGATAACGGGGCAGACCTTTCGGTTGTTGGAATTTACGATTGCTACAAGGATGGCCGCACCCCACAGTTTGGCGAGATTACAAGCTTTGTAACCGACGGAATGGAAGCTTTAAAGCTTACTTTAGAGGGTGAAAAGCTGCCCGGCTCAGTTTGTACCAAGCTTATAAAGGCAGAAATTGCAAAAAAGCTTTCCTTCAGGGTTGGCAAAACCTATGAAGATGCCTTTTACACACCCGACCTCTTTTTATCGGTCGAAAGGGTAGCCGTATCTACCGAATCGCTTTATAACTACTGGCATCGTAGCGATAGCATAACAACAAGACCCTTTAGCGAAAAGGCTATGCACGTTATCGAGGCCTATGAATATACTTTAAACAAAATTAAAGATACCAACCCCGAGCTTATCCCAATATGTGAATTTCGTATAAATTGGGGATATTTCGTAGTGCTCGACCGTATCCTCGCTACGAAGAATTACAAAAGCCTTCCCGAGTATAAGCAGGTAATTTCCCACCTTAGAAAAAATTGGCTTAAAATTTACAAAACCCCCTATTTCAGAAAGGCAAGAAGACTTTCTGCCATCGCTTTGAAATTAAGCCCCGCATTTTATCTTCTGCTTTCAAAGATGAAGGAAAAGAGAGATGGTATCAATAAATGAGAAAAATCTGTTTTATAGATTATGATATGTCGGTGCGCGGCGGTGTAGAGCAGGTAACTGCAAGCCTTGTAAACGCCCTTGCAGAAAGTTACGAGGTGCATCTTTTAAGCATCGTACAAAAGGGCGACCCGATATACACCATTGATGAGAGGGTGCACTTTGTAACCCTTTTAAAAGAGGAAAAGCGTCTTTCCGAGATGCGGCGAGAGCTTAAAACCGTTCTTTCCGATTATCTTCGCGAAAACGGAATCGAGGTTATGATAATTCAGGGTAATTACCCCGGCTTCCTCGCTTCGGTTGTGCGCGGCAGGGTAAAGACCAGGCTTATTTTCTGCGACCACGGCGCACTTATGAATCAGTGGGATAAAAAGGATATCGTTGTTATCCGTCTTATTTCATCACTCCTGTGCCACAGGGTAGTAACCCTGACCGAGCAGAGCCGCGATGATTATATAAAGCGTTTTTTACTCCCAAAGAAAAAGGTAAAAAGTATTTATAACTGGATAGATACCGAAGTACCGCACAGCGAAAAGTACGATATTTCCTCTAAAAAAATAGTTTCTGCCGGTCGTTTTGGCAAGGAAAAGGGCTTCGATATGCTGATAAAGGCGTTTGCCCCCGTTGCAAAGCAATACCCCGATTGGACGCTCGATATTTTCGGCGACGGCGAAATGATGGAAAGTGTAAAAGGACTTATCAAAGAGTATGAAATAGGGGATAACGTAAACCTTCTCGGTATGCGAAGCGACCTTTCAGACCGCTACCGTGACTATTCGATGTACGTTTTACCCTCCTACCGCGAGGGATTGCCACTTGTTCTGCTCGAGGCAAAGCTCAACCGCCTGCCGATAGTCAGCTTTGATATTTTAACCGGCCCGCGCGAGATAGTAAGGGATAACGAGGACGGAATCCTCATTCAGCCCTACGATACTGAAAAAATGGGAGAGGCGATTTGCCGCCTTATAGAAAATGGCGAAGAAAGACAAAAAATGTCGGATAAGTCGCAGGAAAATATAAATAAATTCTCAAAAGAAGCCATTCTTCGCGAGTGGTTGGAGCTAATAGAAAACATATAACCGAAAGGATTTGATTTTATGGTATTTGGTGCTATTTTAGCAGGCGGAGTAGGTAGCAGAATGCATATGGCTGATATGCCAAAGCAGTTTTTACCTCTTGGCGATAAGCCCATCATAATCCACACCCTTGAAAAGTTTTTAACATCTACCGAGCTTGACAGGGTTTATATCGGTGTTCATCCCGATTGGATAAATTATATGAACGATCTTATCGAAAAGTATATTCCCGAAGCCACCAGAGATAGGGTAAAGGCCGCCCCCGGCGGCACCGACCGCAACTCGACCATTCTTAATATAGTTACATCTATTGAAGCTGACTTTGGCGAGAGTGAGGAGCATATCATAGTAACCCACGACTCGGTTCGCCCCTTTGTAACACTCCGTATGATTTCGGAAAATATTAAGTACGCAAAGGAATACGGCGCAGTTGATACCGTTACCGCCGCAGTAGATACAATCGTTGTTTCAAAGGACGGAAAGTTCATTTCCGACATTCCCGACAGAAGAATGATGTATCAGGGACAGACCCCACAAAGCTTTAAAATAAATCTTTTAAAGGAGCTTTATGCTTCACTTTCCGACGATGAAAAGGGTATTTTAACCGACGCTTGCAAAATCTGTGTCGTAAGAAATCACCCTGTATACCTTGTCGAGGGCTCATATACCAATATCAAAGTAACCACACCCGGAGATTATAAAATAGCCGAGGCTATGGTAGGAGGAAAGGTTCTTGATTAATCAGGTTTATCAGCTTACCGCACCAAAGGTTATTACGGTTAAGTATGATGATATTACCTTTGGTGATAAGATTATCGTGCGCCCTGAATATATGGCAGTTTGCCACGCCGACCAGCGCTATTTTCAGGGTCAGCGAGACATAAAGGTTCTAAAATCAAAGCTTCCTATGGCTCTTATTCACGAAGCCTGCGGAAGGGTTGTTTATGACCCGACGGGGGAACTGAAGGTTGGACAAGCGGTTGTTATGATACCCAACGTTCCCGGTGAGGACGATGATTTTATTTACGAAAATTATCAAAGAAAGAGCGGCTTTTTATCAAGCGGCCGTGACGGCTTTATGAGAGAGCTTGTCGAGCTTCCCCGCGATAGGGTAGTGCCTCTGCAGTCAGAGGACCTCTATGTAGCCGCAATATGCGAGTTTATCAGCGTTGCCGTACACGCAACAACCCGTTTCGACGCCGTCGCTCACAAGCGTAGAGAGCGCATCGGTATTTGGGGTGATGGAAGTCTGGCTTATGTTGTTGCCTGTGTTTTAAAGAAGTGCTTCCCCCATAGTCAATTAATAATAGTCGGACGCGAGCCCTCCAAGCTTGCACAGTTCTCCTTTGCCGACGAAACCTATTTTTCGGACGACCTCCCCGAGGATTTCCATATAGACCACGCCTTTGAGTGTTGTGGCGGAGAGGGAAGCTATTATGCTATTGAGGATGTAATTCGTACAATCAATCCTCAAGGCACGCTTATGCTTATGGGCGTTTCGGAAAATCGTGTTGCCATCAATACCCGAATGGTGCTGGAGCGCGGAATGACCCTTGTCGGATGTTCCCGTTCGGGCAAAGACGACTTTTTAAAGGCGTCAGAGCTCCTTGCCGACAATAATTTCAGGAACCGACTAAAGGTAATCATTTACGATGCCGGCAGTGTTAGAAAAACGGGCGATATCTTCAGGGTATTTGCCGAGGATTTAAACACACCCTTTAAGACCGTTTTCAAATGGGAGATGTAACTATGCTTTCAAAACTTAAAAATTTAAGAGGAAGTCTAGTGGGCAATAAATGGGTAGAGCGCATTTCTGTAATCTACCTCTTTGTGGTGCTCACTTATCAGCTTCTTTATCTTATTGTTCCCTTCAGACAGATGATATTAGCTCTGCATCTCAGCTTCGTTTCACCCTCGCTTGCGGTGATTGGCTTTGGCATTTTTTTGTGGGATTTCCTTATAGACCGAAACCTTTTCAAGGAGAAGCTTTATTCCTGGCTTCTTATAGGAATAATAGCTGTTATGTGCCTTTCCACCCTGCTTAATTTTAGAAACGGCATCATAGTAAATGCAAAGGCTATTGTTTGGCAGATTTCACAGATGCTCGTAATCTTCCCGATTGGCAGAAGACTTGATTTTGCGAAACTTAAAAAGCCCATTTCAGCATGGATTTTGTCTGTAACCTTAATTTTTAACATTACAAATATCATTTCTCTTGTTCAGATGTATGCACTTATAGGTTACACTGCCGAATATGATGGCGGAATACTCAGACAGGGCTTCGTCCAGGCGCGTCTTTTCGGCGTTTACGGAAGCACCCACTTTGCCTCTGTCTTTATGATAATGCTTGCCGCGGTAGCTGTTTTAATAGCCGTTAAGGCAACCAAAAAACTTATAAAGGCATATTTTATCATAACCGCCGTGCTCGCTTTTCTATATGTGGTAGCATCGGGCACAAGAGCCGTCATAGTAGCAATAGCCTGTGCTGCATTTATCACAGTTCTATTTATAGTTTATAACTATTTTAGCTATAAAAAGTGCATTTCAAAGCTTCTTAAGGCGCTTGTGTGTGTTGTCCTGTCTTTAGTGGCGGCGGTTACTAGTTTTTATGCTATCGGTCTTTGCGACGATGCAATGAAGAGCGTTATGTATCTTTATGCGTCGGATGATTCTACCGATGACGAGCTTGAACTCGAGCTTGAAAGGGCCGATGTTGATTCTGAAAATATTTCAAACCATCGCTTTGAAATCTGGGGAAATTATTTCTCAATAATGGCCGAAGAGCCGTCAAGAGTTGTACTGGGAATGGCCCCCGGAAGTTATATGAGCAGCATTAAGGAGGAATATTCTGACCTCTTTATCGTTAAATACATAAAGGATAACTATCCGTTTATGTATGAAAATAATTTGATTTACGATACCCACAATGCATATGTAGGAGCATTCGTTATGGCGGGTGCGGTAGGAGTTGTTTTACTACTCATCTTTATCGTTTTAGGCTTCCTCCGTACTGTAAGATATTTCAGAACCCACGAAAAACCCAGCATAGCAGCTTATTTATTGCTTGCACTTATTGTAGTAATGCTGTCGGCATCCTTTTTTGAATCCGACCTATTCTTCAGATGTACAAGCACCTCAGTAATCTTCTGGATGTCGGTTGGTATGCTTTTAAAATACACGCCCAATGACGGTAAAAGACCGGAAAGAATAAGCAAATAAAATTTATGCACCCCAAAGGTATCTAACTTTTGGGGTGCATATCATTTTTAGTGTTGGTATTTTTTTATAATTGTTTCGGAGAGACAATCTACAGTATATCGGCAAAGTTCGGCGTTTTCGGCTTCGCACATAACTCGGATAACCGGTTCTGTGCCGCTTTTGCGGAGAAGAAGTCTGCCATGACCCTCAAGGTCTTTTTCAGCTCTTTCTTTAGCCGTCAAAATTTCCGGGTCGTTTATTACTGCATCTTTATCTGCAACCCGAATATTTTTTGTAATCTGCGGGAAAATTGTAAGCCCGTCAGAAAGCTTGCAAGAGGGAAGCTTGGAATCGACAAATATATCCATAATCTTAATCGCGGTAATAAGTCCGTCACCGGTCGAGGCATACTTTGAAAAGATAATATGTCCAGATTCCTCACCACCGAGGGAATAACCGCCCCGCTGCATCGCATCATAAACATTTTTATCACCGACGTCGGTCGTTTCGTAATTTATGCCCTCACGCTCGAATGCACGGTACAGCCCCATATTCGACATAACCGTTGTAACTACGGTGTTTTTCGAGAGAGAGTCGCGGTTTTTAAGGTATTTTGCCGAGAAATACATAATATGGTCGCCCGATAGTAGATTGCCGTTATTATCCACCGCAATGCATCTGTCAGCATCTCCGTCAAAGGCAAAGCCAATGTCTAAAGATTCTTCTTTAACTAATTTTTGCAGAGCCTCGGGATGGGTCGAGCCACATTTTTCGTTAATGTTAAAGCCGTCCGGTCTATCCCCCAAAACATAGGTTTGTGCACCGAGTGTATCAAAGATATTTTTTGCCAGCATCCAGGTAGAGCCGTTAGAGGAATCAAGTCCTACCCGAAGCCCTTTATAAGAATTGCGCGCAAGAGAGATTATATAGCCTGTGTATCGGTTTCTGCCCTCGGCATAGTCGACGGTGCGGCCTATTTCTCTTCCCGTTTTAAGGGGAATTTCAGGTATTTTTCCGTCAAGATAGTCCTCAATATCGGAAAGTATCGAATCCCCCATCTTTTCACCGTATCTGTTCAGCAGCTTAATGCCGTTATCGTGGTAGGGGTTATGGCTT
This sequence comes from Acutalibacteraceae bacterium, assembly GCA_045638145.1. Taxonomy (GTDB): domain Bacteria; phylum Bacillota; class Clostridia; order Oscillospirales; family Acutalibacteraceae; genus SFWF01. Next base: position 50,728 of record JAZUAU010000020.1, read on the forward strand.
GCAGAAATCATAATTCCGCAGTCAAACTCCTCTGTGCGGGTGACAAAAGCAACGCTTGGAGTAGTAGTAACGTGAAGAAGATATGCGTCGGCACCCGAAGCGGTAAGTCCCGCCGAGAGGGCATACTCAAACATATAAGAGGAGCGGCGTGTATCTTTACCGATAACAACTCGGCATTTGTGCTCGCGACCATAGTAATACCCCAAATAGCGTCCTATTTTAAATGCTTGTTCTACGGTGAGGTTAACATTTGCCTCACCGCGAAATCCGTCTGTGCCAAAGTATTTTCCCATAGAAATCTACCTTTCAAAATTCATTATTCAACGGTTACGCTTTTTGCAAGATTGCGCGGTTTGTCAACGTCAATTCCGAGCTCGTTCGAGAGATGATATGCGAGAAGCTGTACTGCAGTAGCCGATAGCAGAGCCGAGAGAAGGGGATCTGTTTCGGGTAGAAAGAGGGTCTTATCCAGAAGCTCCGAGGGCAGGGCCAGTCCGCGTCGTGAGAGGGTGAGCATATCACCGCCGCGAGAGGTAACCTCACGAATGTTGCTTATCATTTTAGGGAAGGTTTCGGGATCGTTCATAATGGCAATAACGGGGGTGCCTTTCTCTACAAGACTTATCGTGCCGTGCTTCAGTTCGCCTGCAGCATAAGCTTCGCAGTGAATATAGGATATCTCCTTACACTTTAGAGCCGCTTCCTCAGAGAGCAGGGCATCAACACCTCTGCCTATAAAGAAGATACTGTGAGCCGTTTTAAAGCGTCTTGCAACCGAATTTAATTTATCGGAAAGACCTATAACCTCGGTTATCTTGTTCGGAATATTCAGGAAAAGTTCATTTGTGAGAGCCTCGACCGCAGCCTTTGGCAGCCTTCCGAGGGTAAAACCGATATGAATGGCGATAAGGTATAAAAGGGAAATCTGTACCGTAAATGCCTTTGTCGAAGCTACGGCAATTTCGGGTCCGCAAAGGGTGTGGATTACTTCGTCCGACTCACGGTCGACAGAAGAACCCGTCACGTTCACGATGCCGAGAACATGGGCTCCCTCGCTTTTTGCAAGGCGAAGGGCGGCCAGAGTGTCGGCTGTTTCTCCCGATTGGCTGATTATTATAACAAGGTCCTTTGAAGACAAAATCGGCTTATTATACCTGAATTCCGATGCCAGAGTAACGCTTGCTCGGATTCTTGCAAGCCGCTCTATCGCAAAGGCGCCTATAAGCCCTGCGTGATACGCTGTGCCACAGGCGACGATGTGAATATGGTCGTAGCCTCGCAGAGAAGCTTCGTCGAGCAATCCTGAGGGGAAGAAGGGCAGCGAATCCTTTATATTCGGGCGAAGCGTTTTTATGAGGGCATCGGGTTCTTCGTAAATTTCCTTCAGCATAAAGTGAGGGAAGCCGCACTTTTCAGCCTCGGCTCGGCTCCACTCTGCCTTTTCGTTTTGCCGATCGACTCGGTCGCCGTTTTCATCAAAGATAAGCACAGCGTCATTTCTGACTTCAACCGCTTCACCATCATTAATTCTTAAGAACCTATTGGTGTGGGAGAGGGTAGCCGAAATATCCGAGGTAATAAAATTACCGTCTGTACCTACCGCAACAAGCATGGGGTTATCCTTCTTGATACCGTAGATAACACCGGGCAGATCGGCAAAAACTGCCGCAATGGCATAAGAGCCGCGAAAACGCTTAGCCGCCTCGCGAAGTGCTAAAACAGGGTCGGAAAGAGCCCTGTAATAATGGTCGATAAGCAGTGCTGCCGCCTCAGTGTCGGTTTCCGATAAAAAGGTATAACCGAGAGAGTGAAGCTCCTCTTTAAGCTCAATATAATTTTCAATTATTCCGTTATGAACGATGTATACACTCTCATTGCCGTGAGGGTGTGAATTTCTGTCACTGGGTTCACCGTGGGTTGCCCAGCGTGTGTGACCGATGCCGCAATCAGATTTTGCCGCAGGGTCGATTTTACGCTGGAGGGCATCAATTCTGCCCTCGCTTTTAACCGCTTTAAGGGTATTTTTCTCAAAATACGCAATTCCTGCAGAGTCGTAACCTCTGTATTCGAGGGCGCGAAGACCCTCAGTCAGTATTGGCAGCGCATTACTGCTGCCTGTGTAGCCTATAATTCCGCACATAAAAATTACTCCTTTTTATGCGGGACTATATTTATGTTTTTTCTTTCTGAAAGGGGCTTTTGTTTATTTGTACCCATTCTTACGACCGAAAGAGAAAGCCGATGGAGCACCCGCCGAATTTTCGAAAACTCCATTCCTCGTCACCGTTGTCACGGTCTGGCGCTTAGTATGTTTTGTCCCGCACATTTTAAAATAGTGTTTTACCTTTTTGGGACAATATTCTCACTCGACTTAAAAATCGAATTTTCGGGGATAAAGCCGCGAACTCGCGATAGGGGATAAACGGTCGAATTTCTGCCGATAACCGTGCCGGGACAAAGCACACTGTTACAGCCAACCTCAACCGAGTCTCCGAGAATCGCTCCGAATTTTTTAAGTCCTGTAGCTATCCTGTCTGTGCCCATCATAACCGTCACAAGGCTTTTGTCACTCTTTACGTTAGAGGTGACCGCGCCTGCTCCGAGATGAGAGCGATAGCCGAGAATGGAGTCGCCGACGTAGTTGTAGTGGGGTATCTGCACCGAGTCGAAAATAATACTGTTTTTAACCTCGGTCGAGTTTCCTACAACGCAGCCGCGTCCTACAAGAACACCTCCGCGAATGAAAGCTCCCGGTCTCACTTCGCTTTCCTCGCCGATTACGGTTGGACCCGAAATCTCGGCAGCAGGCGAAATTCTGGCGCTTTTTGCAACCCAGACGTTAGGGCTTATCTCATCAAAGTGCTCTTTTGACAGGGTCGGTCCGAGCGATAAAATAAACTCTTTTATCCGAGGCAGTGCTTCCCACGGCTTATCGCATTTTTCCAAAAGCGGCGCCGCGAGGGTGTGTTCCATACTGAAAATCTCGTAAGCTGTCACATATTTTCCTCCTTTTTCCTATATTTTGCTAAAAAGCGAGTTTATTATATCGAAATTCTCTTCATTTGTCAAGAGAATTCTGTTATAATAATTATCCCCGAAAACTTAATAATATACCTTTTTTATTAGGCGATAGCAGGGGAGAGGCTATTGTTGAAAATACAAAAATAATGTGTTAAAATATAATCGAAAGGAAGTGGTGTTGTGAAAATCAGAAGAAAACCTATACTTATAACACTTTTAATATTACTCATAATCGCAATTGCATCCGCTACCTTTCTTATTTCTGTAAACGCATACACATTAAAGTTGGGCGAGAGAGGAATCGTTTTGGCTGACAGCGCCCCGAAGTCCGAGTGTATACTCGTCCTCGGTTGCGGTGTTTATGATGATGGCACACCCAGTCCAATGCTTGTTGACCGACTAAAAGTAGGTATTGAGTTATACAAAAAAGGCGCCGCCCCGAAAATAATAATGAGCGGTGACCACGGCGGAGATGATTATGACGAAGTAAATGTTATGAAGCGGTATGCGATAGAGGCAGGAGTGCCGAGCGAGGATATTTTTATGGACCACGCAGGCTTTTCTACCTATGAAAGCGTATACCGCGCAAAGGAGATTTTCTTAGCCCAAAAAATAATAATCGTGTCGCAGGAATATCACCTTTCAAGAGCACTTGCTATTGCCAAAGAATTAGAACTTGACGCGGTCGGTGTTTCTGCCGATTTAAGAGAATACTCAGGTCAGCAAAAGCGTGAAATACGCGAGGTTATCGCTCGAAGCAAGGACTTTATCTTTGCAAAATTTAAGCCAAAGCCGACCTTCCTCGGCGACACCATCCCCGTAAGCGGCAACGGAGACATTACCAACGATAAGTAACGAATCAGGCACATTTACTATTGACTAGTGCCTATTGCCTAATGCCTAAAATAAAAAAAGACCCGAGGGTCTTTTTTTATTTTACCGTCGCGGTAACGGTGTTTATACTATTATTCTTTGCCGAAAGGGTAATAGAGCAGGTGTCAGACAGCCCCGAGGGGGTTGTAACCGTGAGGGTCATCTCCTCATAGTAGAGATAGTCCTTGGAAATCTTGCCGTCTACGCCTGTCTCGCCAAGCTCGATAACACTGCCATCCTTTGAACGCTGAACCTTAACAGAGGCGCCCTTAACGGGGTTGCCCTCATTATCCTGAACTGTTACCTCAAGGGTGGGTGCATAGTTTATGATATTTGGGGGAGTGATAATCGCTATAAGCCACTGGCGGTAGTGGGGGTCAGGGTTATAGCCCATACGCTCAATCGAGCAGAACTCAGGTCCGTTATAGGTACCAACCTGATAAACCCAGTTATAGCCATCCTTATAGCCTGCATAGATAGAAACATGACCTGCATAGTCGGTGTCGGGGTTAGAGTCGTTTGCCGTAACGATAAGCGAGCCAATCGGAATGTCCTTTTCGGGGGTAATGCGAAGCTGTCCGCCCGAGCCCGGAACCGTTCTGCAATCGAACTTTATAAATTCGCTCCAGCCCTTTTCAACCCAGGTTTTACCAACCTCATACCAGCCGTCTGCAAGCACGTCACTCCAGCCGTAATCAGAGGGCTTGCCGAGCATCGAGGTATCAATTCCTACAACATTGGGCAGATAGTTCTGATAAACATATCCGACATAGGAAGCACAAACCAGTCCGTACTTTTCAAAATACTTAATATCGGGCTTGCCGTTCTTTGTGGTCTCATATCCGCTCGGTGTTCCGTGATAGCTGATATTTGAAAGCCAGTTATAAGGTCCCGACTGATAGGCTCTCTTCTTCTGACCGGAGAGAATATACTGCCACATAAGGCCGTCGGCTCTGTGGCGGTCAACATTATAGCCCGTGTAGGCGAGGGAGTCCATAAAAATATTGTCCTCCATATCCATCGGGGTCTTATAATCCTGATAGGTGCCGTTCTTGTTATAAAGGGTGCCGTTGGGAGCTTTGATATTAACTATATCGGCAGGGGTAATTCCCGAGCCCTGAGGGGGGCGAAGCCCCGTTGTCGGCTGGGCAGGCTTTGAGGAGACATCTCCACTATGGTCGCCCGACTCATCAGGCTCACTGCTCGAGGAGGAGTCACTCGAGGAGGAGTTTACACTCTCTCCCGAAAATTCCATAGAGCTGAATTTGTTGCCCGAAATATCCTTTGATGAATTATGCGAGCCAACCTCAACCTCGCTGACCTCATCACCCTTACAAGCCGAAAGGGAAAGGCAGAGCAGAAGTGCCAAAGTCACCGCAAAAATCTTTTTAAAATTTAAAATTCCCATTTTATCCTCCGATAAAACAATTTTTCACAAATAAAGTATATAATTTTCACTGAGCAATGTCAAGTGCAATAATATCCAAGTATGGGTCTCAGAATATACAATTTATTCATATTTAAAGCAAAAATATGTGGTAAACTGAGTGAAAATATGATATCATTATCCTATGTTATAGATTATAAAGGAGACAAAGCTATGTCAGACTTCGTATCAGCCGCAGAAAAAGGCTCCAAAAAGGCGATGAACGCACTGCTTGAGGCTAACCGCGACCGCGCCTTTGCACTCGCACTTTTATTGCTCGGCGACCGTGAAAAGGCGGCCGATATTGCCACAAAGGTAATAAACGGCAGCTGGGATAAAATCACCGTAAAGGGACTGTATTCTGATGAGGCATATGCCGAATATATCAATACTGAGGTAGCCTCTGCCGCCGCTTTGGAGCTTTTTGGTACCGCTTCAAAGGTCTTCCGCGTGAGTAAGGCAGATATCACACCCCGCGATATAGAAAAGAGCGAATATGAGGGAGATATAGAAGAGGGGATAGCCGCTCTCAGAGCCGCCCTTTCAGAAATTCCCGCCGCAGAGAGCTTTGTATTTTTACTGAGAGCCTTCGGAATGTCTCTTTCAAATATTGCCAAGGTCATCGTTCAGCGCGATGCCGCCGCGGCTTATTTTGCCGCCTCTGCCGAAAAGGCGCTTGACGGAAAATTTGATATCGCAAAGGCTGAGTCTCTCGTTTTACAGTATTTATCTGCCGAAAAGCTTCCCGATGAGGCAAATAACCTCTGCCGCGAGGCTATAAAGAGCCGCGCCCGCTTTGAGCTTCCCTCAAAGAGAGCTATGACCGCAATAATCGCAGGCGTCGTTTTCCTCACTCTTTCGGTAATGGCATTTTTCCTGCTCAAGGATATATATGTTGATAAAAAATCAGCAGAGGAGGCCGAGGCAGGCTACCACGTTGCCACCGCACTTGATGAAGACAAAACCTACTATGCCGATATTAAAATAAAGGGCTACGGCACTATAACGGTAGAGCTTGACCAGAAATCTGCCCCCAACACCGCGGCAAACTTTGTTGAGCTTAGTGAAAAGGGCTTTTATAACGGTCTTACCTTCCACAGAATTATCGACGGCTTTATGATGCAGGGCGGCTGTCCCGAAGGAAACGGCACGGGCGACCCCGGCTATTCGATAAAGGGTGAATTCTCGGCAAACGGCTTTGAGGGTAACAATATCCTCCACGAAAAGGGAGTTATCTCGATGGCTCGCGGAAATGACTATAACAGTGCGGGCAGTCAGTTCTTCATTATGCACGAAAAGACCTCAAGCCTTGACGGCAGCTATGCCGCCTTCGGTAAGGTTGTAAATGGTCTTGAGATTGTTGATAATATCTGTGCAGAAGCAAAGCCAACCGACGATAATGGCACAATTACTCCTGCAGACCAGCCGGTAATCGAATCGGTCACCATCCGCACCGAATAATTTGTTTTTAAACTTTATTAAAATTTCATCAGGAGATATATATTATGAGTTATCTTCGCAGAACCTGGAAAGAAATAAATATCGATGCTCTCATAAATAATTTTAAGCTTATAAAGGAAAAAACGGGAGCCGAAATCTGTGCTGTCGTAAAGGCTGATGCCTATGGCCACGGCGCCGCAGGTGTTGCTGCGGCACTCGATAAATGCGGTGCAAAATCTTTTGCCGTTTCCAATATCCAGGAGGCAGAGGAGCTGCGACTTGCAGGCATCAAAAAGCCTGTCCTCATCCTTGGCTACACCCCCGAGATTTATGCCGCCGACCTTGCAAAATACGGCTTTATTCAGTGTGTCTATTCCCTTGACTATGCCGCCGCACTCGACCGAAATGCAAAGATAGCAGATTGCAAGGTAGAGGTTCACCTAAAACTTGATACAGGTATGTGCCGCCTCGGCTTTGACTGCCGAAATGAGGACTATATCGGCGTAAATGAGGCAAAAAAGGTCCTCTCGCTAAACGGTCTTTCGGTTACGGGAGTTTTCACTCACTTCTCCTCGGCAGACGGCGATGATGATACCGACACTGCCTTCACAAATGACCAGTATGACCGCTTCAGAGAGGCGGTTAACGCTCTTGAAGCCGACGGCTTTAATTTCCAAGAGAAGCACTGCTGTAACTCTGCCGCAACACTGCTCGGTATCCCCGATGAGGGCGAAACGGTCAGAGCGGGAATTATCCTTTACGGACTTTCCCCCTCAAAAAATCTGCCGCTTATCGATGGAATGAAGCCGGTTATGAGTCTCTATTCGGTGGTTTCAATGGTAAAAACCATCCGAGAGGGCGATGAGGTCAGCTACGGCAGAACCTTTAAGGCTGAAAAGCCGATGAAGCTTGCCACCGTTTCGGCAGGCTATGCCGACGGAGTACCGCGACTTCTCTCGAATAAAGGCAGCGTAATCGTCCGAGGTAAGCGTGCAAAAATCGTCGGCAGAATCTGTATGGACCAGTTTTGCATTGACGTTACCGATATTGATGGAGTAGAAACGGGCGACCGAGTAACCATCTTCGGTGAGGAGCTCTCGGTAGACGAGGTTGCCGCAAACGCCAACACCATAAATTACGAAATCATCTGCGGAATATCTAAACGAGTAAATATAGGACAATAAATAAAGACCCAAAAGGGTCTTTATTTATTGTCAGGGAAAAGGGAAGGTGTGACTTCGTCGCGCGTAATTACGATACGACTAAAATAGCGTCGCAGACACCTCTCAACATTTCCCTAATCTCCTTTCCCCTTTCCCTAAAAAAAGAGCCTTTCGGCTCTTTTCTATTTTCCGCATCTGCGGTCAAACGAGGGGTTAAAAGCATAGAAATTCTTACTGTTCAGCTTATCGGTTGCGATTCTGAGACCCTCACCAGAACAACAATGGTGAAATGCTTTTGCGACGTCATTTATTCTATATCTTCCACTTGATTTCAATGCTTTCTTTTGAGGCGGTTATGCGCTCTATCAGGCAGTCAACCACCGTGATTTTGTCGCTCACCGACAGTTCATCCCAATGCTCAAAATATCCGCTGATTTCACCCACATCGCTTGTGCGGTTACTCTCTAATGAAACAATCTCGGCGCCAAGTTCTTTCTTTTCGGCATCAAGTTCAGAAATGCGGTTATTTATGTACTGCATAACCGTATCATTTGCCGCAGAGATTTTTTCGAGCAAAGAGGATATTTCTTTGTCAATCTCTTCTATGCGTGTTTTAAGTTTTACAACTTGCAGGTTACAGCCATCCTGCTTTTTCTTTGACAGTGTCTGAAACTCCGCTAATTTTTTCTGCATTTCTTTGAATACAATGTCATCTACAACATCAGCATCCAGTGAGCCGAAATGACATCCACCAGCGTGATATTTGTTCGTGCAGAGATAATAGCGGTTATCGGACTTAGTTTTGCACTTGTAAGTCTTAGCTGTTAAAGCATATCCACAGCTAGCACATTTGATTTTACCCGCAAGCCATGTGGCTTTTGCCTTGATGGGCCGTGCAACGCTTTGATTGTTTAAGCACTTGGAACGGCATTTAATCCACGTTGCCGAATCAACAAGCCCCTCATGCGGTGCAAGAACCAACGTGTGTCCTAATAAGGATATTGTTTTTCGCTTAAGATTGTCGCCCGAATAAAGATATGCTCCGTTTATACCGATAAAGTCACTTGGGGTATTGACAATGTTTGTGCCTTGCGCTTTAAAAAACTCATAAAGCTGATAATCGGCTTTTACATACGCAGGATTGATTACCACGTCACGCAATCGGCTTCTATTAAAGAGTTTTCCGTCACGCTTTTGTATGCCGTGCTCTTCCAAGTAGCGCATAACATCACCGAACGAGGTTTGAGGCTTTGAATACATTGAAAATATCAATCTGATAACCTCTGCTTCTTCCTCGATTGGCTTATACATTTTTGTTCGTATTCCGTCTATGGTTGTTTCAACCAGTTCAAATCCAAACGGTACTCTGCCACCCATATAAAAGCCACGTTTACTACGGGAAGAATAGGCATCAATAACACGCTGCTGAATGGTCTCACGCTCAAGCTGTGCGAAGATCATAACAATCATCAGCATAGCCTTGCCAATAGGTGTGGAAGTATCAAATTTCTCCATTGTGCTGACAAAGTCAACATGGTTCTTTTGAAACACTTCAATTAAATTGGCAAAGTCAAGAACCGAACGGCTGATACGGTCAAGACGATAAACGATAACACGGTTTACCTTGCCTGCTTCTATATCACGTAACAACTCTTGAAACGCAGGGCGGTCTATGTTTTTGCCACTATAACCCTTGTCGGTATAAACTTTATAACTTTCTCCTGTCACTTCCTTTTTGCAAAATTCGATTTGACTTTCAACGGATATGCTGTCTATCCTGTCAACCGATTGTCTTGCATAAATTGCGTCAAAAAGATTCAATTTTTACTCCCTTCTTCGCAAAAAGAAGCGGAGCTGCTGACATATATATTATACCATAACAGGCCTTTTTCTTCAAGGTTTACAGGACATATATTTGCAAAAAACATCATATAATTTTGCTTCTATTTGTAATTTTACTTCTCTTTTTTCGTGCACAGAAAATTGAGGAGTTAAATTCGTAATCGACACGATTTTGTTGCCGATTTTCTGCTTCCAAGACTGTGCGACATAATTTACCATACAGTCCGTCTCCTTCCTTTTGCGAATATTTTTCTTTTATTAAAATATGATTTGCGTCTTGTCCTCTATACCAAAACGCATAAGCAACAAGTTTTTTTAATGCTTATTGCTTAA
>JAZUAU010000021.1:0-76888 GCA_045638145.1 Acutalibacteraceae bacterium
CCCCACTGCTGCCTCCCGTAGGAGTCTGGGCCGTGTCTCAGTCCCAATGTGGCCGTTCAACCTCTCAGTCCGGCTACCGATCGTCGGCTTGGTAGGCCGTTACCCCACCAACTACCTAATCGGACGCGAGCCCATCTTTCAGCGATAAATCTTTGATACTAAAGTGATGCCACTCTAATATATCATGCGGTATTAGCAGTCGTTTCCAACTGTTGTCCCCCTCTGAAAGGCAGGTTGCTCACGCGTTACTCACCCGTCCGCCACTAAGCTTATACTTCATTTGACCGAAATCGCATTCCATAAAAGCTCCGTTCGACTTGCATGTGTTAGGCACGCCGCCAGCGTTCGTCCTGAGCCAGGATCAAACTCTCTAAAAAATTGTATATAAACAACCCTAAGGCTGTTTAAACCATTTTCTAAAGCTTTTGCTCTAGTTTGACTCATTCCCAAAAACTAGCGTTTTTGTCTGAATTTGTCCTTAAATTTACTCAATGATTTCTCATCGAAATTGTCGGGTCCAATTTCTTTCTTCTATCTCGTCGTTGTTTAATTTTCAAGGTCCGTTTTTGCGGCGCTTTCGTTAGCGCGCCAGATTATAATACCACAAGGGTTCCCCTTTGTCAACACTTTTTTTAAAAATTTTTGAACTTTTTTTAAAGTTGTGTAAAGTTGCCATAATCACCCCAAAATATGGTGGTTTTACATATCATTTTTCACATAAACCGCACGCTCTCCGCCAATAAATTTAGGGCGGCTTCGCGCTGCAAGTACGGTTGCATTTCCGATTTTATTGTTTTTTAATCTAACTGGTACAGCAACTTTTTTAATATGCATTCCTATCATCGTAAAGCCTATATCAAGTCCTGCATCGGCTTTTATTTCTTCAAGTGCAACAGGATCCTTAAAGTTCTTGTAGGCTACAGTCGCAAAAGAGCCTCCTGCTTTTGGCTGAGGCATAACATTAACCCGCTCTGCAAAGGGCACTACCTCATGTTCAACAATAATGGCACGATTAAGATGCTCGCAGCACTGCGCCGCAATATAAACGCCCTTTTCCTCTGTCGCCTTATATATTCCTTTAAATATATACTCTGCTGTTTCGGGGGATGAGTTTGTGCCTATCTTATCACCCACCACTTCGCTTGTGGAACAGCCGATAACAAGAATGTCTCCCTTTTTGAGATTTGCGACTTCTATTATTTCAGCCGCAGCATTATACGCTTCACAAAAAACATTATTCATCAAAATCACCTTATATTATATATAGTGTGTATATTTTACCACAAAAATTTGAAAATGCAACTAAACATTAAAGCCACCGATAATTTACGGTGGCTTTAAAATTATTTGTTCTTATGAGGTCTTACAAGCTCATATCTCTCGTCACACATTTTTGCAACCTCGGGGGAGTGACTTACAAGGATGACGCATTTTCCGTCTTCTGCAAGCTTTTTGAAGATTGCCATAATTTCATTTTGAGTTTCGGTGTCGAGATTTCCTGTCGGTTCGTCAGCAAGAATAATATCGGGGTCGTAGGAAAGGGCTCTTGCTATCGCAACTCTCTGTTGCTGACCGCCCGAAAGCATCAGCACGCGACGCTCTGCCTCATCGGGCTCAAGTCCTACCGCAGAAAGAAGTTCTTCTGCCTTTTGCTTTTTGTTTTTACCTTTAACACCTGCAATATCCATAGATAGCATAACATTTTCAAGAGCGGTAAATTTCGTTATAAGGTTAAAGCTTTGGAAAATAACGCCTATATACTTGCTTCTGAATTTATACTTGTCTATATTTGCGATGTCTTCACCGTCATAGAATATTTTGCCCTTTGAGGGGGAAGCGAGTCCTGAAAGAATTGAGAGCAGGGTTGTTTTGCCTGCGCCCGACTTTCCGACGATGCAATACATCTTGCCCTTTTCAAAGTCATAGGTCACATCTTTTAATACTACTCTTTTTCCATAAGAGAAGCCGATATTTTGTAATGATAAAACTGCCATTGTTTCCCCTCCTTAATCTCGGTTAGAGAGAATTCTAAGCGGTTCATACCGCATTATAAAGAGCATTGAGGCCGCGCCTGCAACAATGGTTAAGAGAACTGCTATGCCGAGCATTTGAAGAACAACAGTAAAGTTTGTTGCAGAGGTTATTTCGGTTATAGCCTCGCTCGGCGCAGCTCCGAACATTTCCTCAAAGCCCTCATTGAATTTGCCGCCAAAGCCACCCATATCAGGGGGATTGCCCATATCGGGTAAATTTCCCATATCAGGTCCACCGCCCTGCATCGGGTTTCTTCCAAAGTTTTGCTCTCTGGTTTCCTCTTGGTCCTGCTGGGTCAAGGCTTGATTTTCAAGCATGGAGTTAGTAACGGGAACTGCTGTAACCGCACCGATACCTGCGCCAATTATAACAGCGACCATAGTAACGATGAAAATTTCAGTAACAAACTGAAGCGCAACCTTATGCTTCTTCATGCCCATTGCGGTTAAAACGCCAATTTCATACTTTCTTTCGCGAACGCTGAAAATATTGAGTACAACAAGCACAATTGCGCCAATAATAAGAATTACGGTGAGGAATTTACCTGCGGTGTTGGATAGGGTATCAAGAGGCGCAAGACTGTTTTCAAATGCCTTGACATCGCTTGAAGATACGGTATAGCTATCCGAAAGACCCATATCCTTTACCTGCTCGCAGAAAAGCTCATAATTTTCTACATTAGAGAAAACATAGGTAGCAGACACGCTTTCGCTCATCGCGGTTTCAAATTCTCTGCCCGTTGTTTCGTCGGTAACTGTTTCGGAAGCCTCTGCGGATGCGCTGACGATTCTGCTTAAAGCGGTATAGCTCATATAAATTCTGTTTGCAGGGTCGTTCGAGGTCATTCCCGACATTGAGAAGCTATTTTCATTCGCTGATGAATCGGTATAAATTCCAACAACATTCAGGGTATAGGTTTCTTCCTCGTTGTTGGGGTTAGTAAGAACAATTTCATCACCAACTGCAAGGCTATTATAGGTTGCAAGCTCCTTTGAAATTATGCAGTTATAGTCAGATGTTCCCTCTGCAAAAATTTCTCCGTCGCTGATTGTGGCTGTTCCGTTTATAAAGGATGTCATGGCAGATTCGCTACTATATCCAATAACGGTAAAGTCACTTTGCGCGCCCATTATCTGCGAGAAGTTCGGCATAAAATTATTGGGGAAATCTTTTCCGCCACCAAAACTTCCCTCGTTTTCGGTCTCTTCGCTATCGGTAGTTTCGTTAGAAATGGGAATAAGATTTTCCGAGCCATTTATATTTATTGAAGATTCATAATAAAAATCTTTAACAGAGCTTGCCTCGGCATATTTTTTATATTCGTCGAGTGTCAGAGCAGATGACGAGCCCATCATTTCGGCAAACTCGTTTTGATCAAAGCTCGGTCTTCCTCCGCCGCTTCCCTGTTGTCCGCTCGGTGGGGAAAAGTTTGACATTGTTTTTTGTCTGTCAAAAGAAATCGTAGCGGTAATGCTCAGGGTTTCAAGCGCATCCTCACGAGCGGTTATAGCCGCCTGCTTTATAGACAAGCCAAGACACGCAGAAATCGCAATAACCAAAACGATTATAGCTATAAGCACATTTCTTGCTTTGCTTCTCGAAATACACTTTAGCGCGTTTTTAATAATATACATATAACCAGCACCTCACTTAACGGCTATTCTAAACCCAAAACTTTATAGATCGGTTGCCCAAATATTAAGGATTTGTAAATAATGGGACTATTTCTCTCAATTTTTTCAGTAATAAATGTTGTTTTCCGTCGTGTTTTGAGGTAAAATAGTTTGTATAGACAGGAGGTCTTGAAATTATGATCAAAAAACTCTTTTCGATTATTTTATGTTTTGTATTTATCCTTTCGCTCTCGGCTTGTGCAGATGAGCTTACCATAATCTCGGGCGACCAGAGCGGTGTCCCCTATTCCTCCGACACCTCTTCGGAGCAGACTCCCACCGACCCCGCTTATAGCATTGATTTTGATTCGTGGGAGATGCGCCTTGTTAACAAGTGGAACACTATTTCAGATGCAGATGCACCCGAGCTTGTTAATATCAGCTCTACTTATGCTTGGGCAAACGATAAGAGAATCGATGCTCGCATAATCGATGCTGTAACCGAGCTTTGCAAAGCGGCGCACAAGGACGGCGCAGAGCTTTATATCATTTCTGCATATCGCACCGACGCGACCCAGACCCGACTTTTCAACAATCAGGTAACCCGCGAGATGAACAATAATCCCTCCCTTTCAAGAGAAGAGGCTGAGATTGAGGCGGCAACCGCTGTGGCACGACCCGGTACAAGCGAGCATCAACTCGGTCTTGCGGTTGACTTTAACTCGGTTGAGGAGGATTTTGAGGAAACAAAAGAATATGCTTGGCTCGAGGCTCACGCACACGAATACGGTTTTATTATGAGATATCCAAAGGACAAGCAGGATATAACCGCCGTTATTTATGAGCCTTGGCATTACCGCTATGTCGGTGTTGAAAACGCAAAGCTCATTAAAGAAAGCGGACTTTGTCTTGAGGAATTTGTGAAGCAGTATAAATAAAAATTGTGTTTTTCTTGACAGAGCCCCACTCGGTTTTACCCGAGCGGGGTTCGTTCGTTTTATTCGGTTTTTAAAATTGCGGTTGCCATAAATATCGTAACCGAAGCCGTAGGTGTGGTATAGGGCAGAAATCTGCGCTATACCTTAATCATTTACCAAGACGCAGAACCGTCTCCTGTCTTAACAAACAATCATCATAACAAACGTTACACGTAAGACAGAGGACGGTTCTCTATCTTACCCGCTTAAAGCTAATAAATGATACATATTGCGAGTCGGTTTCATATGTCAACGCACCCTCGTCACCTTCAATGTAATAAGAATAAATCATAGGCTCTACATTAAACACTATGCGCTTACCATCTTCTAGCTCAAAAGTCAGTAAATTGGTTTGGTAAATCCTAATAGAATGAAGCGAGCGATCTTCAGAATTAATAAAAGTATTTTTGCCGACAATTTTAGCCGCCACAGTTAACTCTTTTTTACTCATTAGCATTCTCACCTTTTATTATACAAAATTTCAAAACAAGGACAGGATATGGTTAGCGTTTTGTGTTGCTTTACTCTAACCCTATCTGTGCTTTCGCTATCAGTTTATTATTCTGGAAAGTAAAGTTTGCATTAGCTCCTACTTCGGTACCTTCATAAGAGTACATCACTGTATAGAGCTCATCATTCTTTTCACCCACTTCTGAAAGCAATGTACCTTCTCCACCTACAATCTGTACGACCTGCTCATACGTCATCCCGTTTTCTATACTGTTAAATTCACTCAACGTTATCGTCACAGAAGTTGTAGAATCCGGTTCGTCTTCCCCACCTGAGCTTACAAAGAAGAATACCGCAAAAAACAAAAACGCCAAAGCAACAATCATTATAACTATCGTTAGCGGCGAATTTTTTTGGTACCATTTTTTGTTTGCAACTGCACCGCATTTGCCACAAAACTGGTTTCCCTCCGGTATTTCTGAATTACATTTTGAACATAACATACAATCATCACCTTAAAATTTTTATATAAAGGAGGAATCAGAACACTGCATGAGTTGGCATATTTCTTCCTCCGTCCCTATTTTTCAAACAAAAAGCACACAGTTACATTGGGGCTTTCCCGTACGACTGTGCGCTTTTATAGTTTTATTAATTTTTTGCAGTAATCGGCTTGTCGTCGGGATGTTTACTGCAAAATTATTTTAACATAAATTCCCTGAATTGTCAAGCGGCACAAGGCGTATGACAAACCGATTCGTTAGCATAAACGAAATCGTAGTAATCAATGGTTTTTATTCTTGCAAAATGCATTTTTTCGTGTTATAATGATTTTGCCGAATATTTGTTCGATTGGAGGAGCCGTAATGTCAAGACCGACTCTCAGCGAAAAACAGCTCGCTGTTTATAATTTTTTAGTAAAATCCCTTGCCGGTGGAATTCCACCGACAGTCAGAGAAATTTGTCAGGAAACAAAGATTAAATCTACCTCTACCGTTCACGCAATCCTCAGTTGGCTTGAGGAAAACGGATATATTGAACGCGACCCCAAATTTTCACGTTCTATCCGAATTGCAGGTGCGGCAAATACCGCGCAGATTCCCGTAATCGGCCGAGTAACCGCAGGTCAGCCGATTTTGGCCGTCCACGAAATTGAAGACTATATTCCATATGCTACAGAAAATTCCGAAGGGCTTTTTGCTCTTCGCGTTGTCGGCTACAGTATGCGCGACGTTGGTATTATGGACGGAGATATTGTTATCGCCGATAAGGATGCCTATACAAAAAGCGGCGATATCATTATCGGTATGGATGGCGACGAGGCAACCGTTAAGCGCCTACTTATTGAAAACGGGCAGGTAATCTTTATGCCCGAAAATCCCGACTTCTCCCCAATTTATCCCGAAAACCCCTCGGTGCTTGGAAAGGTAATCGGAAGCTTCCGCAGGTACTAATATGAATAAAAAATCTGTTGAAATTTTCACCGACGGCGCCTGCTCGGGAAACCCCGGACCCGGCGGTTGGGGCGCGCTTCTTCGCTTTATGGGGCACGAAAAAGAGCTTTCGGGCGGAGAAAAAGATACCACCAACAACCGAATGGAGCTAACCGCCGTTATTAAAGCCCTCTCAGCGCTCAAAGAACCCTGCAAGGTAACTCTTACCACCGATTCGAAATACGTTTGTGAGGCAATAAATCAGGGCTGGGTTTATTCGTGGCAGAAAAACGGTTGGAGGAAAGCCGACAAAAAGCCTGCCTTAAATGTTGATTTATGGGAAATGTTGCTTCCCCTGCTTGATACCCACGAGGTAACCTTTGTTTGGGTTAAAGGACACGCAGGACACCCGGAAAACGAACGTTGTGACGAGCTTGCAGTGAGTTTTTATAAGAATTTGCAATAGAAAAAGACAGAGAATGTTTCCATTCTCTGTCTTTTTTATTATTATGTTTCGGTGAAGTTTTTGCTTAAGCGAAAGTGAAGTTGCTTCGCAGTAAAGTTCATGTTTACACACGAATGAAGTAAAGTTTGCCAACTTTGCCGAAGGCAAAACTTCACTATCAACAGGATAACTTCACTGAATTCTTTCAACTTCACTTGCCTTTTAGGGCAAACTTAGTTGCTACGCATCCCGCCCTGCCGTATCGAGCAGATTATAACCTGCAGACAAAGCAGGTGGGTGCCTCCGCACGGCTTTCAGCTTCCAACGTCCAAAGTATATCTTTCAATACCTCGGGAGGCCTGCACGCCACCGTGACGAGATTCGGCTCCCTAAATAAAGGTTGTAGGGTTATATTGCAAAACGTCCGCGAACAGGGCAGGATATTATAAGTGTTTAAAATTTAATCGCGATTATTCGTCCTGTGAGATTTCGTAAAAATCTTCCAGTCTTTCGATAAAGGCATCGGCAATAAAATCATATTCATCGTCGTCCTCAATCTCATAATAATACTCTTCGCCGTCTTCTTCTCCAACCTTAACGATTACAAGCTCGCCGCTGTCCTCGAGCATCTTTGCAGGGTCGTCGAAAAGGGGCAGCATTGCAAGATATCTTCCCTCATCGGTTTCGATTGCATCGATTACCTCGAAATTAAATTCGTTTCCGTCATCGTCTGTAAGAGAAATAAGGTCGGGCTCGTAGCCGAGTTCTTTTCTATCATTTTCCATCTCTGTTATCTCCAATCATTTTTCTGTTTTTATTTTATCCGTTTTTCGTAGAATAGTCAACATAGAATTGACAATAATCGCGGATTGTTTTAAAATTTATTTTAAGTGAGGTGCCACTTATGGATAACATTATACTAATAGGTATGCCGGGCAGCGGAAAAAGTACACTCGGTGTGCTTCTTGCAAAAATATTGGGCTATGACTTTTTGGATTCGGATTTGCTGATTCAGCACAGTGCGGGATTGCGGCTTTATGAAATAATAGAGATCCGCGGAACAGATGAGTTTTTGGCACTTGAGGATGAAATAAATTCTAAAATTGAAGCTAATCGAACTGTTATTGCAACAGGAGGCAGCGCCGTTTACTGCGAGAATGCAATGAAGCATCTCAAATCGATCGGACGCGTGGTTTATCTTAAGCTACCCTTTAGCGAAGTTGAAAAAAGAATCGATAACCTGCCTACCCGCGGGGTTGTTATCCGCGAGGGCAAAACCCTTCTCGATATGTATAACGAGCGCGCTCCTATTTATGAAAAATATGCTGATATCACGGTTGAGTGTGATGCGGACACCCTTTCAGCAAACCTTGACAAAATAATCGATGCGCTCGCCTCAAATAGTTAAAAATTCGTTACCTCTTGTAACCTCTTTGTGACCGATTCGTAATCCATTTTTAACGATTTTTTCACACCCTTTATTATATAATAATAGCAAGGATGTGATTTTAGTGAAATTCAGAATTTTTGGGATTTTATTAGCGATGGTTTTGCTCCTCACCTGTGGTTTCTCGGCTGTGGGTGAACAGGGTGCGGCTTTCTCTGCAAAAACGGCTTCGGAGGAAACCGAAACCGATATGGTGCTTATTACCCGACTCGAAAATATGCTGAATCACAACCGCGTTTATAATGGGGATTTTACCCACAGTGCCGTTATCGTAAACCGTTCGATTACCACCCTTTGCGACAGGGCAGACGAGGACGGATATCTGAAGCGCGAGCTTGTACTCGGTTTTGTATATAATATGTACGGCATTGGTCTTGAGGGCTATAAGTCCGACGAGAGATTTCCTGAAAAGGATGGCTGTATCTTCGTTCTTCCAAGCGGCTATGATATTTATTCCCACAAGGTAATTTCAACCGAAAAAGATGGAAATTACCTTTATACTACCTCCGAGATGTCCCTTACAACCCACGACGGATATACCTATGAATATACCTGCCGTTCGGTTTTCAAGATAAACAAAAAATCAGCATTCGGCTATAATCTTATTTCCAGTAGCTACTATTAAACCTATAAACATACGAAAATCCGCTGTCTCTTGGACAGCGGATTTCCTTTTCGAGGGGTTTTGAGGAGAGAATTACGGCATTGCCGTAATTATAGCTTCGAGGGTTGCGGCTCCCTCTCACTACGATATTAGTGTAACATCCAAAAACTACGATTCTATGAATTAAATTTGAATAAAAAATTAACATTGGAATAAAAGCTGTTTTTAGGGTCAACAATAGATTCGGAAGGCGGTAATAAAAATGGATTACAATAAATCAAAATCTAACAGAATTTTCGAGGGAAAGGGCTTTTATCTTATCTTCGCGCTTTGCCTTATTGCAATAGGAGTTGCGGCGTGGATGGCACTTTCAAAGCTAGATGAAACACCCGAACCTGATTTGCCGAAAACTATGGACAACACTTCTTCTATTGAGTCTGTCCCAGACACATCGTCGGAAAATGGGCCTCCGACCGACAATGTTGGAAACGATGCAAGCGAGCCCTACGACCCGCCCGTGGTATCAAACCCGCAGCCAGAACCACCCGTTGCGAATAGCTTTGCCATGCCGATAAACGGCAATGTATCAAAGCATTTCAGCGACACGGCACTCATCTACTCAAACACCTATAAGGATATGAGAGTTCATCTCGGAATTGATATTATAGGAAAGCAGAGCGACCCCGTCCGTTCCTGCGGAAACGGTATTGTAGTGGCAATAATCGAGGACGCAAAGCTTGGCAAATATGTTGAAGTAGACCACGGAAACGGAATTATTGCGAGATATTGCGGACTTGGTGAAATCTTTGTAAAAGAGGGCGATATTGTCGACGCCACCGTAAAGCTCGGGAATTTACTGGATGTACCCGAGGAGACGGTCGACGCGACTCATCTTCATCTTGAATTTTACGAAAACGAAAAACCGATAGACCCTCTCTCGGTAATTTATGCAAACTAAAGCAAAACGACGGACAAGTAGTCCGTCGTTTTTCCTTTATACTCCTTTAGAAGTTTTGTTTTTTACGTATTCTACGTTTCGACCTATTTCCATTACAAGCTCGTCGACAGACGCAAATTTCTTTTCATCCCGGATTCGTTCTAAAAAGGAAACGTGAATATTCTTTCCGTAGCAATTCTCGTTAAAGCCTATAATATGACTTTCGGCACAAACGATATTACGTTCAAACGTCGGTCTTGTACCAACATCAGTAACGGCATCAAAAACCTTCATATCAACCGTAACCTTAGTATGGTAAACACCCGATTTAAGGGGAGCTTTAGATTCGGGATAAATCTGGTTTATGGTGGGGAAACCCAGTGTTTTACCCCTGCCGTCGCCCTTTGTGACCGCGGCTGTAAAGCCAAAGGGCTTGCCAAGAAGCTTGCTCGCCTTTTCTACCTTGCCCTCTAAGAGAAGCTTTTTTATATAGCTTGTAGAAACGGTAACGCTGTCAACGCAGACCTCGTCTGCCATGAAAAACTCAATTCCGTTTTTCTCGCAATACAGCCTTATAAATTCGGTATCTCCCTCAGCATTTTTTCCGAATCTGAAATTGAATCCACAGGCGATTTTCCGAACTCGTCTATCCCTTGTGAGCATATTGAGAAACTCTTCAGGAGTCATGTCCTTCACATCATCAAAGTTTAAAACTTCAACTGCATCAACACCCGTTGCAAGCAGTTTTTTTATCTTTTCATCATCCGACAGAATAGCTCCGCCCGTTTTATGGGGTATTTTATCAAAGGTAATTACCGCACTGCGACAGGAAGCGTCCAAAACGCCCTTGATAACCGCCTCGTGTCCGATATGTACAGAATCGAACATTCCGAGTGCAATCGCATTTCCTTCCATAATATCCCCTTTCAAATCAAGACAATTTATTTATGATGCATTTTATGGCTATTTGTTGTTTTTCGTTTTCAGCATAGCCGATCCCTAAAAACACATCTTTGTGCTTTACACGAAGAAGCTCTCCATTTTTAAAATCTACCTCTCGAAGTCTATCAAAACCGAGCTGTCCGCCATTTGAAAAACGGATAGCCTGCTTCTCGGTAACCCGAATCTCTCGTAGATGCCTGACCGCCCATTCCTCGCTTTTCAAATGCTCTGCTATATTTTCCTCGGTAAGCTCATCAAGCTTTACAGCATCCTTTTCCGAAAAGCCACAGGTGGAATTTCTGCGAAGCGCCGTCATCGTAGCGCCACAGCCGAGCGCCTCGCCGATATCGCGGCAAAGGGAACGGATATAGGTGCCCTTTGAGCAAGAAACAAAAATTTTAAAGGTGTTCCCCTCAAATTCCAAAAGGTCAAGGATATTTATCGTAACCCGCCTCGGCTGTATTTCTACCTCTTCGCCTCGTCGGGCAAGCTCATAAAGACGGACTCCGTCCTTTTTGAGTGCCGAATACATAGGCGGTATCTGTGAGATTTCACCCTTAAATTTTTCGAGCGCAGCGACAAGCTCATCTCTCGTGACCGAAACGCTATTTTCGGATAATACCTCGCCCGTTATATCACAGGTATCGGTAGTAATTCCCAGCTTTACGGTTGCAGTGTACTGCTTTTCCGCTTCAAACAGTATTGACGACAAAGCGGTTGCTCTGCCGAGAAATATCGGCAAAATACCCGTAGCGAGCGGGTCGAGCGTGCCTGTATGTCCTACCCTCTTCTCGTGAGCCAGTCTTTTAATTTTTGAAACTGCCAAAAATGAGGTTATCCCCTCGGGCTTATCTATCAGTATAAATCCCTGCATTGTTTTCCTCCAGTGCAGTTTTTACCGCTTCTAAAATCTTTGCCTTAACCTCGGAAAGTGTGCCCGCTAAGGTGCAGCCTGCCGCGGCAACGTGACCGCCGCCGCCGAGAGTTTTGCATATAGACGAAGCATCGAGAGGCGGATAGGTGCGAAGGGAAATTTTATACTTATTCTCTTCGGTTTCCTTAATCGAAACACCTGCAAGAACACCCTCTACCGAGCGTGAAATTGAGGCAACGCCCTCAAGGTCGCTAACCGAGCAACCTGTCATTCTTTGCATATCTAGGGTTACGGCAAGGGTCATACACCTGTCGTTAAAGTGGTATTCCGCCCCCTCGAGTACAAGTCTTTCAAGAAGAAGTCTGTTCTTTGACTTTGTTTCAAACATTTTGCGGTTGATTTCTGCGGCATCTACACCAATTTCATAAAGTTTTGAGGCTATAATATGGGTGCGCACCGTAACGTTTGAATATTTGAAACAACCTGTGTCTGTCGAAATTCCGGTATAAAGGGCATTCGCCATTTTGCTGTCAATTTCTACACCAAGCTCATCCAGAATCTCGAAAATACATTCAGCCGTAGCCGAAGCGGCGCTGTCGAGATAAAGCTTGTTTGCGTAGAGTGTGTTTGAAATATGGTGGTCGATATTAAGGTCGACCCTATTGCCGTATTCCGCTTCAAGACTTCCCAGCAGCTTTGCATCAGCCGTGTCAACAGCAATAACAGTTTCCACATCAAAATCGGTAGCTGAATCATCCATAAAATAGCCGTACTTTTCGGGTATAACATCTCCGCAAAGTACACGCGCATTCTTGCCCATTTTGGAAAGACCCATCTTTAGCGCATAAGCACTGCCGAGGGTATCTCCGTCGGGAGAAGCGTGGCAAATAATAAGATAATTATCCTTTTCCTTTAAAAAGGCGCAAATTTCAGCAAGAGTAATAATATAACAATTACTCTCCATCGCCGTCATCTCCCTCAAAAGAGTTTACTATTCTAGAGATATTTGCGCTTATCTCGATAGAATCGTCAGCAATAAAGCGAAGCTCGGGCACCTTGCGGAGCTTGAGTCTGGCTCCAAGCTCGCGGCGAACATATCCTGCCGCATTTTTGAGTGCCTTTACGCTCTCGACGGTCTTTTCTTTTCCCTCAATTGCGCTGACATAAACGGTTGCATAGGACATATCGCCCGAAACGTCAAGCTTTACAATGCTGAGCAGCTTTGACACTCTCGGGTCTTTTACTTCACGCAAAATATCCGAGAGGGCAAGCTTTATATCTGAGGTGACACGGTTTATTTTAAATCCTGCCATATTGTCCTCCTGTGTTTTTATTAGTCACGATACTCTTCTATCACAAAAGCCTCTAAGATATCTCCTTCTTTAATGTCGGAGAACTTCTCAAGTCCGATACCGCACTCATAGCCCTGGGCTACTTCCTTGACGTCATCCTTAAAGCGGCGGAGAGAATCAATCTTATCCTCTGCGATAACGATTCCGTCACGGACTACACGAATCTGGCAAGCGCGGGTAATCTTACCGTCGGTAACATAGCTACCTGCGATTGTGCCAACACCCGAAATCTTAAAGGTTGAACGAACCTCTGCCGAGCCCATATCAACGTCACGGTATTTGGGTGCAAGCATACCCTTCATAGCAGCTTCAATTTCCTCGATAGCATCGTAAATAACTCTGTAGAGGCGCATATCTACGCCGTCCTTTTCAGCGGCAGCCTTTGCAACCGAGTCGGGACGAACGTTAAAGCCAACGATAATAGCGCCCGAGGTCTGTGCAAGCATAACATCGGTATCGTTGATACCGCCAACCGCACCGTGAATAACCTTTACGCGAACCTCGTCGTTAGAGAGCTTTTCAAGCGACTGGCGAACGGCTTCAACAGAGCCCTGAACATCTGCCTTAACAATGACATTAAGCTCCTTGAGCTGGCCCTCGCCAAGCTTATCAAAGAGGTTGTCAAGGGTAACCTTCTGAGCGGAATTCCAGATTTCATCCTTCTGCTTCTGCTTTCTCTGTTCAACAAGCTCACGGGCAAGACGCTCGTCGGAAACGGCATCAAAGCCGTCGCCTGCAACAGGTACCTCGGCAAGACCTGCAATCTCAACAGGAACAGAGGGTCCTGCCTCACGAAGCTTCTGACCCTTTTCATTCGTCATAACACGAACACGACCAACAGAGGTGCCTGCAACGATGATATCGCCGGTTTTAAGTGTACCGTTCTGAACGAGAAGTGTTGCGATAGGACCGCGTCCTTTATCAAGACGAGCCTCGATAACGATACCCTTTGCTCTTCTGTTGGGGTTGGCCCTAAGCTCCTGCATTTCGGCAACGAGGAGCACGTTTTCAAGAAGTGTATCAATACCCATATGGGTCTTTGCAGATACGGGAACGCAGATAATGTCACCGCCCCACTCCTCAGGAACGAGAGAATGCTCGGTTAACTGCTGCTTAATTCTGTCGGGATTAGCCTCGGGCTTATCCATCTTGTTGATTGCAACGATTATCTGAACGTTTGCGGCCTTTGCGTGGTTAATAGCCTCGATGGTCTGTGGCATAATACCGTCGTCTGCGGCAACAACAAGGATTGCAATATCGGTAGCCATAGCACCGCGCTGGCGCATAGAGGTAAATGCGGCGTGACCTGGGGTGTCGAGGAATGTGATGTCCTGACCTGCAGCATTAACCCTGTAAGCACCAATATGCTGTGTAATTCCGCCTGCCTCGGTATCGGTAACAGCGGTGTTTCTGATAGCATCAAGAAGCGAGGTTTTACCGTGGTCAACGTGACCCATAACAACAACTACAGGGCTTCTCGGGAGGAGATTCTCTGCGGTGTCCTCGGTTTCATCCATAATCTGCTCTTCGATTGTAACAACAACGGCTCGCTCAATCTTTGCGCCCATTTCGGTAACAACGATTTCTGCGGTGTCGTAGTCGATGGTCTGGTTAACACTTGCCAGCATTCCGAGCTTCATAAGCTCCTTGATCACCTCGGCAGCCGTCTTCTTCATAGCAGCGGCAAGCTCACCAACCGTGATTTCGTCACCAACAGTAACGGTAATGGGGGTCTTCTTGATGCGTTCAAGCTGAAGCTTACGCATTTTTTCTGCCTCAAGCTCCTTCTTAGACTTCTCCTGACGGCGATAGTTCTGAGATTTTTGATTTATCTTCTGCTTTCTCTGAACATTGTCGTGCATTGAGTTTGCAGGGGCGATATTTTCGTATTTTTCATTAAACTTCTCCATATCAACATTGGAGAAACGGGTGTCAACGGTACGCATTTCTGCCGGTCCGCGCTTAGGCGCTTCGCCCGCGGGTTTATCTTCCTTCTTGCGAGCGGTAAAGGGCTTGGGATCAGAGGGTTTAAGTTTTTTCTTCTCCTGGGCATTTTGGTTTTCAGCCTTCTTGGGTTCTTCCTTTTTAGATTCAGCCTTTACAGGTTCAGTCTTTTTCTCCTCTGCCTTCTTAGGAGCAGGCTTTTCCTCAACTATTTTCGGTTCAGGCTTCGGCTCTGCGGCTTTTTCTACCTTTATGGTTTCCTTCCTCGGCTCTTTCGCCTTCTGCTCAGCCTCTTTTACAGCCTTTTTAGCTGCCATTTCCGCTTCCTGAGCCGCCTTTAACTGCTCAAGAATTGCCATCTGGCTTGCAAGCTTTCTGTCCTTTTCAGCCTGGGCTGCCTTTGCTTCCTCTTCACGGGCAGCCTCGCCGGTTGCAAAATACTCTTTAAAGCTCTTTACCGAGTGCTTTTGTGTTAGCACCTCGAAAAGAACATTCACCTCTTCATTTGTAAGGGCGGAGCCACTCTTTTTCTCGGCTCCTGTATAATCCTTAATAACTGCTATAACTTCCTTGGAGCTTACTCCCAAATCAGCTGCTGCGGCGCTGATCTTATATTTTTCCATCATCTGCAGTTCCTCCTAAATTTGATTTCTCTATTATTGCTTTCGAAAATGACGGGTCGTTTACGGCGACGATTCCGCACCTTTTGCCAAGTGCCTGTGACATCGTCCCTGAATCGGTGTTTGGTAAAGTGAGCACCGGTGTTCCCATTTTCGAAGCCTTGAATTTCAGTTCTTTTACGGTTTTTTCAGAAATATCGTTTGCAGTGCAGACAAGCTTTGCATTTCCCTTTTCAATCGACCATTGGGTTGCGTGGGTGCCATAGGAAAGCTTACCTGCCTTTGCGGCAAACTGAAGAAGATTAAGTGCTTTGTCGGTCACTCTATTTCCTCCCTGATGCTGCCTGCGAGCTCATCGGAGAGCTTTACTCCAAAGGCACGCTCAAACGCCTTTTTCTTCATTGCTTTATCAAAGCAGGCAATACTTTTACAAATATATGAGCCTCTACCGTTCTTTCTTCCTGTTAAATCAAGAGAAATTTCTCCTTCGGGTGAGCGTACAACACGCACAAGCTCTGTCTTAGGTCTCATTTCACCACAGCCCGTACACATACGGATGGGTATCTTCTTATTTTTCAAAGTATTTACCCCCTTTTATATTTAGAATCTAATTTATTCTTCACCGTAAAATCCGCTTTCGGGACGGATATCAATCTTCCAGCCGGTAAGCTTTGCCGCAAGGCGAACATTCTGTCCCTTATTTCCGATAGCGAGCGAGAGCTGTGAATCAGGAACGGTTACCTTACAAACCTTGGGCTCTTCGCTGATGATTTCAACACCGAGAACCTTTGATGGAGAGAGTGCCTCACCAATAAATGCGACGGGGTCTTCGGAATATTTGACAATATCAATCTTCTCTCCTGCAAGCTCCTGGACAATTGTGTTTACGCGAGCACCACGCATACCGATGCAAGCGCCGACAGCGTCAATCTCGGGGTTAGAGGACCAAACGGCAAGCTTTGTTCTGGATCCTGCCTGACGTGAAACGCTCTTAATCTCGATTGTGCCGTCAAAAATCTCGGGAACTTCGGTCTCGAAAAGACGCTTTACAAGACCGGGATGTGTTCTGGAAAGCATTATCTTGGGACCCCTCTCGGTTTCCTTAACATCAACAACATAAACCTTAATGTGATCCCCCTCGTGAAGCACCTCATCGGGAACCTGTTCAAGCTTGGGAAGTGTTGCTTCGCTCTTTCCGATGGTTACTGCAGCATTGCCTGTAACGGGGTCGATTCTCTCAACAACAGCAGTAAGAAGCTCACGATTGTGTGACTGGAATTCAGACAGGGTCTGGCTGCGCTCAACATCGCGGATACCCTGACGGATAACATGCTTTGCAGTCTGTGCAACGATACGGCCGAATTGACGGGTGTCCATATCAATCTCAACAAACTCGTCGCTGTCCTTTGCCTTATACTGCAGCTTTGCTTGGTCGCGAAGAATCTGAATTCTGGGGTCTTCCACCTCGTCAACAATATCCTTGCGTAAGGTTACCTTGAAAATCTGCTTTTCGGGGTCAATAGTGCAGATTATGTTTTCGGTTGTGCCATAATCCTTGCGGAGCGCAACAACGATAGCGGTAGAAATCTTCTCGGCAATATATTCTGCCGGAATACCTTTCTCCTGCTCCATAAAGTTCAGTGCTTCAAAAAATTCCTTGTTCTGCGCCTTTGTAGATTTTGTCTTAGCCATTTTTCCAATATACCTCCAAATTAAAAATCAATATCATCAAGTCTGCAGGATGAAAATGCACTCTTTTCGAGGATTATTTCTTCATCTGCCGCTTTAATTACTAACTCTTTGCCGTCAAAGGATACAAGCTCTCCGCAAAGCTCCTTCGAGCCATTTATCGCCTTATAAAGCTTAAGCTTAATATCTGCACCTTTATACTTTTCAAAATGCTCTGGTCGGGACAGCTCGCGCTCAAGCCCCGGTGAGCAAACCTCTAAAAAGTACGAATCTTTAATCGGGTCTGCCTCGTCGAGTACGGGGTCTATCGCGTGGTGCACATTGGTGCAGTCGTCAATAGAAATGCCCTCTTCGCTATCAAGAATTACCCTCAAATACCAGGAAGCGCCCTCTTTTACGTACTTTACGTCCCAAAGAGAAACCCCCTCGGCCTCTACTGTGTCCTTGATTAAACCAAAGACCTTTTCAGCAATAGGCGATGCCATTTTTTCACACACCCTTACACAAAAACTGAAGAGCGGGTCGCCCCACTCTCCTTCATAGTCCAATATCTTACATACGAATTATACATTATATATAGAAAAATGTCAAGCACTATTATTTGAGCTTTAATCCTCGAGCTGTCTGCCAAAAAATTCAGCCGCAACACGAATGAGTGATATATCGCTCTCTGCCGCGGTATCTGCCGCTCCGCTTTGCACCAATGCTACACTTCCGCAAAGGTCGCCCTGCGAGATGATGGGATATGCTGCAAGCACCGCACCATCACCGTCTGCCGTCACACTAAGACTCTCCTTACCATCTTCATAAATATAGGGCTGACGGTTTTCCATAACACCCCCGAGCTCTGCCGAAATTTCCTTGTCGATAATATCCTTCTTAGAAACTCCCGCCGCCGAAATACAGTGGTCGCGGTCGGTAATTACAATTCCGAGCTTGGTTGCCGTTGCAGCCGCTTCGGCATACTGTGAGGAAATCTCTAAAAGCTCCCCTACGGGCGAATATTTTTTAAATACGACCTCTCCGCCCGCACCCGTATAAATCTCAAGCGGGTCGCCCTCGCGTATGCGCATAGTGCGCCTAATCTCTTTTGGAATAACCACACGACCAAGGTCGTCAATTCTTCTCACAATCCCAGTAGCTTTCATATATAAATTCTCCTTTAATTTTAAATCGCGATAGTATTATTTGTGATTAAAAGAAAATTATACTGCGTTAATTCAATTATAATCTGCTTTTTCGTAATCTTTTAAAAGCTTTACTTTTGCTTCGTTTAATATTTTTTCATCGATGTGAGGATATACACACTCTGTGCATAATCCTAAACTATCTATACTAATTCTATCTAACACACACTTGCCTTTGGACTGATAAATACAAAAAACATTTTCACGAACCATTTTTACCACCTCAAATGCTTAATAATTTAAAATTATAACATCATTATTCCATTTACGCAAGTGCGTACGTGCAACAATGTAAAAACGCATACAATATTTTTGAGGTGAAGAAAATGGGCGTCAAAGATGTTGTTGCTGAAAGATTTAAAAATTTATGTGAAGAAAGAAACATAAAAATTAATGAATTAGCAAATTTATCAGGAGTCACTCCATCTACTGCATATAGTATGATGGATGCAAACAGACACGATGTATCTATAACTACCATTAAAAAATTCTGCGATGGTTTAGAAATAACTTTAGGTGAATTCTTTACTACACCCGAGTTTGATAACTTAGAGCAAGAGATTAAATGAGCTGAGAGAAATCTTAATATAAACACATAAACAGCGAGGTGAATTTCACCTCGCTGTTGTGTTATTGCTTATATTTCTTTAGTTGCTATATATTCCACGTAGCCGTTACGCACACGTGCAGTCAGCCGACCGCATTCCACCAGATGCTCCACCAATACGGTGATATTTCGCTTGGAGCCTACCACCTTAAGGGTGTCGTTCAAGTCTGTGCCAAGCGTTTTCATTACCGCAGCACACAACTGCTCAAGTGTTTTCCAGTCGCCTGCCAGGCTCTCCACCAAATCCAACTTTTGAAAGGAGTTGGCGAGGTTTCGGTCGATAAGCTCGCCGATGTCATCAAACACACCGTTGTGTGCCAGAATATACCTTGCGCATTTTAGATTTCGAAGAGATTCTTTTGCCTCTAAATCGAGTCGACCGCAGGTGTGATAGGGGATGCGAACCGACTGCAACACATTGTCGCTGAGCAAGGTGTCGCCCAGATATGCCACATTATCGGGTGTGACAAAACCGACCTGTTCGACCGCATGACCCGGAAGCCACAACAGTGAAAATCGGTAGCCGCAGACCGTGATCTCCTCGGCATCCCGTGGGATAATCTCGTCGGGTTGGCAGTAGGAATGAGGACCGCGCGCCTTGTACATCGTGACGGTTTCATAACCCGATGCAAGCAAATTGTGCTCGTCGACGCTCACGATAGCACTGTATGGGGTCATATATACCCTGCATCCGTGCGCCTTCTTGATAGCCGAGTGATTACCTATATGATCACGATGAAAATGACTGGTCAAAAGCACCGAAACGTGGATATTCTCCCTCTTCAAGAGATTCAGTATTCCCTCACGGTCGGGATGTTTTAGACCCGAGTCAATCATTACTGCAGAGGTGCGGTCGGGCATATACAGCGGGATGCGGCAAAAACGAGTTACGATACACCACGTATCCCCCAGCACATGCTCCAGTTGGGCTGTATCAGCACTCATTAACTGCACACCGAACCGCCGCTGGCATAGATGGTCTGACCGGTAACCCAACTGGAATCATCGGTAGCAAGGAATGTCACCACAGCAGCCAATTCTTCCGGTGTACCCATTCGCTGGAACGGGATTCTTTGGATGGAAGCAGCGAGTTTCTCTTCGCCTACGGCACGCATCATATCAGTGTCGATAAATGCCGGTGCCACACAATTCATACGGACGTTTTTACGTGCAAGCTCCTTTCCAAGGGTACGGGTAAAGCCCTGAAGAGCCGCCTTTGTAGCGGCATAGTTAGCCTGTCCCGGATTTCCCATAAGAGAGGTGGAAGAAATGTTGATAATAGAGCCGTACTCCTGCTCGCGCATCATGGGTACAACGAACTTACAGGTATTGTAAACACCATTGAGATTAACGTCGATTACCTGATACCACTCATCATCGGTCATCTTATGGAAGATGCGGTCACGGGTGATGCCGGCATTGTTTACAAGGACATCTATTCTGCCGAATTTAGCCGCCACCTCATCTATGGCAGCCTTAACCTCCTCACTGTCAGCAACATTACATTTGATGGCAATAATTTTTTGGCCGGAGGGGTCAAGCTCGGCGGCGGTGGTTTTGGCAAGCTCTACGTCCCATTCGAGTATAGCTACACCGGCGGCTTGCTCTTCGAGAAAGCGCTTGGCAATAGCCTTGCCGATACCCTTGCCTGCGCCGGTCACGATACAATATTTTCCTTCAAGATTTTTCATTTTATTTACTCCTTATTCGTAATCATAGAAGCCGTGGCCAACCTTGCGACCTAAACGACCTTCTTTTACCAGATTTTCATAGACATCGAACATATCGGGTTTTTTACCGGTGGTTTCGTAACGATTCTTAATAATGGTGTAGGTCAGATCTATTCCGGTCAGGTCTTCCAAACGGAAAGGTCCCATCTTGTGGTTGAAGCCATATTCCATAGCGATATCAACCTCTTCAAAGGTGCAATAACCGTTTTCTACGAGGTAACGGGCACGCTCGTACAGACCGCCCATCAGGTAGTTGCCGGCAAAGCCGGGAATTTCCTTCTTCTGCCAGATGGGTTTCTTTTCCATAAGGAGGCAGAGGTCATACACAGCCTGTGCCGTTTCGGTAGAGGTGTGAGGACCCTGTACCACCTCAACGAACTTCATAACGAGGGCAGGATTATAAAAGTGCATATTGCACATTTTGGAGGGATTCTTTACGCAATCTGCAAACTTGGAAGATATCATGAAGCTTGAGTTGGTAGCGAAAATAACATGGTCATCAACATACTGATCAACCTCTTTAAAGAAGGCGCGCTTTACGTCCTCCTTCTCGATGATGCACTCAATAATACAATCCACCCCTTCTACCGCATCCTTGAGACTGTCAAAGGTGTGGAAACGCGCACGTGCGGCATCTACCTGCTCCTGAGTCAAACGGCCCTTTGCAACGCGGCCTGCCAGATATTCATCTGCCCATTTTTCTACGTCGGCAAGTACCTCCGGCATCAGGTCATACACCGTCGCCTCTACACCGTAGATAGCGGCACACATCGCGATCTGACGGCCCATACGGCCGCCGCCTGCTACACATATTTTTTCAATTTTCATTTTTAATCCATCCTTTCTTAACCGATGCTTATAGCACCGGAAGCTTCCATAGTTTTTAGCTGATCCTCTGTATAACCCAGTTTTTTAAGGATCTCGGCTGTGTCTGCTCCCGCTTTTGGTGCAGGGATTGTTTTGAGCTCTCCCACAGAATCCATCTCAATGGGGCTCCTGGGCATTACGCCAGTTTTTCCGTTTTGGAAGGTCACATTTTCAAGATACCCGTTTGCCCACGCCTGTTCATCGGTAGCAATTTCGTGGAAATGTCCCATCCGAATCATCGGCAGGTCATATTCCTTGGCAAGTGCCAGCCAATGCTCAGAGGGCTTCTTAAGGAATTCACCACTAACCTCTTCATAGTGGGCGTGACGGTTTTGCCAGCGACCGTCAGCATCGCAAAAACGAGGGTCGTCTGCCAAGTCTTCCCTTTCAATCATTTTGTACATTGAGGGGAGCTTATCAAGGGCATAGCCCGATATGTAAATCCACTCCCCGTCCGCACATTCAAAGCACCCCGACGTGGCGCCGTGGCTCGCCCGGTCGGTAGGATACCGTCTGCCAAAGGGCGGCTGACAGGCTATTGCCATAGTGCCCATGGTAAAGATGCCATTGTGATAAAGCCCCGCACGAACGTAGTCGCCAAGACCCGTATCCTTTTTGCGGTAGAGCGCGGCACAGATTTCACCCATTAAGAGATAACCCGTAATGGTGTCACCCATACTTGAAGGAGGTTGCACAGGCTCATAGCCATCGAGCGAAAGGTCACGCAGAAAACCGCTCTTAGCCCAAAAGGCGCTTGTGTCAAAGGCTGGTTTTTCTGCCTCGGGTCCGTTTTCACCGTAGCCGAGCAGTATTGCATAGATAAGTGCAGGGTATTTATCCTTAATGTTGTCATAGGTCAATCCAAGCCTCTTTAGAGCCGCAGGTCTTAGATTGGTAATAAAGACATCTGCCTCGGAAAGAAGGCGGTGAAGCACCTCCAAACCCTCAGAATTTTTAAGATTTAAAACGATATGCTTTTTGCCAGCGTTGTAGATATCAAATACGGGGTTTTCTTCTGCCGAAAATTCCGACGGCAAAAAGCTTACGCCCGTTTCACGCCAAGCGTCCCCTTTTGGACCCTCAACCTTGATAACCTCGGCACCGAGGTCGGCAAGTAATCGTGCTGTAACAGGTCCCGCAACATAGGTAGAAAGCTCTACAACCTTAACACCGTTTAGCGGTTTATTCATGTTTCTCACCCACAGCTGCTCCGTTTTCAAGCATTTTTGCAATCTGCTCTTCGCTATAACCGATCCCGCTCAAAATCTCCACCGTGTGGGCACCGTTAGGTGGACATGGCACGGTAGACGGGGTGGTAAAAGATGCCATCTCAATAGGGCTAGAAGGCATTACGTCGGTGTTGCCGTTTTGGAAGGTCACGTGTTCCACAAACCCGTTTGCCCAAGCCTGAGGATCCTCCGAAATGTCGCTGAAATGCGCCATCCTCACGATTGGAATATCCAGCTCTTCTCCCAATTGGAGCCATTCGGCAGCAGGTTTTTGGATGAAGGCTTCGCTGATTTCTGTGTAAAGCTCGTCCACGTGATTTCTCCGCTCTGCGCCTTGAAACCGCACGTCATTCAGCAGATCGACGCGCCCAATCATTTCAAAAAGCTTTGGCTCCACCTTGGCAGATTCACCACTAGCAAGGAAAATCCATTCGCCGTCGGCACATTGATAACTGCCGCTGGTCGCTCCGTGTTGTGCGCGAACGCGTGGATAGATGTTTCCGAATGGTTTTTGGGAAACGATAGCCATTGTGCCCATGCAGAATATACCGTTGCGAAACAGAGTGGAACTTACAAAGTCACCCTTTCCGGTGCGCACGCGGTTATACAGCGCTGCATTAATCTCTGATAGCAAAAGATATCCTGTTGCCGTGTCGCCTACGCTGGCAGGAGTAGCAACGGGATAATACTCGTTGGTCTTTACCGACATATCACACAGGAATCCAGTTCGAGCCCAGAAGGCGGTAGTGTCAAAGGCAGGCTTGCCCGAATCGGGACCCTCGGGTCCGTAGCCAAGCACCATAGCGTAGATGAGCTTCGGGTACATATCCTTTATATCCTCATAGGAAAAGCCCAAACGCTTTAATGCGGCGGGGCGGGTATTGGTAATGAATACGTCGGCCTCAGCAAGCAGTTTGTGAAAAGCCTCTTTTCCCTCGGACGATTTTAGATTCAGAGAAATATGCTTTTTGCCTGTGTTGTAAATTGCAAATACGGGATTTTCCTCCATACTGAAATGGGCGTTCATTTTAGCACCCTGCCCACGCCAAGCATCACCCGTAGGGGCCTCCACTTTTATAACGTCGGCACCCATATCTGCCATCAAACGTGCAGTTACGGGGGCGGCAACAAAGGTAGCTAATTCCACAACCTTAAGGCCGGAAAGCGGTCCACTCATACAAACACTCCTTTTTGATTTTATACCACCATTATAAGTAGATTACTGCGAAAAGTCAACAACTCTATCCAAATATTTGTCAATTATATCGCTTAAGTCTTTTTTTGGGGGCCATTATCAGCATTTTATACAAATATTTGTGCCGAACCGTAAATATTATGGATTAACACCAACAATGTATTGACAATTTGTTGGTGTGGTGGTATTCTTAAAATTAAGCCGAGGCAATAATTTTCGAGGCTTAATAAAACAAATCTAAATATTTTAAAGTTTTTGGAGGAATGTTTATGCGTAAGGTAGTAATAGTAGACGGTGTCCGCACCGGCTTCGGTAAATTAGGAGGAAGTCTGCGCCAGTTCTCTATGTCAGATCTTGCCGCTAAGGCTATAGACGGTCTCTTAGATAAGACCCAGCTCCTTGAGCGCGGCGGTCAGGTGGAGGGTGTGTATATGGGAAGTGCCCTGCACGACCATCAGAGTCACTCGCCGGCCCGTCTGGCAGTACTTAAGTCTCGATTGGGATATGACGTTTGGACTAGCTACGTGGAGCGCCAGTGCGGTTCCGCCATCGACGCCATCAACCACGCAGCTGCAGCCATTATGATCGGCACGGCGGATATTATGATTGCCGGAGGTTCTGAATCCTACAGCCAGCTATACAGTAAATTCTCAATGAGTGTTGAGCCGTATAAGCTCATTGCTCCTGCCGCGATACCCCAGAAGCTTGCCGTCCTTCCTGAGGATAACTGTGATATGATCACCACCGCAGAAAACGTTGCGCAGATGTACGGTATCACCCGTCAGGAATGTGACGAATTTGCCTGCCGCAGTCAGATGCGTGCAGCCGCAGCCACTGAAAAGGGCTATTTCAAAGACGAAATCATCCCGGTTATCATTCCGGCAACCCGTAAAACACCGGAGATTGTTTACGATAAGGACGAATTCCTGCGTCCTACCACCACTATGGAGGGTCTGTCCGCGTTAAAGAGTGTTAAACCGGACGGTGTGACTACTGCCGGTAACGCATCCGGTCGTAACGACGGTGCCGCAATGCTGCTACTTATGACCGAGGAGAAGGCCGCCGAGCTTGGCTACACTCCGTACGCTCGTTTCGTAATGGCTGGCAACTCCGCCCTTGACCCGAAGCTGATGGGGCTCGGTCCGGTACAGTCCAGTTTAAATGCTCTCAAGAAGGCTGGTTTAACGGTTAACGACATTGACGTATGGGAATGCAACGAAGCCTTTGCCGTTCAGAACCTCGGCGTAATCCGCGGTATCGAGCAGGCAACAGGCTGCGCTATCGACCAGAGCAAGTGGAACCCCAACGGCGGCGCAATTTCGTTTGGTCATCCCAATGGTGCTTCCGGCGGACGTATTGCTCAATTTGCTATGCGTGAGCTCGAGAGAAGCGGTGGCAGATATGGCTTGTTCACCTCCTGCTGTGGTGGCGGACAGGGTGTTACCACCATTATTGAAAACCTTAGAAAGTAATATTTCTCATATAATATATAAAGACGAAGCAATGTAAAATTGCTTCGTCTTTTTTCAGTATGTGATGCTAGGGTCGTAATTTAATTGTACATCGGGAATGTCAATTTTTTCTCCAAGTATGTCGGCACGCACTGTATAGTACAGCCAGCCACGTAGAGCA
Organism: Acutalibacteraceae bacterium; assembly: GCA_045638145.1. Classification (GTDB taxonomy): domain Bacteria; phylum Bacillota; class Clostridia; order Oscillospirales; family Acutalibacteraceae; genus SFWF01. The sequence goes on from JAZUAU010000021.1 coordinate 25,809, forward strand.
GTGTTAGGAGATTTAATCACATGTTGAGCATAATAAATGGTAATATTATTCACCGGATCTACCGATGCAAAAGCACCGGCTGCACCACCCCAACCAAACTCGGTCCGTTTGGGGTTTAGCCGTGGGGTACGCATACCAAGCCCGTAGCCCACACTATCCGAGCCGTAGGTATACATTGCCCGCTGACTGTCTGTCAAGCAGTCTGTAGACATCATGATAAGGGTTTCCTTTTTTAGGATCACGTCCCCGACTCGCAGCGCCTCGAGAAACTTGATGTAGTCCTCCACCGTTGAAACGCAGCCTGCACCACCACTGGCATATTCCTTGCCAGGACGGTATGTATTCTTCCACCAAGGCTCGAATTCCTCTGTTTGGTCATTGTAACGATACTGTCTAGCGAATCCATCCCAATCCTCCATAGGATGAAGAAAATCGGAGTTTTCCATTCCCAAGGGGTCAAAAATATGCTCTTTTACATAGGTCTCAAACTTCTGCCCGGACAAGACCTCAACAAGCGCTGCAAGTACATCGTGACACAAACTGTAACACCACCCATCTCCTGGTTCAAATTCCAACGGGGCTTTTGCTATCTCATTTACCAGTGCCACCGTGGGACAGCGTCGTTGGCATGATTCATAATAGGTCTGCAATTCAGGAGTTTGTAAATTATAATTAAAACCTGCGGTCATTTCGAATAGGTGATGAATCTTAATAGGAAGTTTCGCCTTTTCAATGCCCGTTTCTGTTTTTACGTTCATTTCCCCAAAGACAGGCATAAAGTCCGAAAGATTATCCTCCAAAGAGAACTTGCCCTTTTCCCACAACTGCATAGCCGCCACGCAGGTAATAAGCTTGGAACAGGAATAAATATGATATTTTTCCTTGCCCGATAAAGGAATCTTCTTATCCGGATCGGCATAGCCGCCCATGTGCCGCAAAATGCACTTTCCGTCCTTGTAAACGATCAGGTCAAAACAAGGAATACCCATATCCAAAAATTTCTGGCACAATGCTTTTGTTTGCTCGAACATACGATCACCTCTAAGCCTAATTGTACCACAAACTTTTAAAAAAAACAACCCTACAGATTATGTAAATCAGTGCTTGTTTTGGTGGATTGCAGATTATCTCTTGTCTGTTCCGTTCGTTTGTGATATAATTAATAATAGGAGGTGGTTTATATGCAATCTCATATACTTTGGGTCGCGCGCTCCTACACAATGCCTCAATCCGGTGTAAAGCCGCACACTCATCCCTACTGCCATATGTTTCTGGTTGAAGCAGGCACCTGCCGTATGACTGTGGATAAAACGGTATACGATTTAGAGGTGGGGGAATGCGTGCTTATTCCACCAAATACCGAGCACGGCTACACAAACCTTACCGAGAACCCTATTCAATATCTGGAGCTAAAGTTTGTAGTAGAGAAAAATCCCGACTTTGTATTAACAAAGGATCCCCTTGTGGCAGAACTGTTTAAACGAGTGGTTAAGGAATATCCCGAACGCGGCAGTTTGGCCGACCGTTCTGCATGTGCATATTTAACCGCCTTGCTATATGCCATTGCACCAAAAGAATCTCCCGAAGCCCTTTACCGCTTCCGTCACGTAGGCGCAACCGAATGCAGTGAGATGACCCAACAGGTAATAAGCTATCTTGAGGACCATTACCGAGAAGACCTGCGACTTGATGACATAGCACAGGCGGTGGGTTACAACAAAAGTTACCTTTGTGTCGTCTTTAAAAAGGATGCCGGTTTTACCATTTTGGATTGCCTTAATACCATTCGTGTCCACCGCGCCGCAGAGCTAATCGTCTATAGCGACCATAGTCTGCAACAGGTAGCGGATTTGTGTGGCTTTGCATCGGTCACCCACTTTAACCGTGTGTTTCTTAAATACGTGGGAATTACTCCCGGTCAATGCCGTCGGGCATACCCGATGGATGTTCTCTTCGAGTCGGACAAACCAATGCCGCTTGGCGACCGTCCCAGCAGGTTTATGTACAGTGTTCTCGCCCACAAGACCATCACAACCGAAATGATTCAAGAAATGGACTCTGAATGATTTTCCCGTCAAGCAATGTACTCATAACTGCAAATAAGTAAAAACAATGGGGCTCAAAGCATTATGACTTTGAGCCCCAACAAACTTATTATAACAAACCGTCTACTTCTCGTCAATATTTTTTGAACCTCGTCGGGAAATTTCTCCATTTCGCATAAGTATAAAACAGGAATTTTGGGTAATTTGTCGTATTGAAAAAATCTTCCTTCTGTGGTATATTAAAGACACAGAAAGGAACGGGTGATTCCAATGAACAGGTAACCTAAATTCTGAATGCTCTGTTTTAAAAAGAAGACAGTGAACCGATTCCGCTGAAAAAGCAAGTATAAATAATTAAAAAGGATGTTATTAAAAACACAGAGCGTTCGGATTGACATAGCTTTCGGAGACTTTAAACGCCGCATTAGAGGTTCCCGCTTTACGGGAGAGTGTAAAGGCACGAAATTTTGCGAAACGGAAAAGTGAAGAATGAAAGCAGATTCCGAAGAAAGAGAGGTATAACAAAAAGATGCTCGATATCAAGAGTGAACAAAAATAACCCTTGACCGAAGAAAAAGCGTGTAAAGAAACGCTCGGTCAAGGGTTATTTTCTTTCAGATATCACAGCTCAAAAGCAAAAGGCTTTTGAGTGAGAAGCAGTTTTGTGGCAAGGAAATTTAACCTCAGGCATAGCCGAAAGCAAAAGACACTTTGGGTCTTTTTTCTGTATTGTTCGATATTTATTGACAAAATGGTATTTTTAAGCAATAATTATAATACAGCAATTTTAATTTTGACTAAACGACTTTGAAAGGAAACTGTATATGTTCCAAACCGATTCTTCAAAAGTTCTCTACGGTTACACACCGAAGCAGTACAAACGCTTTTTGATGCATGCTTGGCTGATGCTCATTAGCTTTGGCATTACCTACCTCTTCTTCTACAACGGACGCCAGAACATAAACCTCGTTATGAAAATGATGGCAGAAAGCTTTGGCACAACCGAAGCGGCGCTCGGCATCGTTTCGTCGGCACTCTTTTGGTGCTATGCCTTCGGACAGCTTGTCTGCGGCAGACTCGGAGCCTATTTTGGCTACAAGCGTTTTATGGCGGTTGGCATCGTTACCTCTGCCCTGCTTAACATACTAATCTCATTCCAGAATTCAATTACCGTTATTGCAATACTCTGGGGTCTTAACGGCTTCTGCCAGTCTATGGTTTGGGCAAACGGTCTGGGTGTTCTTAACAACTGGTGGCCGAAGGCAAAAAGAGGCTTTGCCTCGGGCCTTACCACGGCTTTTTCAGGTACGGCACAGGTCGTTACATATCTGTCGGTGCTTCTTTGCCTCGACTGGAACAAAGAATGGGGCTGGCGTGCCGCATTCCGTTATCCGATGATACCAATGCTCGTTATGCTTATCGCATTCTTTTTATTCTTTAAGGAAAAGCCCGAGGACGCAGGTCTTCCTGCCTTCCGCGACGATGATGTTGCCGCCGACGAGCGCGACCGTGAGCTTCAGGAGCAGATGGAAAAGAAGGGCTTTTTGTACCCCTATAAGCTTCTTTTCTCCGAGCCCAAGGTTATAGTCTTCTGTTTCATCTCAGCAATAGCAGGTGTTGGTCGCTACGGACTCCTTACCTGGATTCCCACCTATTTCCAAAAGTCTATGGGACTTAACATAAAGGAAGGTATCTTCAGTGCCATCGTGCTTCCCATCGGTCAGGCCTGTGCAATGTTTGTATTTCCGCTTATAACCGACAAGGTATTCAAGGGCAACCGCGAGCCTATGCTGATACTCGCCTCGGTAATCGCCGTTGCTGGACTCGTTTCCTTCGCCTTTATAAAAGAGCTCGGATTGGCAATGATAATGCTCTTCTTCGTTGCCGTCTTCTCTATGGTTACGGGTGTTATCTGGGCTATCGCGGGAGATATGGGCGGCAAGGCGCTTTCCTCCACGGTTGTCGGTGTGCTCGACTGGGCAGTATATATGGGTGCCGCCATTCAGGCTTCGATTTTCGGCTTCGTTGCAGAAAGCCTCGGTTGGCCCGCAATGTTCATTACCATCGGCGCGCTTTACGTTATTATGGTTGTGCTTACCTTTATAGCACGTAATATGAAAATGAAAAATCTTTAATAAGAACAAAATTAAAAGCGGTCTTTGAGGCACCCTCCGTAAGGAAGGTGCCTCAGTTATATTCGCCTTGTGGCGAGTTATATTGCTAAAGCAGTTATATTTGGGCTTCGCCCAAGTTATATTCGCTTCGCGAGTTTTAGGGCGAATATATAATATAACTAAAACCGCAAGGTTTTAATATCACTTTACTGATAAGCAAAATATCACTTATTGTTTTTATCTTTGAGATGGGTTGATTTTTAAACCCATTATTACACAGTTCTTACGAAAGTGTCGTTTTTTATGGAAAAAGCAACGGAGACAACCTCTCTACGAAGTGCCTCCGCTTTTTTTATTTGCTTTTTTCCTTTTGAATATAAAGCTTCTGAAAAGGATTATATTCATAACAACAAGGAAGGCAATGAGTATGCTAAGGGTGAGGAGTGGCTTGGTTGGTGCCATAGTTGCAAGGAACATAAGGGGAAAACCGAAAACGATTGCTGGGAAATTCTGATAAACAAGGTTATCTGCGGCAGGTGTTTTAAAATCTCCGTCAATCTCGCGAAGGAGGATAATACCCGTGCTGGCGGTACCTGTGAGCATTCCGTACATTGCAAGGAACTGCTCCTCGGGGTAGTCCTTAAAGAGGGTTCTTGAAACGATGATATTATAAATATAGGTAATAACAAGACCCACCGCGCCCATAATGAGCATAATTCCCCAATAGCGTTCTAAGATATCAAGGCGGATTGCCGCGATACCGGCGACAACCATTATATCAAAGAAGAGGTTTGAGGCTCGGGTCATAAGGAAATCGTTGGTATATTCCTTTTTAATAATTTTTGCCTTTTTAAGGAAGTTCATCGATGCCTTAACAAGGGTTGCCGCCAAAACACCGAGAATAAAGTTAAAGCCGAAGATTACCGATTTCATAGAGGGAAGCAGATTTCCAAGCAGATTCATAAGCCCGTAAGCAATCATATAGGCGAGGGCTATAAGCGCAATCTGAATTGTCATCTTGTCGATGCTTTCCTGCATTGGAATCTCGTCCGCCTCCTCAATCTGTTCGTTATTTAGCGGCGCCTCGTCCGATTTCATGGCAATTTTACCCTTTTTTCGAAGGATGTTAAGATGAATAACGCCACCGACAGAGGCGCTCAGAAATCCGAGTGCGGCAATGGTAAGGCCAAAGCTCTTGCCACCATCGAAGCCAAAATCGTTTTCATAAATCATACCATAGTTAAGCGCCTGACCGCTTCCCTGTCCGAAGCCAAAGGGCAGCAGCACGCCTGCGGCATTAAAGAAGCCGCTAATGAAATTAACCGCAATAAGAGAAATTGCAAAGCCGACAACTGCTTGTAAAAGGTAGGTTGCGACGGTGGTAACACCCGTGTTAAAAATCTCTATGCTTCTCTTTTTGCTCATCTTACCGCCCGAGGACTTGAATGCCGAAGCAATAAAACCAAGCGCCAAGGTATGGTATGTAAGAAGCTCAAGCTGTGCTGTGCCGTTGCCACCGAAGAAGGCGGCGTCAAACATAACCTCACCGGTTATTGCCTTGTAAACTCCACCAACAGCGATAAGAATGCCACCCGCCAAAACCGAAGTAGGAATCAGCGATGCCTGTAAAAACTTGAAGCTCTTTTTTAGAAGATTTGCAGCAAGAAGGCTTATAAGAAGTATTGCCAGTACGTTATAAATGCCCCAAGCACTAAATTCCCAAAAATTCACGCCCATTTTCTTCACCCTTTTCTAAAGCTTTCGCGCGGTAACAGAAATTAACGTATTTAAGGGCGTTAAACCGTTTGCCGCTCTTTACCTGATAAATTTTCTTTTCCTTATAAATGTTTAGTTTGTTTCTGCCGAGCACCGCAACCGCAGAAATTTCTGAAAAGCCGAAGTTCTCGTCGCCAACAGTAATTCGGTCGCCAAAAAGACATATTTCGGCATCTTTTTTAAGCTGCACCTTCTTTTTATAAGGTATTACCTCATAAAGGTCGCATTTTTCGGTATAGACCGCTTCATCGCCAAAGGCCGAAATGTCAAGCTTTCGCACAAAATCCTCCTGATAATCGTACCACTCGGAGGTGCCGCCAAAGGGGAAGTCAAAATCAACCCCCGAAAGGGATTTATCTACACTGTAGATTATCTTTCTGCCGCACCTTTTACATTTTACTATACTGCCCTCGCTCTCAAATTCCGAGAGTCCGCATAAGGGGCAAACGTAAAATACGCGCTCAAGATATTCTGCGCGGTGTTCCGAGAAAAACACCTCTCCTGCCCTACCCTCGTCGAGATAAAGCTCTTTTTCGATTGTTTCAAGAAGTTCTTCGTTTGTAAGGCTCTTATATTCCTCAGGTTCTATAACACGGGAAACGTAGGAACGCATTTTTCCCTTTCGGAGCTTATTGCTCCAGCGGGGATGAACGCCGTAGCCGCCCTCGATTCTATAAAGGGCTATGGTAAGTCCAAGCTTTTTAGCAAGTCCTGCAACGGCGGGATTGATATAACAGGTTTTGCCGCTATAGGTACGGTTGCCCTCGGGCGCCATGGCAATTGTGCCACCCTCCTTTGCAACGCGGATGCAGTTCATAACGGCAGAAAGGTCGGTAGACTGCTTCTTAATTGGGATTGGGGCTACTATGTAACGGATTACCGAAGATATAAAGCCGTTTGAAAAGAGGTCCTCGGATGCCACGTAGTAAACGGGCCCGCTAAAGGACATTCCCACAAAAAACTGGTCGAATGCCGTTTGATGATTGAATAGGATAAGATAAGGTCTGTCCCCCTGCTCTTTAAACTTCTCAATCGTTATTCCATATCTAATTTTAGAATAAGGATAAAGCACCAAATATGCGAGATTTCGCACCACCCTATGTCGGAATTTAGTCCAACGAGGTTTCTTTTTTGCCATATATATTCCACCCCTTTTGCGCATATATATGTATATATTATCACAAATTCTCATAAAGTGCAAATAAAAAACTCCCGCAGTTAATCAATTCTGTGGGAGTTTTTAGTCTTCTATATTGCGGATACAGGTTTGGTTTCAGAGGGGCTTTGCTCCGAGCGAAACTGTATCGTATATACCGCGAGTGAAGAAAAAGTTCCTATGCTACTAAGATGTTATGCGTTCAGTTTTTCTTCGAGGATAGTGCGAATAGTAGCAGGGTTGCCTGTTCCTTTAAGCTCTCTCATAATAAGACCGAAGAGTGCCTGCATCGCCTTTACCTTACCGCCCTTATAGTCGGCTACTGCCTGCGGATTTTCGGCAATGATTCTGTTTACCGTATCTGTGATAAGGCTGTCGTCAACCTTGACGTTCAGTCCATTCTCATCGCAGTACTTATCGACGTCAACGTCATCGGCAAATACGGCAACGAGCACCTTTTTACCTGCGGCACGGGTAATTTCTGCAGTATCAACAAGTGCAATGATTCTTGCGAGTTTTTCTGGTGCAATATCAAGCGTTACCGCACCGATACGGCTCATCTGATTCATACATTCGGTAAGAATCCAAGCGGCTGCCGACTTCGGAGCAGCACCGAGAGCCACAACCTTTTCGAAGAACTCGCAAAGCTTTGCATCAGAGGCCAGCACTGCGGCCTCCTTAACGCCGATACCCATCTCTACATACTTCTGACCCATTTCCTCGGCGGTTGCGGGCATACTCTTGCGGATAGCCTCGAGCCAAGCATCGTCAATAATAATCGGCATAATATTCGGGTCGGGGAAATAGCGGTAGTCTGCCGCAGTTTCCTTATTTCTCATCGGGAAGGTTCTGCGCTTTACATCATCCCATCGGCGGGTCTCCTGAACGAGCATTTCGGTATGACGCTCGATTGCATCAATGTGGCGAACCTTTTCAAACTCAATAGCATCCTTAATCTCAACAAAGGAAGCCATATTCTTGATTTCCGAGCGAACGCCAAGTTTCTCTGTACCCTCGGGACGAACAGAGATATTTACGTCGCATCTCATTGCACCCTCTTCACACTCGGAAATTCCTGCGAACTGTAAGGCGCTCTTGAGCTTTTTAAGATATTCGATAACCTCATCCGAGCTCCTGAAATCGGGTCTGCTTACAATCTCGATCAGCGGAACGCTGGTACGGTTATAGTCAACGAGAGAGGTGTTGGTAGCATCGTCGTGAACGAGCTTTCCTGCATCCTCCTCGAGGTGAATCTGCTTGATTCCAATCTTTCTGCCGTCAACCTCAACCGAGCCGTCAACACAAATGGGGTTAAACCACTGTGTAGTCTGGTAGGAAGCAGGAAGGTCGGGATAATAGTAGCTCTTTTTATCGAATGTGGTATACTGATTAATTTTGCAATTCAGCATAAAGCCTGCCTTTACCGCAAGCTCGATTGCGCCTTTGTTGGTAATGGGAAGCATACCGGGCATACCGCTGCAAGCAGGGCAAACACGGGTGTTGGGGTCTGCCTTTGAAGCATGACCGCCGCAGGCGCAGAAAAGCTTTGACGCGGTAGAAAGCTCAACGTGGGTCTCAAGACCGATTACAAGCTCGTATCTCATTTATGCTTCCTCCTTTTCTAAAGCTTTGGAAAGTGAGAGCAGTTTGCTCTCGGCAAAATAGTCGCCGATAAGCTGAACACCGCCCGATACCACTGCGGGAAGACCCGTAACAGAGGGAATAGCGGTATATTTACTCTCCTCAAATACCTTCTCGAAGGCATCCTTTGTGTCGTAAGGCTTAACACTTTTTTCGGAAATAACTGCGGTAAGAACTGCATCGTATTTTGCGAAAAGCCCGGTCATTTTGTCTACGATAACCCGTCTTAAACGGAGGGATTTATCGTAGCAAGCCTCGTATTTGCCCTTTGCAAGAACGTCCGAGCCGTAAAGAATGGTAGCCTTTGTAAGGAAGCCAAAGGCCTCGGTACGGGATTTAGTATAAAGCTCGTCAATATTCTTGTATTCTGCCGTTCTGTAGCCATATTTTACGCCGTCAAAACGAGAAAGGTTGTTGGTTGTCTCTGCCGACATTAAAATCTGCCAAGCAGTCTGGGCGGTAGCTACAAAATCAAGGGAGATTTTCTCAACCTTTGCGCCCTTTGCCGCGAGAGTTTCGGCAAATAAAAGTGTTTCAGCATTCGCGAGCTCTTTAACTACTGCAACCTTCATTCCCTTGACCGAGAGGTCGGTCTTATATTCGTATTTAGCATCGGGAAGGCTTGTGCCATCCTTATCATCGTGACCTGCGATAGCGGTGAGAATTTTCGCAGCCATCTTTACGCTTTTTGCGGTAACGCCTACCGTTTCGCTTGAAGCTGCTGCCGAAATAACACCATAGCGTGAAACTGTACCGTAGGTGGGCTTAACAAAGGTAACACCCGATACGGCGGCGGCCCTTCTCGGAGCGCCGTTAATGTCAACGTTGATAGTAGCTTCAACTTCGCCTCGTCTTACGAGCTCGGCAGCGGCGCCACGGAGTTTTCCGTCTTCGTTTACTTCGCCGAAATATGAGGTCTCACCGAGTAAATCAAGTCCGAATTCGCCGACGTTTACCTTGCCCGAAACAGAGTAGCCTGCCTTTTCGGCACGCTCTACCACCTCTGCGGTAAAGAGGGGCTTAAAGTTTTCGAGCATTTTCGAGCCTGCGGTTGCGGGTGTGCCCGCGATAAGCAGAGTATCGTCTACTGCAATATTACCTTTTTTTATTTCGTTAATATAATATTTCATCAGGGCACCTCCTTATTTTACAAGTCTCGGTACCTGCCAGCTGTCCTCGGTGCTCTGAGGAGCGCCACGAAGTAGGTCGGCACGGTCGAAATTCTGTATCTGCTTATCCTCACGGATAACATTTGTCATAGGTCTAACGTATACCATAGCTTCGGTAGATTCGGTATCAATTTTAGAAAGAGCAGCCTCTGCCTTTTCCATATCCGAGAATATAGCCTTCATCTGCTTTTTCTCATCGTCTGCGAAAGAGAGCTGATTTACGGAAAGCAGTGCATCGACCTTGTCAATCTTCTTTCCTGCAATACCGCCTGCGGCACCGACTGTTGCGGCAAATGCGCCCTCTGTACCCGATACCTCGGCAGCCCCGCTGCCACGAATAGCGACGTTTGCTTCAAAGAGCTGAAGCTCGGTAACCTCACTTGGAGCACCGAGAAGCTGGTCCTGAGCCTGACCGTCAAGCGGGAATGCGATAACGTCGCGGATTGTTTCGGTATCGGCAAGAAGCATTACGATACGGTCAACACCGGGTGCCATACCTGCGTGAGGCGGAGCACCGAACTGGAATGCGTTATAGAGAGCCGAGAAGCGTCTTTCAACCTCGTCCTCGCTATAGCCTGCAATCTCAAAAGCCTTTCTCATAATCTCGGGGCTGTGGTTACGAACGGCACCCGAAGCAAGCTCAATACCGTTACAAACAAGGTCGTACTGATATGCGAGAATTGTGCAGGGGTCCTTTGTGAGAAGTGCCTCAAGACCGCCCTGCGGCATTGAGAAGGGGTTGTGTGTGAATATAATAGAATCGGTTGTTTCGTCAAGCTCATACATCGGGAAGTCGACAACGAAGCAGAATTCAAATGAATCCTTGTCGATAAGTCCGAGCTCGTTTCCAAGCCAATTTCTGATAACGCCTGCATTCTTATCTGCGGTGCCCCCAACGGTGTCGCAGATGAAGAAGAGGGTCTCTCCTTCTTTAAGGCCGGTAAGCTCGGCGATTTCCTTTTTCTGCTCATCGGTTAATACCTTTGAAATCGGGTCATCCTTATATTTATATCCGTTTTCCTCAAGCAGAGTGATATGAGCCAGACCTGCCATTCTTGCCTTTTTGGTAGCAAATTCGAGCGACTTATCGAAGAACCATCTTTCAGCCTTACAGGGAGCAACGATACCGCGAACCTGCTTATTCTTAAAGGGCTTGAACTCTACCCTTGTGAAAAGCTCGGTAAGGTCGCAGATGATAAGGGGGTTTCTAAGGTCGGGCTTATCCGAGCCGTATTTTGCCATAGCCTCTGCATAGGGGATTCTTCTGAAGGGGTTTGCAGTTACCTTTTTGTCCGAGAAGGTGCGGAAAATATCACTTATAACATCTTCGCAAACGGCGAGAACCTCGTCCTGAGTTGCAAAAGCCATCTCAAAGTCGAGCTGATAGAACTCTCCGGGTGAGCGGTCAGCACGGGCGTCCTCATCACGGAAGCAGGGTGCGATCTGGAAATATTTATCGAAGCCCGAAACCATAAGCAGCTGCTTGAACTGCTGAGGTGCCTGCGGCAGAGCATAGAACTTGCCGGGGTGCTTACGGGAGGGAACGAGGAAGTCACGTGCACCCTCGGGAGAGGATGCGGTGAGGATAGGAGTCTGAATATCCAAAAAGCCTCTTTCCTCCATAAGACGTCTCATATGGCCGATAACCTTCGAGCGAAGAATGATATTATTATGAAGTGCAGGAGAACGAAGGTCCAGGAATCTGTGCTTAAGACGGATGTTCTCGTTTGTGTCGATAGCCCCGATCTCAAAGGGAATATCGCGAGTGCAAAGGCCGAGAACCTCGACCTTGTCGGCAACAAGCTCAACAAGACCCGTTTCTATCTTGGGGTTTACCGTTGCGGGGTCACGCTCGGTAACGACACCCTTTGCGGAAATGACCGTCTCCTTTGCAACACCCTTAAGGAGTGATTCGTCGTGAACGACGACCTGAGTAATACCCGTTTCGTCACGCAAATCGACAAAGAGCACGCCGCCGTGGTCACGAATAACGTCGACCCAGCCCGCAAGCTCTACCACCTGACCGACGTGCTCCGATCGGATTTCATTACATCGATGAGTTCTGTACATTATAATACCTCCATCTGAATCTGCATTTAGTATATGCCAAAAAAATTATTAAAACTACAAAATAAAAAGCCCCGAGAATCTTAAACGATTCTCGGGACGAGCAAATAAATTCACCCGCGGTGCCACCCGCATTGATATAAGAAGCTTATATCCGCTTTTAATATTTAGTTTATGGTTGCCGTCGAAGTGTTGCCGAGTCTACTACTCATCCGAGGCACGCTTTCAGCCGGTGACGCGCCATCTCTTTCAGACTTTCCAAAAAGGTCGGGTCTTCGATAAGTTATTATAGCAAAATTATTTTTTCTTGTCAATATGAAAATTATCACAGATTTACGGCCTACGAAACAAAAGTAATATTTTAATAATGGTTTTCTCATTTACTATATAAAAATTAAACCATTTTCGTCTTGCGATAGGATTTTGTTTGTGATAATATAAATAAGAACTCGTTTAATATATTTGGGAGTGTTAATATGTTTGATGCAGTAAAAGTAAAAGACCAATGTGTCGAGTGGATAAGAGCGTTTTTCCGCGAAAACGGGCCTGACTGTAATGCCGTTGTCGGCATTTCGGGAGGAAAGGACTCCTCGGTTGCCGCCGCTTTGTGTGTAGAGGCACTCGGTCGCGACAGAGTAATCGGTGTTTTAATGCCGCAGGGCGAGCAGCACGATATCGATATGGCATATCTGCTCTGTGACCACCTTGGCATAAAGAGATATGAAATAAATGTAAAGGAAACGATCGACGCGATTGTAGCGGCGTTTCCCGAGGAGCTGGAGCTCTCAACACAGGCGAGAACCAATCTTCCGCCCCGTATTCGTATGGCAACACTTTATGCCGTCAGCCAATCGCAAAACGGCAGAGTGGTCAACACCTGCAATCTTTCTGAAGATTGGGTCGGCTACTCTACCCGATATGGTGACGCGGCAGGCGACTTCTCCCCTATGTGTAACCTGACGGTGCAGGAGGTTAAGGAGATAGGCAGAGTGCTCGGACTTCCCGATGTACTTGTTGATAAAACCCCGATTGACGGGCTTTGCGGCAAGACCGATGAGGAAAATCTCGGCTTTACCTATGCAGAGCTTGACCGATATATCCGCGAGGGTGTTATCGACGACCCCGAAAAGAAGGCACTTATCGACCGCAGGCACAAGGCAAATCTTTTCAAGCTTCAATTAATGCCCTCATTTAAACCTGAAATATAATATAAACGGCGGAACTTTTCGTTCCGCCATTTTTCATTCCAAAATATATTCTTTTCCGGTCTTTTGCATTGCCTCAACATCCTTGGCATTGCCCTTTGTAACGTATTCGACCATATAATCCTCATAAAGGTATCTGTACCAAAGAAGTCTACGTTCCTCTTTGACGTATTCATCGAAAAGGCCGTCTGCAGACGCACCGTCCATAAGCTTTACAAAAGCATCGGCAAGGTCTTCGTATGAAACGGGAGTGCTGGCAACGGCACGCTCCTCACCCTTGTCACCTATTCCCTTGACGTAAAGTACAGGATTCATTCTTCCGAGATGCTCGCTCATAGGCAGGGTAGGATGTGATTCCCAAACGTAACCGTGGTCGGCAAGAATTACTATTGCGGAATTATCGTAAACGTCGCTTTCTTTGAGTGCTTTTAAATATCGGTCGCAGATAGTAAGACACGCATCTACGTTATCCTCATATTTCGCATCTTCCACCAATTCGACCTTCTTATTGTATCTATAGGGAACATGCCCGCCCTCTATGTGGATTATTCTCACACATTTTTCGTCGCAAACAGAAATTGTGCCGTCTTCGCATATTGCCTCATAAAAAGCAGGGTTACGCTTCGGCACATCGTTATATCCGCCCTCTGTGGGGATAGTCTTGGCATAGTTGACATAGTCGACTATATCGTAGCCAAAAAATTTCAGATTCCAGGGAGCATATCTTATAGAAGACATTTTGAAAAGCACCATTCCGCCGAAACCCTGATTTTTGAATTTAGGCTGAATCACTGCCTGATTTTCAAAAACCTCTCCTGCTCCGCCTTTTTTGAAATATATTTCGCCGTCGTTATAAAATCCTGCCTTGTAGCCGTCATCATTTATCTTTTTGACAAGTGGGGATTTCTCAAAGGCCTTCTCGGAATATTCCGAGAAGCTTTCCTCATTCTCGTACCATACTCCGCTGAACATAAACGGCATAGAATGAAGTGTGTAAGGATAGCCTGCAAGGGCATTGTCATATCTTGTAAAATCATCGAAAGTATCTTTAAATTCAGGATATTTTTGAAGCTGTCTTTCAAACGCTCCGTCATCCACCGCATCTATAACCAAAACGATGAGATTTTCATCTTCGGAATATTCAAAACAGTTATAACCCGTGGGGGTAAGATATTCCTGTTTATCCTCAAATTCGGTAGTTAAAAGAAGGGTTGTAAGGGTGATTAAAAGAATCGCTCCAAGTGCAGATGAAGAATAAAGCACAATCTTTTTAAAGGTCTTTTTCTTTAGTTTTATAAAAAGGAAAACGAAAATCCCCGCAATAACTAAAACGGCTCCCCAGGATTTTATCATCTCGGCTATCTGCGAGTTCCACTCTATACCCGTACCGTCAAGCGGCGGCAATGCAGATACAAAGAAATTTCCTTGAACATAAAGTGTGAATAAAGCCGATGCCCCCACAATAAGTCCGATATTATAGGGCTTTGGTCCTATAAGTCTTAATAAAAAGGATGTCGCCGCAAAGATGAAGAAGATTACAAAAAACCAAAGAATCGAGCTCTTGAGCAGAACGCCTAAAGTAAACCAAAAATCGCTTTGGCTTGAAACATAAAGCTCAATCGGTGCATATACAAAGGTTAAGAAGCTGACAACAGCCGAAATCAAAATTCCCTCTTTTGATTTTTTGAGGGTGTCAATAAATTTTTTCATATTCTATATTTTCCTATTTCTCATAATGCAGTTCTTTGCCCGTTTCTTCCATTTTATCGGCCTCGTAAGCCTTTCCATGAGCAATAAACTCCCACATATATTCTTCCTTGCCTGCTGCATATTTTATATATCTTCTGCCGTTTTCGTAGGTAAAGCCGTTAAATATTTCGTTTGCAGGGACGCCCTTTACAAGGCGTGTGAGTCCCTTTGAAAGGTCAACATAGGACATTGGGGTAGTGTTGCGTTCCATCTCTTCCCGCTTATCACCAATACCCTTTACCATAAGCACGGGATTCATGCGAAGTGCATAGTCGGTATAGGTTGCATCGTGACCGTGGTCGGCAAGTATTACGATTGCAGAATTGTCGTAAACTCCGCTTTCTTTTAGTCGAGCTATATACTTATCGCATATGGTAAGGCAGGCTTCAACCATATCATTGTAATCGCCGTCCGTGACAACCTCCATTTCCTTATTATACTGATAAGGAACATGCGCACCCTCGATATGAATTATTCTTGCGCATTTTTCATCGGTTACAGTTATGGGATTGCCGTCTTTGATGGCACCGTAAAACTCAGTGTTTTTAACCTTTACATTTCCGTATTGTTCGCTTGCATTAAACCTTCGGCAGTCAGCTGCGTGCTCGACAACGTTGTATCCAAAAAACTTCATGTCCCACGGAGCATATTTTACGGCAGACATTTTTGCAACCAGCATAAAGGTTGAAATCGGATTTGAAAACCTTGAGCCGAGGTCTACCTGATTTTCAAACACTCCCTCAAACTTGCTCTTTCTGAAAAGCAACTCTCCGTCATTATATAAGCCTATTTTGTAATTCGACTCTTTGAGCTCGTTAATAAAGTCCGACTCTGCTAAAACGCGGTTTGAATAATCGTGAAAAGGTTCCTCATTTTCATACCATTCACCACTGAACATTAGCGGCAATGAATGAAGCGTATAGGGATAACCTGCAAGGGCATCGTCATAATAGACGAAATCATCAAAGGTGTCGCGAAATTCGGGATTGTTTTCAAGAGCTACCTGAAACTCCGGACTACCGAGCGCATCAACAACAAAAACGATAAGGTTTTTATCTGTAGAATACTGAAAATCATTGTAATCGGTAGGTGCCAAATACTCCTCTTTCTCAATAAAATCAGTTGTGAGTAAAAGGGTAGACATGGTTATTATTAAAATAAGCGAGACCGCCCCAATGACAATAAGCACCGCTTTTTTGAAAACCTTGAATTTTAACCTCAAAAACCCAAAAACAGTTATCGCCGCAAGTATCACAAAAACGACAATGGATTTTATTCGCTCAATCGGGTGTGCATTCCAATCAACCGCAGTTCCGTCAAGCACGGGCAGATTTGACACGAGAAAATTTCCTTGAATATAAAGTCCCAGAAAAATACCGCTCAACACCGCGACACCTATCCTATAGGGTGTGCGTCCCCATGCACGGAGAACTGCAAAAACCACCGACATTAAGACTGTCAGCAAGAAAAAAAACAGTATAAGATAAGGAACAAGCTGTGATAAAGTAAACCAAAAATCCTTTTGGCTTGAAAGATAAAGCTCTATCGGGGCGTAGACCGTGAGCATAAAGCTAAGCGCGGCGCTAACCACTATCCCCGTTAGTATGCTTTTTAGAAATTTAAGTATTTTCTCCAATCGTTTCCCCTGCTTTTTTAAAATTTTATATTATCCAGTTGTATTCCGCCCAAAATTCAAAATCCCACAAAAGTGAGCTTCAATTAATTCAAATCCTTTATAAGAAATTATACCATAAGTACGAAAAAAATCAAGGCAGATTATTGCCTCAGGGCACACTTTATGTTATAATAGTTTGGAGTTTTTCGAATAATATATACAAAAATATCTTGCTAATAACCAAGGAGTTAAAAATGATCATCGATTTTCACACCCACGCCTTTCCCGGCGCAATACATGAGCGGGCAATTTCATCCCTCACGGCGGCAAGTAACGATCAGCTTATTCCCTGTCACGACGGCTCACTCTCGGGACTACAAAACAATATGGAAAAATTCGGGGTTAACCTCTCGGTTGTGCAGCCCGTTATCACAAAACCGAGCCAAACAAAAACATTAAACGAATGGGCGGCAAAAATCACAGAAGAGAACGACAACATAATCTCTTTTGGCGGTGTTCATCCCCACTCGGACGATTGGAAACGAGATATTGATTTTGTCTGCTCTCTCGGACTTAAGGGTCTAAAGTTCCACTGCGAATATCAGGATTTTCATATTGATGACCCATTTATGTTGCCTATTTACGATTATGCCTTTTTAAAAGGACTTATAATTCTTCATCACGCCGGCTACGACCCCGCCTTCAAGCCTCCCTTTAAAAGCTCGCCCGAAATGTTTTATAATGTGTGGAAAGAAATGCAGGGCGGCACCATGATTGCAGCACATCTCGGAGGAATTAACCAATGGGACGAGGTCGAGGAATTCATTGTCGGCACGGGAATTTACATTGATACCTCTATGGGCCAGGAGTATTACCGAAGCGAGCAATTTATTAGAATTGTAAATGGTCACGGTGCCGATAAAATTCTTTTCGGCTCGGATGCACCCTGGAGTAACGCAGGCTTTGAGCTTGAAAAAATAGGCTCTCTGCCCCTATCCGAAGAGCAGCGCGAGTGGATTTTGCACAAAACGGCAGAAAAGCTTTTGAATGTGTAAATTTTCGCGGAATTTTGAGTTTTTAGGCTTGACAAAGGTGCTTTAAAGTGTTAAAGTATTGAATAATCACTTATTATATAATAAATCAGAGGAATATTATGACCATTGTAGACCTACTTGAAAGAAACGCGGCTGAATTCGGCGGCGACACTGCCCTTGTCGAAATCAACCCCGACCAGCCCGAAACACGCCGCACCTGGCAGGAGTTTGACCTTGTTGAGTCAACCCCGAAATCCCGTCACTACAGACGCGAGATTACCTGGTCCGTCTTTAACGAAAAGGCAAACCGTACGGCAAATATGCTTCTCGCACACGGAATCGGCAAAGGCAAAAAGGTTGCCATTCTGCTTATGAACTGCATCGACTGGCTGCCGATTTACTTTGGTATTCTAAAGACGGGTGCCCTTGCCGTCCCCCTAAATTTCCGCTATGCGGCTGATGAGATTGACTACTGCTTAAATCTTGCCGAGGCCGACGCCCTCATTTTCGGACCTGAGTTTATCGGACGAGTTGAAGCGGTTGCCGATAAGATTTCAAAACACAGAATGCTCATCTATATCGGAGCCGGCTGTCCTGCTTTTGCAGATGATTACAACGACCTCGTTTCGGAGTGTTCTTCTTCATTCCCGCCTTGTGCACTTTCCGAAGAGGACGATGCCGCAATCTACTTCTCGTCGGGTACAACCGGCTTCCCGAAGGCTATCTTACATAAACACAGAAGTCTTATTCATTCCTGCCGCGTTGAACAAGCACATCACGGACAGACACGAGAGGATTGCTTCCTTTGTATTCCTCCCCTTTATCACACGGGCGCAAAGATGCACTGGTTTGGTAGCCTTCTCGCAGGAAGCAAGGCGGTTATTCTTAAGGGCACAAGGGCTAAAACTATCCTTGATGCCGCAAGCGAGGAAAAATGCTCTATCGTTTGGCTTCTCGTTCCGTGGGCACAGGATATTTTAAACTCGCTTGACAGTGGCGAGCTTTCACTTGATGATTATGACTTCTCAAATTGGCGCCTTATGCATATAGGTGCACAGCCCGTGCCTCAAAGTCTCATAAAGCGTTGGCTTGAATATTTCCCAAATCACCAGTACGATACAAACTACGGCCTTTCGGAATCTATCGGCCCCGGCGCCGTTCACCTCGGCGTTGAAAATATCCACAAGGTCGGTGCAATAGGTGTTCCCGGTTACGGCTGGGAAGTTAAGATTGTTGACCACGAGGGAAATACCATAAAGCAGGGCGAGGTTGGTGAGCTTTGTCTAAAGGGACCCGGTGTTATGGTCTGCTACTACAATGATGAAAAAGCAACCTCCGATACCATCAAAGACGGTTGGCTCTTTACGGGAGATATGGCAATGCAAGATGAGGACGGATTTATCTTTCTTGTTGACCGTAAAAAGGATGTTATCATCACAGGCGGTGAAAACCTCTATCCCGTTCAGATTGAGGACTTTATTTCGGCTCATCCCAAGGTAAAAGACGTTGCCGTTATCGGTCTCCCCGACCCTCGTCTTGGCGAAATTGCAACGGCAATCATATCTGTTAAGGCGGGCATGGAATGCAGCGAGGATGAAATTAACGAATTCTGTCATGGAATGCCCCGTTATAAGCGTCCCCGCAAGATTATCTTTGCCGACGTGCCGAGAAATCCGACAGGCAAAATTGAAAAGCCACTTCTCCGTAAAATGTACGGCGGCGAGGGCTTGGTTGATTCTCAGAATAAAGCATAATTTAGGAGATACATACTATGAAAAAACTTATGATTGGCAATGAGGCTGTTGCACGCGGTCTTTACGACGGCGGTCTTGGAATGGCGTCAAGCTATCCCGGTACACCCTCTACCGAAATTACCGAATTTTTATCGAAATATGACGATATCCACACCGAGTGGGCTCCCAACGAAAAGGTTGCCTGCGAGGTTGCCTTCGGTGCATCTCTTGCAGGCATGCGTTCGACCTGTGCTATGAAGCATGTTGGTCTTAATGTTGCCGCAGACCCCCTCTTCACTCTTTCGTATACAGGTGTAAACGGCGGTATGGTAATCTGCGTTGCAGATGACCCTGCAATGCACTCCTCACAGAACGAGCAGGATTCCCGCCACTATGCTATTGCTTCTAAGGTGCCGATGCTTGAGCCTGCAGATTCTGCCGAAGCATATCTTTTCGCAAAGACGGCTTTCGAGCTTTCGGAAAAGTTCGACACCCCCGTCCTTCTTCGTATGTGCACCCGTATCGCGCACAGCCAGTCTATTGTCGAGCTTGGCGAAAAGGCAGAAATCGTAGTTAAAAACTACGTTAAGGACCCCCAAAAGTACATTATGATGCCGGGCAACGCTATAAAGCGTCATCCTATCGTAGAAGCAAGAACAGTAGCTCTCTCTGAATATGCAAATGACTGCATTTACAATACCGTAGAAGACAACGGCTCTAAGGTCGGTGTTATTACCTCGGGCTGCTCTTATCTTTATGTAAAAGAAGCACTGGGAGATTCTGTTAACATCCTCAAAATTGGTATGCCGAATCCCCTTCCCGAAAAGCTGATCCGCGACTTTGCCTCCTCTAATGATACCCTCTACGTTATCGAGGAGCTTGACCCCATTATTGAAAATTACGTCCGTTCACTCGGTATCGAATGTGTTGGCAAGGAGAAGTTCTCCATCCTCGGTGAGTTCTCACAGAACACTATTGCCGCCGCTTTCGGCAAGGAGCTCCCCGCTTCTGTTTCGGCCGATTCGGTTATCCCAAACCGTCCTCCCATGATGTGTGCAGGCTGCCCCCATAGAGGAATGTTCTACACCCTCGCTAAGAATAAGATTACCGTTATGGGCGATATCGGATGCTATACACTCGGCGCCGTACCTCCCCTTTCCGCCCTTGATTCCACCCTTTGTATGGGCGCGTCGGTTTCGGGTCTTCACGGCTTTAACGTAGCTCGCGGCGAGGATGCAGAAAAGAAATCTGTTGCCGTTATCGGTGACTCTACCTTTATGCACTCAGGTATGACAGGACTTGTTAATATTGCTTATAATGCAACAAACTCAACCGTTATTATCCTTGATAACTCAATCACAGGTATGACTGGACATCAGCAGAATCCCACAACGGGATATAATATCAAGGGAGACCCTGCCGCAAAGGTAGACCTCGAGGCACTCTGTCACGCTCTTGGCATAAACCGTGTCCGTGTGGTTGACCCCTATGATCTCAAGGCTTGTGAGACAGCGGTTAAGGAAGAACTCGCAGTAGCAGAGCCCTCTGTTATCATTTCACGCAGACCCTGTGTACTTTTAAAGAGCGTTAAAACAAAGCCCGCTTTAAAGGTTAATCCCGATAAATGCAAATCCTGCAAGCGTTGTATGGGTCTCGGCTGCCCCGCAATCAGCATGAAGGACGGCAAGGCAAGAATTGACGCAACACTTTGCGTCGGCTGTGACGTTTGTAGTCAGCTCTGCCCCTTTGACGCTATAGGAGGTAATGAATAATGAACAAGACAACAAGTATTATGATAGTTGGCGTTGGCGGTCAGGGAAGCCTCCTCGCTTCAAAGCTTCTCGGCAGGCTTCTTGTTGACGAGGGCTACGACGTAAAGGTTTCGGAGGTTCACGGAATGAGCCAGCGCGGCGGTTCGGTTGTTACCTACGTTCGTTTCGGAGAAAAGGTTTATTCTCCCATCGTTACCGCAGGCGAAGCAGACTTTATTATTGCCTTTGAAAAGCTTGAAGCGGCACGCTATTCGCCCTTCCTTAAAGCTGACGGAAAAATTATCGTTAACACTCAGGAAATTGACCCGATGCCGGTAATTATCGGCGCGGCAGAGTATCCGAAGGAGGTTCTTTCCGAACTTTCCGCAAAGGGGCTCTCGGTTGAGGCGCTCGATGCTCTCTCCCCCGCAGTAGAGGCCGGCTCGGCAAAGGCAGTTAATATCGTACTTATGGGCAGATTCGCAAAACACTTTGATATCCCGAAGGAAAAGTGGATTGCCGCTATTGAAAACACCGTTAATCCTAAATTTGTAGAGATGAACAAAAAGGCTTTCGAGCTTGGTTTTAACTCATAAAAATTTTTAGAAAATGTATTGACTTTTGCAATTTAACGTGCTAAAATAAGTCATCACAAAAAATTGTGTTAATAAATGCGTTGAGCAGAAATAAGTAGATTCAGGCCAAATCTAAAGAGAGTTGTCGGTTGGTGCAAGACAATGATGGCGCCGGTTTTGAATTCATTCTGTTAGCAGTGCGCTGAACAAAAGGAAACTTTTAAGTAGGATGCAACGGGTGTTCCCGTAACAGAACTAAGGTATGAAAGTACCTGATAAGGCCGCTACCGTGAGATGGCGGCGAACTGAGGTGGTACCACGGGTTTTTCTCGTCCTCTGTATTCTAATCGGAATGCAGAGGACGTTTTTGTTTTCTACATCCGAAAATTCACGAAAAAATTAGAAAGGATGATTTAAAATGGCACAGCGCTACTATCAACCCGAAATTGAGACTATGCCGGTCGAAGAACTGAAAAAACTTCAGTCGGAAAAGTTAGTTAAGCAGGTAAAGCACGTTTATGAAAACGTGGAGTATTACCGCAACCTTATGGACGAAAAGGGAGTTACCCCAGACGATATCAAGGGCATTGAAGACCTCCACAAGCTCCCCTTCCTTGCAAAATCAGATCTTCGCGACGCTTACCCTTACGGACTTCTTGCAAAGCCTCTTGAGGAATGTGTCAGAATTCAGTCTACCTCCGGTACAACGGGCAGACGTGTGGTTGCCTTCTACACCCAGCACGATGTTGACCTTTGGGAAGAGTGCTGCGCCCGCGCAATTGTTGCTGTAGGCGGCACTAAAGAGGATGTTTGTCAGGTTGCATACGGCTACGGACTTTTCACGGGCGGTCCCGGACTTAACGGCGGCTCTCACAAGGTTGGCTGCCTTACTCTCCCCATGTCTTCGGGCTTTACCGACCGACAGATTCAGTTTATGATGGACCTTAAAGCCACCATTCTCTGCTGCACCCCCTCCTATGCCGCTTATATTGGTGAATCCTTAAAGGAACAGGGCTATACACCCGACCAAATCCCTCTAAAGGCAGGCATATTCGGTGCTGAACCCTGGACCGAGGAAATGAGACAGAACATTCAAAACACCCTCGGCATTAAGGCTTATGATATTTACGGTCTTACCGAAACCTCGGGTCCCGGCGTTTCCTTCGAGTGTGAGGAGCAGACCGGTATGCATATTAACGAGGACCACTTCCTTGCAGAAATTATCGACCCCGATACAGGCGAGGTTCTCCCCGAGGGCAGCAAGGGCGAGCTTGTTTTTACCGCTCTTGACAAGGAAGCATTCCCTCTTCTCCGTTACAGAACACGTGATATCTGTGTACTTACACGTAAAAAGTGTTCCTGCGGACGCACTCATATCAAGATGTCGAAGCCGATGGGCAGAAGCGACGATATGATGATCATCCGCGGCGTAAATGTATTCCCAAGTCAGATTGAAACAGTTCTTCTTAAAGAGGGCTACTCTCCCAACTATCAGATTATTGTTGACCGCGTAAACAATAACGATACCTTTGACATCAATGTTGAAATGAATCCTGAACAGTTTACAGACACTGTCAGCGGAATTACCGATATGGAAAAGAAGCTTGGTGATGCTATGAAGCTAATGCTCGGCATCAACCCGAAGATTCATCTCGTTCCACCCAAGTCCATCACAAGAAGTGAAGGCAAGGCAATCAGAGTTATCGACAAGCGCAAGCTTCATGATTAAAGGAGGATAATAACTATGGCTATTAATCAGTTAACAGTTTTCGTTGCAAATGAGCAGGGAGCTCTTTGCGGAATAACCGATACTCTGGCAGCGGCAAATATTGATATGCGCGCACTTTCCATTGCCGATACAAAGGATTTCGGTATCCTCCGTCTTATCGTAGACGGTAACGATGTCGCCGTAAAAGCGCTTGAGGAAAAGGGATATCTTGTAAAGATTACCCCCGTTGTCGGTGTTAAAATCGGTGATGCGCCCGGAAAACTCGCAAAGGCTCTCGACGTTATTGACGAAGCAGGAATAAATATTGAATATCTTTATGCATTCCTGACCAGAACAGAGCGCCACGCTTACGTTGTTATCCGCGTTGCAGATAACGATGCGGCAGAAAAGGCACTCGAAGCCGCAGGCTTCCACCTTATTACCGATGCCGATGTGCACAAGCTATAATACTCAGGTTAAACAATTTGAATTGAATTTTATGTATACAAAAGCCACGGTTACGCTATTTTTGCGTAACCGTGGCTTTTTATTGTTTACCCTAATCCAAATTATTATTTAGAGAACTATTGTCTTAACGGCATAGTATCCTTCTGTCTTAAGCTCAGGTTTCCACTCCGGAAGACGGTTTATATAGCCTCCACACTCTATTTCACCGTATGTCTTAATCTGTATGGGATTGCCTTGTTCGTCAATTACCGCCACCGTTACGGTATGAACCTCACCGGGTTCGGAGAAGAGTACTGGTTTTACAACAAAGCCTTCCCCTCTTTTAGTAGCGGTAGTATCATTTATACAGGTAACCTTCTTCAGATTCTCCTGCATTACATAGTAGGCATATTTTGCATAACCATACATATCTATAATAGGCTTCATATACCCACCATCGTTAGCGCCGCCGAACAGAGCACTCCACATAAGTCCGTCAGCATCCATAGCCCTGTATCTACGGACAGTATAGGATGCACAAAGTGCCTGATATGCCTGACTGATTCTCCAATCCTCAAAGGTGAGCTCGAAGCCTAGTACCGACTCATCAGACACCTCATATGAAGTCGGGTTGAAATAAATCCCCTTCGCTTCCTTTGTTCTTGGATCCTGTCTACCGATTATTGCAAATTCGGTAACAAGATATGCTCTATCTGAGCTTTCAAGAAGTTTTTTCTGTTCAGCCCAATCCTGTCCTGCTCCGAGAGAATTGATGTAAGTGTGCGCCGCTCGGACAACGAGAGGGTCAGTCCACTCTGGAGTAGCCTCTACACTATTTTCAAAAGCATCGGTCTTTCCGTCGGTCGAGTAATAGTTGCAGCCGGGGATTTTAAAGCGGTCGTCCGCGTAATAATGGTGAGAAAACGGGCTTAGAAGCCTGCTTGTGTCAACCCTCTTAACGGCGGGGACAAACTCCTTGTATGCTCTGTCTATTTGCTCCAGTTCGGGCATGAATTCATTTGAGCCTTCCCAAATAATAATGCTCGGATGGTTAAGCCGCATTGAAATCTGTCTTATATATCCATCGCGCTGAATCCATTCGCCCTCCCACTCTATCTCATTAAGAGCATCAATATAGCGAGTGGTCCAAAGAAGCATTACACCGAGTCGGTCGGCTAGTCTCGCAAACCGCGCTTCATTGGTGCCATAGCCAAGAATTTGCAGTCGCATAGTATTCCCTTGCATTCGCTTTAGCATTAGATATTGCCAGATTATCTGCCATTCGCGAGGACAGATATGGGTTGTCGAACACTCGTCGTGAGGCGGCAAATACTGCATTGTGAGTGTGCCGAAGAGCTGTGTTTTCTTACCATTTACAAAAATCGCACCATTTTTCTGTTCAATAGTTCGAAAGCCTGTTTCAACTACTGTATCATCAACCGCTTCACCCTTATCATTCACCGCTTCAAAGCGTATGTCATAAAGCTCAGGCGTTGCCGCTGACCAGAGGAAAATGTCCTGCAAGGTCAGCTCTGCCGACAAAGAGCCCTCAGATAAAAACTCGCCAAGTAGCCTTTCCTCTGCCTTTCTTGGCCAGGAGGGCGCCATATAAAGCCTTATTTTGCAAGGCTCTGAGGTTTTGCAGGAAAACACCGCCTTTGCAGTTTTGCCCTCAGCATAAAGGGTCTTAATTCTTGGCTCGGTAATATGAATTTCATTTATAATATCAATAGAAATTTCATCCGAAAACCATCCGTTATAGGGGTCGCAATTCGAATGTCTGCGGCAAGGCATTTCAGCACCGCGGGGGTCAACCTCAACCGTGAGGATGTGCTCCCCTGCAGATTTGAGTTCCTCGGTTAGGTCAACCTTAAACTCTTCAAAGCCGTCTACCTCGCAAACGAGCTTATCATCGACATAGACCCTTCCGCCGGGGTCTAGAGATCCTACCGTGAGCAAGGCTTTCTTGCCCTGTTTTGCCGCAAACCTCTTTGTTAAAACAAGAATTTTGTCGGCATTTTTAATATTACCTACCGAAAAAGGCAGTTTAACCTCGCCAAGGCTTTCTGCCTCTTCGATTACCTTATCGGCAGGGACAAAAAAATCTGTAATTTTACGCTTTGTGGTAGTGAGTTTTAGTGGTTTTACCCTCCACTCGCCTCTGTTAAAACCACCAGACGCTATCGTCAGCCTGTCAACCTCGTTGTAAACAGCAAGGTTTAGGGTCTGCGGCTCGCCGTCACCGTAGGAAACGGTTAGCCGGTCGTCGGTAAAGCTCATCTTAAGGCTCTGCCACTCGTTCCACTTTATATTGGCAATAGGAACTAACTCGGGATGATAACGGCTTGCCCTTGTAATTCCCACACAAATCTTTCCATTGGGATGAAGGGTTATCACAAACAGCTCCACAACACCGTCGCGCAAAGCGATAAGTCTGTGTGAGGTGTTACAGCTCATTTTCGACTTCATTCCGTTATTTCTATACGCCTCGTCAAAATATAGGTCGAGCTGGAGCTCTCTTACTCTGCCACCCTCAATTTTATACTCGGCATTTGGTGAAGGTTGCATGGGCATGCCGTCGAAAACAACGGCTCCGTCCATGACCCTTACCCTCTTTGTATGAAGACTCCATCCCTCAAACTCATATTGTTTGGTTTTAAGGGCGGCATCCATATAGTTAAAGTTAATTCTCTCGGAAATCTTGGGAATAGATACAGGTACACCAACAAGTTCTTCAAGCTCCTTTGCCTCTGCTTCGGGGCAAGCCTTAACCGAATATTCAGGAATATGATAGGTCTTACGGCAAAAGTCGGAATAGTGCTCTAAAAATTCCTTTTTTTGCTCGGGCGTAAATATTCCGTTATCGGTAAAGTCTCCTTGCCCTTTAAAGCTCGGGCTGTAATAGAAAAAATCGTGGTTTTCTACTCTCATTATAACTACCTTTCTACCGTAAACTGAACTGAATAGTAGCCTTCACCCTCAATTTCGGGCTTCCACTCGGGAAGTCTCGTGATATAATCGGCAGTCTTTACATTTTGATAAACGAAGCTGTCTACTTTGTTACCATCAAGGTCGATTACCTCTGCTGTAACTGTAATATTATCTTCGGGATTTGCGAAAAGCACAGGCTTTACTGCAAAGCCGCGTCCTCGTTTGGTATCGTCGGTATCATTAAAGCAGGTAACCTCTTCGAAACATTCTCTCATTGTATAGAAGCCGTATTTTGCATAGCCGTAGTTATCAATGGGGGGCTTTAAGTAGCCTGCATCGTTTGCACCACCCATAAGACAGCACCAAAGCATTCCGTCAAAGTCTAAAATTCTGAACTTTCTGACTGCATAGCTGATACAAAGCGCCTGATATGCCTGACTGATTCTCCAATCGTCCTGAGCGAGGGGGAACTTCAGCACATTTTCATTCGGGAACTCATAAGAATAAGGCTGGAAGAAGAGCTCTTTTGCTTCTTTTGTTCTCGGGTCCTGTCTACCGATAACCGCAAATTCGGTTGCAAGGAATGCTCTTTCTTTATCCTCAATCATTCTGTTCTGCTCTTTCCAGGGTTGCTTGTGGAAAAGCTCCCAGGAGAAGCCGTATCCCATTGAATAAACATAGGGGTGCGTGGAACGAACAACAAGAGGGTCGGTCCACCACTCGGTAGCGTTTGCGGGTCTGCCGAATGCGTCGGACTTTCCGTCGGTTGAGTAGCTGTTAAAGGGCGAGGTATTGGGATCGGATCCTGCGTAATAGTGGAAGGAAAGCGGGCAGAGAAGTCGAGATGTGTCTACTGCCTTTACTGCGGGAACATAGGACTCGTGGATGTGGTCAATATCCTCAAGAGACGCGCGGAATTCGTTTGAGCCCTCCCAGATTACAATACTCGGGTGGTTAAGGCGAAGGGAAATCTGACGGATATAGCCCTCCTTTGCTCTCCACGGACCTTCCCACTCCATCTGCTCAATCGAGTCTATATAGCGGGTAATCCATATAAGCATAACGCCAAGTCGGTCGGCGTAGCGTGCGAAACGGACATCATTTGTTCCGTAGCCGAGGATATGAAGTCGAATCATATTTCCGCCGAGCTTTTTAAGCATCATATACTGCCAAACAATCTGCCAGTCGCGGGGGCAGATATGGGTTGTTGCGGTCTCGTGATGAGGGGGCAGATACTGCATTATAAGTGCGCCCTTCATAACCGTCTTTTTGCCATTGATGTAAATTGCGCCACCCTTTTGCTCTACAGTTCTAAAGCCTGTTTCAATAACAGTATCATCTACGGGAAGTCCTACCTTGTTTTCTGCTTCAAAGCGGATAGAATAAAGTGCCGGATTGTCTACCGTCCAAAGCTCAATGTTTTCGAGTTCAGAGATAGCGTTCAACTCATCGTTGCAATCAAATTCACCAAGCAGCTGCTCTTCTGCGTCGCCGCACATTGCCTTTGCCATATAAACCTTAATCTTGCAGGGTGCGCTTGTTTTGCAGGAGAATGAAACTGTTGCCTTGTCATTATCTGTCTTAAGAGTTACCGCCTTTGCGTCGGTAATCTCTATTTCGTTTACAACCTCAACAGTTACATCCTCACAGAACCAACCGATATAGGAATCGATATTTCTGTGCCAGCGATAGAGCACCTCGGGACCACGGGGGTCAACCTCTATCACAAGGTTGTGTTTTTTACCTGTCTTGAGGTTTTCGGTTATATCAATTTTTACCTGCTCAAAGCTATCTGTTTCAGCAATAAGACAGCCGTCGAGATAAACTCTTCCGCCGGGGTCGATTGAGCCAACAGTAAGCATAGCCTTTGCTCCTGCTTCTATCTCAAAGTCCTTTTCAAGACGAAGAATCTTATCGCGGTTTCTATAGTTTCCTACAGAATAGGGAATATCAACCTCACCGATAACCTCGGTCTCGAGAGCGGTAGTGTCGGCGGGCATGAAAAACTCTGTTATCTCGCCCTTTTCGGTAACGATTTTGATGGGCTTTATCTTCCACTCTCCCATCTGGAACATACCGGTTGAGAAGAAGAGAATATCGGGTGCGTCCATTACCTTTCTCGGCTGGAAAACAGCTTCGTTTTCGTCAAACTGTGCACCGATGGTTTCATCGGTTAATATTATTTTTACAGTATGCCAGCTATTAAACTCAACTCTTCCGAGGTCAAGTTTCTCGGGATGGTAAGCATCTACTTCGGGATAAAGAAAGGAGCAAACACCGTTAGCATAAACGTTGAGATTGATAATCTCCTTTATGCCTGCACGGACAGAGATAAGTCTGTGGGTGGAAACATCGGTAATTCCGTTAACAGGAAGTCCATTGTCAAAAGCCTTGTCCATATAAAAAGAGAAGATGAATTCCTTAGCGTTATCATCAGGTGACAGTCTGTAGCCTGCACCGGGATTCGGGGGGAGAGGGTCGCCCTTCATAACAACAGTGTCGCCCTCTACAACCGCTCTTGCTGTGTATAGGTCCCAGTTTTTATAAGCCGAGCGCTTCTCTACGAGACTAGCGTTCATAGAAGTAATATCAAGCCTTTTTGAAATATGAGGTGCCGCTACAGGAGCTTTAATCTTTTTCGTAAGCTCAATAGCCTCTTCCTCGGTAATCGGCTTAACCGATTCATCGGGAAGATTATAGCTGTTCCTTAAAAAATCAGAATAATTTGCCAAAAAATTCTTTCTCTCTTCAGGGGTAAAGACCTCTGCACTTGTAAAGTCTGCAAAATCAAAATTTGCTTTGGGATCATAGTAGAAAAAATCACGATTTACTGTTTTCATAATAGTCGCCTCCATATGGTGTTTTGCACGAAAAGCACAATTCGCGCAAATATAATTTTTCCTTTTAAACAATACCATAAAATGAGAAAAAAGGCAACATTTCTGTTGCCTTTTTCAAAACTTTATCAAATATTTACAGTTTAATACTATCCGCTACGAGTTATAGACTTTTCCAGCTGCAACATTGGATGCATATTTAACTATATTCTTAAAGCTAGAGGAACCAATTAGTCCCTGCTGACTTCCGTCAACAACAACCTGATAGCGTCCGTTTTCGACCTCGTAATATTCGATTACAACGTCTTTGGCATCGCCCGTCTTTTTAAGGGTGATAGTCGCCGAGGGGCTCTTGCCGCTAATGTCGCTTTCGGCATAAGACACAGCCGTAATTCCGAGTACAAACTGATAATAACTCTGGAATTCCTCCGGTGAAGATGCCTCCGCACCATTTATCTTAACCCCTGCTATGTCAAGTTGGCCTTCATCCTTTTCTGAGGGCTTTGTTACGATACCGAATGTGTGCTTTGTAACACCAGATTCGATAACAAATTCCTCAATCGTACGAAGGTTTTCAATAAAAAAGAATACGGAATAAAGATTCTTCTGTTTGAGATTTACGGGACTGAGGTTTGCCGCCTTGGTATTGAGAATTACGTCCATATCGCTTACAACAAGAGCGTAATTTCCATCGGGCTGAAGCTTTGCAATGACCGTTCTTTCCTGCTTGCCCGCCTTAAGACTGACGTACAAATCAGGATTATCAAGACCAAACTTTTTAAGGTCTTCATCGGTCTTTGTAAAGCAGTAAAGTCCCCCGCTATCAATACCATTTGAGAAAAGCTCAATTATTGGTTCAATTCCTATATCGTTTGCAAGTCTCTTCATAGGCTCGACTATTTTAAAGGTGTTATATTCATAACCGGCATCACCAGATACAGTTTCAAACTTGAAGGTCTTGTCGATGTTGTTGTTCTTAAAGTACATATAGTCGAACTTGGAGAGGGTGCCTTGGAAATAGTACTCTGCCGAGCCCTCTACACTGCTGAAAGCGGGCACCCGCATAGCCTTTGAAAGCTCCATTATATCCTCAACCTCAAGCTTTGTAACGTATTTATTGGTTACAAAATAAACCTTCGGGTCGTCGGATACCGTAACATAATATCCGCTCTTATCGGCCGATTGCTTGCCAACCGTAATAACAAAGGCTTCGCCCTCTTTTGGGGTTACGGTAACGCTATAGGTCGGCTTCTCGAAGCCATAGTCTACGCCATCCTTAATTTCATCTGCAATAATGCGGGTATACTTAACGTCAAGCGCCGACTTTGCAACCATACCGACCGATGCCGTACTGGTATATTCCTTGGGCATAGAATCCTCATACCAAGTAGAAACAGTCGCTTCCTCGGCCCTTTCAGAGGTCATATTGAGGGTAAGCTTTTCTGTTTTAACCTGCACTTTAGAAACGAGCTCGTAATCAATATATTTGGAAACTACCGTTTCGTCGTTATAGGTCGATTCTCTTTCTGCCTCGAATCTCGCAAGCAAGAAAAACTCCTCAACGGTGGGGGCAGTTTCCTCTTCACTCATTATATCAATAAGGGTAACTATTCCGAAGATTGCACCGCCCAGAATAACAAGCACCGCAAACCCGAGAAGCACCTTTTTCCAAAGGCCCGGCTTCTTTATTTTATCGTGCTTTTCTTCGGGGTCAGAAAATACCGTTGAGTCTTCAAAACTCTCTTCCTCTTCGAGGAGCTCTATATCCTTGTTCTCTTCAAAGGGGGCGCTCATCGTCTTCTCCTCCTGATGAACACAAATACTCCTGCAGCAATAACGAGAAGGGGTACTGCTATCGTAATGCCAAGCATAGTCTTTGCTGTCTTATCCGTTATGGTGTATCCTACCTCGGTAAATTTCTTGGTGTCGAAATAGAACTTTGCCTCTTCAACGCCAACAACAACATTTGCAATATTAACAGCAGCGTGAATATTATCCTTCATACCGAGACTTGCATACATTTCTTCGCTTATAAAACTATAGCTTGAGAATGCAACAATATAGCTTCTGGAGGCTTCGTTGTTTGCCCATTCCTCTTCCATAGACACAACAATACCGTTATGTCTCTCGGCAACCTCGTCATCGCCGGGCTCCCAGTTTACGCCTGCGCCCTTGGGTGCAACAACAACCTCATTGCTCGAAGAATAAAGAGGAACAAATACGCTGGTATTTGCCTTGGGTTCAGCAATTGTTCTAAGTGGAACACCGGAGCCGATAGCAAATCTGGACGCGCCGTTTGTCATCTGATTTATAATCTCGTTTTCGCTGGTGCTCGCTCCTGTTGTGTTCTTTGTATAGAGCGTTGTCATCGGGTCGTTTGCATTGTGGTAGTAATCGCTGGTGTCAAAAAGCACGCCGTCTTCAACAACGATACCCCACTCCTCAAGTCTTCCGTAGAGGTTTGGAAGCTCAGGTGAGGTTACGGCAGCAAAGAAGAGAAGCCCTCTTCCGTGCTCACCGTTGTTATAAAGCCAATCATCAATTGCGTCAAGCTCGTCAACCGCAAAGTCGGCGGTAGGAGCAGAAATTATAAGAATAGAATATTCATCCGAAATCTCGGATAGAATCTGGTCTTCAATTACTTCAACATCGAAGTTGTTGAGCTCGAGAACGCTCTGATAATAGGTTACGGTCGAGGGTGCACAATGGGTGGCAATAACACCAACCTTTTTGGTTTCTGTTGAAGCCACCTTTCTGATAGCCGCCGACAAAGAGTTTTCAAGGTCGTTTCCGCTAATTACATAAGAGCCGGATGAATATCCATAGTAATAGGCGGAGGGATCGTTAAGACGGTAAATATCATCGAACGCAACTATAGTGTTGCGCACATTATCGCTGCCGTCGGGCATTTTGTGGGTCGCAGTAACTATAATATCACCATAGTTAAAGCCAAGGTTGCCATATTTAGACATAATCTCGGCAAATTCAGGGTCTTGGAAATCGATAAACTCGAGGGTTATCTGTTCGGAATATTCGTCGTAATATTCAAGCAGAGTGATAGTCTGTTTATAGTATTCCGAGCCTGAAGCTGAAAGTCCGAAGCTCTGACCTGTATAGTAGTCAAGATTGCCAATATATCCATCCTTGGATGCACATACGGTAATTGTTACAGGAACGGTAAGGTTTTCGATAAACTCAATATTTTCTTTTGTAAGGGTGTTGTCTCCCTTGAGAGAAATGTCAACATCCAGGTGCATTCTTTTTGCAAGAGCACCAAAGATAATATTAACGGCAATTGCAGCCGCAATAACGATTGCAGAAATAACAATAGCATAGGTGCCGTATTTGGCCTTTGCTTTATTCTCGAATCTTCTCTTTTGGGGAGCCTCTGAAGTTAAACGCTCAGTCTCGTCCTTTTTATTTAAAAAGTTCATTGTCGGCACCTCCTTTAAGCCCATCTGCGCTTCTCAACCACCCTGACAGTCAGGAAGCAGAAGACGAAGATGAGGGTTAAGAAATAAACTACATCGGTAATGTGGAAAACACTTTCGGTAAAGTTGTTATAAAGATTAAAAAGAGCAGCATATTCTGTAACGGGAGCCACCCACTTTGCCGTTATAAGGCTTGAAAGCGAGGGCACAATTAGGTTTATCAGCAGGAAGATAACAAGGGTGAGTATGCAGGAAATAACAAGGCTCTCGGTAAGGGATGAAATAAACATTCCTATTGCGATAAGTACTGCGCCGAGGAGAAGAAGTCCCAATACAGTGTTAAGGAAAACAAGCCAGTTTACCGAAACCTTGAGAGCTATCATAACCTGGAAAATAAGCGCGGGAGCAACAGAGATTGCAAACACGGCAAAGGTTGCGAAAAACTTGCCCATAACAATCTTTGCAACCGAAACGGGTGCGGTAAGAAGTGCCTGGTCAACCTTTAATCTTTTGTCTTCGGACAGCATTCTCATTGTGAGAACGGGAATTGTGAAAGCCATAACTGTGGGAAGCAACGAAAGAGCCAAAGGAAGATTTGTGTTTCCGGCGGAATAAATGGCGGTGAAGAAAAGGAACTCAAAAAAGAGCATAATGGCAATAAAAACATAGCCGATAAGGGATGTGAAATAAGAACGGAATTCTCTTCTGAATATAGCTGACATTATTCGTTTCCTCCCTCTTCAAAATTAATTTCTTCGGTTTCCTCGCCGACCACAGCCTCGCCTGTGTCAATATTAACCTTTACTCTTGCAGCCTTAACCTGCTCGGCATTGAAAAGGTTGGTTTCATCCGAAACATCGGTGAGTCGCAGGAATATCTGCTCAAGTGTAAGCTCGTTGGAATAGAGCGAATAGATGCTCTTTTTTCTCTCAACAAGTCGGTCGCTGACAGTTTTTCTAAGGTCAACGCCTGCCTTCGGCTCAAGCACAAAGTCGCAGGTGCCGGGCTCCTTCACGCCAAGACTCGAAACGCTCTTAATTCCAGGAATTGCCGAGTAAATCTTGTAAAGCTCCTCTTCTCTGCCTGCCGCTCTGACGGTAATTGAATGGTCGGTAGAAAGAGTCTTTGAAAGGTTGTCCTGAGTGTCGTCGGCAACTATAACACCGCGGTTTATAATGATTATTCTCTTGCAGATTTCTTGAATTTCGGAAAGAATGTGAGAAGAAAGAATAATAGTGTGGTTCTTTCCGAGGCGAACGATAAGGTTTCTTATCTCCTTAATCTGCTTGGGGTCAAGACCAACGGTAGGCTCGTCGAGTATCAGAAGGTCGGGGTTTCCGATAAGTGCCTGCGCAATACCGACACGCTGACGATAACCCTTTGAAAGATTCTTGATAAGGCGCTTTTGAACGTCCTCGATGCGAACAAGCTTTAAAATCTCGTCGATATGGGGCTTCTTGGGGAACTTAACCTTTTTAAGGTCATACATAAAGTTAAGATATTCCCTAACCGTCATATCCATATAAAGAGGGGGAATTTCGGGCAGATAGCCGATTCTCTTTTTTGCCTGCTCGGGCTGGTCGACTATATCAAAGCCATCGATGGTAACCTTGCCCTCTGTGAGTGAAAGATAACCCGTCATAATATTCA
Source organism: Acutalibacteraceae bacterium (assembly GCA_045638145.1). Classification (GTDB taxonomy): domain Bacteria; phylum Bacillota; class Clostridia; order Oscillospirales; family Acutalibacteraceae; genus SFWF01. The sequence goes on from JAZUAU010000021.1 coordinate 60,443, forward strand.
TTATGGTAGATTTACCCGCACCGTTAGGTCCGAGGAAGCCTACGATTTCGCCCTTTTTAATAGAAAAGCCGGCATTATCTACAGCAAGATGGTTGCCGTATTTTTTAGTAAGTCCGCTAACTTCTATCATAGCTTATTTTCTCCTTTGCGGTTTTTTAACAAAACTAATCTTACCAAACAAATTTACTCTCTTTGTAAATAAATTTTGAACTTTGGTATTATCCACAGTATTATAGCAGAAAAGCGGATAAAAATCAATCAAAATAATATGGAAAACGCTCCGAGCTTTTCGGAGCGTTAAAATTATAGTTTTATCTCTGCTTTTTTGTCGGAATATGCAATTCTGTCGCCCTCGCAGGAGATTGAATCAACATATTCAAAATATTCCTCTTTAGAGGCGAAGGGAGCTTTATATTCGGCTACGATTTTCTTTGCCTTTTTTGCCCCGTCGGACAAAAGCACCCTCGCAAGCTCAACCTGCCACTTTGCCGAAGAGACGCAGGCTCGCTCGGAATCTTCAATAAAATAATCCGCTCCGTGCGCCATACCTACCGCACCGGGTGCGTAGGGGTGAATAACCGGCATAATGCAGGAAAGATCTCCCATATCGGTACTTCCCGAGGAATAAACTCCCCACTCGTAAAGGGTCTCTCCAACCGAATTCTGAAGAGCTTCCTTTGCCGCCGCTATCATTTCGGGAGCGTTGTAAAGGGGCGCATAGCCGGGAATGTCGACAATTTCCACGTTTGCACCGAGAGAAAGCGCCGCACCCGCAAAGGCGCGGTTTACTCTTTCGTTTGCGCTTTTAATAGCGCTAAAGGTTTTTCCTCTTACAAAGCTTTCTATCGTCACGGTGTCGGGAATTGCATTTACCGCACTTCCACCCTTCGTAATAATGGGATGAACGCGGATTATATCCTTTTCCATAAAGGTTTCGCGGATTGAATTCACAGCCGAAAGGCCCTGTGTTGCGGCATAAAGGGCATTAACACCTTCCCACGGCGCACCGCCTGCGTGGGCAGATTTTCCCTTGTAAATAACCGTCTTTGCGATACAACCGACGTTGCCTATATTAACGCCAAACTGCGGACTGCTCGTGGTATGCACCATAAAGGCGAGGTCAACCCCATCGAAATAACCGCGGTATAAAAATTCGGGCTTTCCTCCGAGATATTTAATAATACCCTTGGCCTTTAGCTCGTTTCGGTATTCAATTTCAATAAGCTCCTCGGCAGGAACGGCGCATAGTCTGATTTTACCCGAAATACCGTCGAGAATCCCCTCTTCCTTTAAGGCGGCGGCAACACCCACAAGGGCCGCACACTGTGCCGCGTGACCGCAACAGTGAACCGCGCCCGTCTCCGCGTCACATTCGGGATGCTCGGTACAAACAAGTGAATCAAGCTCGCCGAGAATAAGAAGCGTAGGGCCTTCTCTACCGGTATCAAGCTCGGTATAAAAGCCGGTAATGCCCTCTGCTCTTACTATCTCATATCCGAGAGAAAGAAAAGCATCCTCCATATATTTCGTTGTCTTTATCTCGCGGTAGCCCGTTTCGGGATTTTTCCAAACGTAATCAAGGGTGTTTAGGATAAGCTCGCGATTTTTTTCTACTGCTTTATTTACCATAATAATCTCCCTTATAAAACTAAAAGCTCGCTCATTTTGTATATATAGTGGTCGCAGGCACTCTTTATTTCTTCGGTATATTCATCCGAAGACAGATCGTAGACGCCGCAGACCTTCATACCCGCCGCCTTTGCGGTTTTGTCGGCGTTAAGGTTGTCGTCAAGGAAGAGCACCTCCGAGCAGGAAACACCAAGTCTCTCTGCCGCCATTTTATAAATCTCGGGATCTGCCTTGGTGGTTTTGAAATCATCGCAGGACCAAACGTTTTCAAAAATATCGTAGATTCCAAGCCTTTTAAGGCAGGGATCAAGGGCAAGATGAGGGCTTGCCGTCAAAACGTTCAGTCTCGCACCCTCTCGCTTTAGCTCTTTTAAGGTTTCTATAACCGTTTCCTTTGCGGGAATGGTATTTTCATAATCCTCTCGGGCATACTCGTTCATCTTGGTGGTAAGCTCGGGCACGGTGCTTTTTATTCCTAAATCTATAAAATATTTAGCCGTACCGCCATAGCCGAGAGGGGTTATTATCTTTATAATATCCTCGCCGTAGCTAATTCCGTTTTCATCAAGAATTCTAATCATTACCGCCGCAAAGGTCGGCATTGAATCGACCAGAGTGCCGTCGAAATCGAAGATATAATTTTTGTATTTCAAGCCCTTCGCTCCTATTTTTATTATTCTTTTGTAATTGTACCACACCCCGCAGATTTTGTCACGGCAAAAAGAAAAAATTTTATAAATTTAATGCTTGACAACTGCAACACCCTGTGATATAATGACATTCGCGCTAAACCGCAACAATTAAATATGGGAGAGTTCCCGAGTGGCCAAAGGGGACAGACTGTAAATCTGCTGCTTTCAGCTTCGGTGGTTCGAATCCACCCTCTCCCACCAAACAAAAATACCACCCAAACGGGTGGTGTTTTTGTTTTGGTGGAACTAAGTGTTTCGCAAGCGAAACGATAAGCACCTTCGGTGTGAAGCATCCTTCGGATGTGAAGTTTGCCTACGGCACGATGTGGCAGCGGAACACTTAACTTCACTTTGTGCGAAGCACAATATTTCACTATGGCGTAAGCCATAACTTCACGCAAGGCAAAGCCTTGCACTTCACTAAAAACTATAGTATAATGCAAATTAAGAGGAGTGGTACAAAGTGTCCGAGAGCAAACTATGCGATATGTCATTAAATTTTGCGGTTGAAATTATAAACCTCGTCAAAGAACTTAAACTTAAAAAAGAAAATATAATTTCAAACCAAATCGGCAGAAGCGGCACATCTATCGGTGCAAATATACGCGAAGCACAGTATGCTCACGGCAAAGCAGACTTTATTGCAAAACTTCAAATCGCGCTCAAAGAAGCAAACGAAACCGGATATTGGTTAGAACTGTTGTTCAAAACCAACTATATATCTGAAGAAGAATACAAAGATCTTGATTCTGCCTGTACAAGCATTCGTGTTATGCTCATTGCCTCCATCAATACCGCAAAGGAGAACACCAAGTGATAGATATAACAAATTGGCTACTTTCATTTCAAGGTAAGCTGCATGAAGTCTTTGATACCGGCGTATGGTTTGTTGGTTTGCAAGGGAGCTACGGACGAGGGGAAGCGACAGAAACAAGTGACATTGATGTTGTAGTAATTCTGGATGAACTGTCTACTACGGACATTCAAACCTATAATACAATGCTGGATACTCTGCCACATAGGGATTTAATTTGCGGTTTCCTTTCAGGTAAAAAGGAAATTATGAATTGGGAGCCGTCAGATTTGTTCCAGTTTTGCAACGATACCGCACCAATTAAGGGAAGCCTTGACGAGGTGATGGCGGTTATTGATGAAAGTGCTGTGAACAGAGCGATTAAAATCGGCGTCTGCAACATATATCACGGATGTGTTCACAATATGCTCCACGAAAAAAGCGAGGATATTTTACGAGGCTTATATAAATCTGCTTCTTTTGTAATACAGGCAATTGTATTCAAACAAACAGGAAACTACGTCAAACAACAAAAAGAATTGCAATTTTTGGCAGCATCAAACGAAAAAGCAATTATAGATACTTTTGTATATCTTAAAAACGGTGGTAAGGTCGATTTTAACAAGATGTCCGAAAGGTTATTTGCTTGGTGCAAAGAGCAACTTGCAAACTGTGGATAAGCACACTACTTTTGTTTACTCTTACCTCAATCCCGCTCCGTTTGGTTAGATGCGTAGCATCGGAGTCGAACCGCCGAAACCGCGATATGTTTTTCGGGAGGGCACGGAGACCCTCCCCCTACTATTGATTTCTCTCCCCTATTGATAACCTCTTCGTTCTGTGCTATAATCCCAATGGGTGATGATATGAAAAAAGAACGACTTATCTATGCGCTTATTTTCGGCGGTGTTTTCTTTATCGAGGTGCTGATTGCCCTCTGCGTCCGAGATAACTTTATCCGTCCCTACGTCGGCGATATGCTGGTCGCGGTGCTTATCGCGGCATTTTTAAGGATAATTATACCGCGTGGGCTTCGGCTTCTCCCCCTCTACGTTTTCATCTTTTCGGCAGCGGTCGAAATCGGGCAGTATTTCGATATCGTGAAGCTTTTAGGTCTTGAGACAAACCGCATTTTATCAATCCTTATCGGAAGAACCTTCTCCCTTGCCGATATTCTCTGCTATGCCGTCGGCTGTCTCGCATTTTTTGGAATTGACTGTCTTATTCAAAAACAAACCTCGTGAAAATCCTTCCGCCCTTCGGGGAGGTTTTTTATTTACAACCCTTTCCCTTTATGCTATAATTCCTTTAGGTGATATAAATGTACGATGAACTCACACAGGCCGATATTGAAAAACTTCTGCCCAAAATTACGGTCAGCGAAATATAAAAGAAACCCGATCTTTAAAAAGTTCGGGTTTTTTATCATTTTGGATATCTTTCTTTTATTTCAGTCTCTCCGAGAAGGTAATCGATACTGACATTATAAAAACGGGAAAGTTTTATTAGGACTGCTGTCGGTATATCATTTTCTCCGGTCTCATACTTCGAGTAACCCGTCTGGCTCATGCCAAGAATTCTTGCAACCTTTGTTTGGTTAAGATCCGCATCCTCTCTTAAATCGCGAATTCGCTTATACACAATATCTCCCCCTTTGAATTTATTGACAAAACTATTATATTTTAATCTGTTTCAGGGTATTGACATTTAACCTGTTTCAGGTTATAATGTGAAAAAAAGGAGGAATTTATATGAAAAAACAATTACTTTGTATCGCTATCTTCTTATTATGTGTTTGTTTAGTAGGATGTTCGGGAACTTCCGGAAAAAATGTTACCGGAATTACTACAACAAATAATATGGCTTTGTTTGAGCCAAAATGCCCCGAATGTAACCATGTTGGTTTAACTAAATCCGTAAATATTTCTGATGGCGAAGAGTATGAAAGCTACCATATATGCGAAAAATGCGGCCATTTTTTTGAAATATCTGTAAAAAGGTAGGTAATTTCATTTGAGCAATAACACTAAATCTATTTTAATGTCAATTGCCTATATTATGTTTGCTATAGGCATCGTTTTGCTCTTTGTTGACATATTTGATGACTCATTCAGCGATGCCTCGGTGACACGAACTAAAATTTTTTCAGTTCTTATGCTCGGCGCAACTATCCTAGGCGGAATAGCAAAAATTTCTTCTAACAACAACGACAATAAATCTGAATAACCTATCTAAAAAATTTTGCATGGCATAAAGAGCACCCACTCGAAACTGAGTGGGTGATTTTTATTTACAACCCTTTCCCTTTATGCTATAATTCCTTTAGGTGATATAAATGTACGATGAACTCACACAGGTTGATATTGAAAAAATGAAAGAGGAGCTCGAATATCGCATTACGGTTGTTCGACCTGAAATACTCGAGGATGTTAAACTGGCACGAAGCCATGGCGACCTTTCGGAAAATGCCGAATACCACGCTGCAAAGCGTGAGCGTGGCAGAAACGAGAGCCGCATCCGCTACCTCCGCAATATGATAAAAACGGCTAGGGTAATAGACGTGCGCCCGGTAGATGGCAAGGTAGGACTTTTCGACACGGTAACCTATTTTGTAGAAGAGGATGACTGCGAGGAGCAGGTGCGAATTGTAACCACCCTCCGCCGAGACCCATTCCAGAACATTATCAGCAAGGAATCTCCCCTCGGCAGCGCCCTTATGGGTCGTGCCGTAGGCGACCGCGTGGAGGTTGCGACCGACAGCGGATATAAATATTTCATTGTCATTCGCAAAATTGAAAAGGGCGAGGATGATTCCTCACTCGAAATCCGAAAATTCTGAGGTGATTTTATGTTAGAGGTAAAAAATCTTAAGAAAATCTACAAAACCAAAAAGGGCGCAACCGTTCATGCACTTGACGGGGTTTCGCTTCAGTTTCCCGACAGGGGAATGATTTTCCTTCTCGGTAAATCGGGAAGTGGTAAGTCTACCCTGCTTAACGTCTGCGGCGGTCTTGACTCCCCTACCGAGGGCGAAATAATCGTTAAAGGAAAAAGCAGTAAGGACTTTTCCCAGAGCGATTTTGACAGCTACCGAAACACCTATATCGGTTTTATTTTTCAGGAATATAACATTCTTAACGAATTTACCGTAGAGGACAATATCGCCCTTGCGCTTGAGCTTCAGGGAAAGCCCAAGGATAAAAAGGCAATTAATGCCCTGCTTGAGGAGGTTGACCTCGCAGGCTATGCAAAGCGCAAGCCGAACACCCTCTCGGGAGGACAGAAACAGAGAATTGCTATTGCACGCGCCCTTGTCAAATCGCCCGAAATAATTATGGCGGATGAGCCGACAGGTGCGCTCGACTCAAACACCGGTAAGCAGGTGCTCGAAACCCTTAAAAAGCTATCCGAGACAAAGCTTGTAATCGTTGTTTCCCACGACCGTGATTTTGCCGAGCAGTACGGTGACAGAATTATTGAACTGAAAGATGGCAAGGTTATTTCCGATGTATCGAAAACCGAGCAGGGCACCCAAAAGCTCTCGGATAACATAAGCTCGGTCGGCGATGTGCTCTGTATTAAAAACGGAGCCGAGCTCAGTGACTCTGACTTTGAAAAAATCAAGGGCTTTTTAAAGAAGAGTAATAAGGATATCCTCATCGCAAGCGATGAAAATGATATCAAGAGTTTTAAAAAGGTTAACCGCATTAACGACGAGGGCGGCAAAGAGGTGTTTGCCGCAACTGCCGAAAATGCAGTGCCAGAGAAGAGCTACACTAAGGAGGAGAGCCGCTTCATCCGCTCTAAGCTTCCCCTCCGCCACGCCTTTAAGATTGGTGTTTCAGGTCTGAGACTAAAGCCCTTCCGCCTTTTCTTCACTATTCTGCTTTGCACCGTTGCCTTCGTGCTTTTCGGACTGCTTTCAACCCTCAATTTCTATAAGAGCGAGGCAACCTTTAAGCAGACCCTTATTGATTCTCAGGATGATGTGCTTCAGCTTTCAAAATCCTATGAGGCTGAGGTAACCTGGTATTCCTACGGTGCCAAGGAGCATTCCTATGAAATATTCTATGAAACAAAGTTTACCGAGGAAGAGCTCGAAAAAATAAAGAATGAGCTTGACCCCGATGCCTTCGGCGGTGTGAGAAGCTATTTTAATTTCCAGATTCGTCAGGCAGATTCACAGTATTGGGTAAACAGCATCAGTGCCTTTGCATATCTGCCCGAAAGCTCCAACCTCCGCGGCAAAATCGAGGGCAGCTACCCCACTCAGAATAATGAGCTTGTAATTTCCTCTTATTTTGCAGAGCTTCTCAAAAACTGCAAGCCTGTTGATGAGAGCGGAAGCGCAATCGAGGTAAATAATATAAACGAACTTATTGGCAAGAATGTGTCTGTAAACGGCACACGCTATAAGATTGTCGGTATTATCGACAGCGGAATGATACCCGCAGAATATGAGCAGGTAAAGGAAGCCGGCTTTAACGACTACTCCCTTATCAACGATTATCAGACCTTCTTAAATTCGGGTCTTCATCTCATCGTTTTCACTACCCCCGACCGACTCCAAAAGGTTGCCGATGAGCAGGGTATGATGTATGATAAAGCCGAAAACTACACAAGTATTTCTTCTGCCTTTAAGATTGGCGGAGAGTTTAATCTTGAACAGTATTCAAATGCAAAATATGCATCGGTAAAGAAGCTTTCCGAAAAGACAAAGCTCTACCCCATAAACGGTGATGCCGCTATCTCGGACGGCGAGGTTATTCTCCCGACAAATGTTTTTGCAAGCAATATTGCCAATGTTTACAGAAGACTTGCCGATGACGCTCATAACTCAGGCAACTATACGAAGGGTGAGCGTTACAGTGAGCTTTCTCAAATGGCAGATATTCTTTACATGGGCGGAGAATACTTCTATGAGGATAAGGAAAATGAGCCTGTTTTCGACGAGCTTAGCGATAGCGAATACGATGAGCTTCTTACAAACCTCATTTCTGCCATAAAGCAGGACAGAACCGACCTCACCTTCGGTTTGCAGCTCTTTGACGATATGAATCAGGCCTTCCTCGGCGAGCTTGAAAGCTTTAGCGTTGCGGCGCTTTATAAGCAGACCGGAGACAACCGAAACGGCTTTGTCTATCTCTCTGACAGCACCTTTGAAAGACTCTGGAATCAGCAGAAGGGCTCTCTTTCGGGATACAGTGATATCGTTACAAAATATGTTGAAAACCCCGACGCTCTCTATTCGGTAATTTATCTGCCCGGCAAGGTTGAGAATGATAAGGTTGATAAATATTGGGAGGTTTATAAGACCGAAGAGGCAGGCGAGGACGGCAGCCGAGTTACCCTTGGCGGCGGCTTTGTAAACAACCTTAAAATGGTTGACTCTCTTGTAAAAGAGCTGTCAAAGGTATTCCTCTATGTTGGTATTGTGCTTGCAATATTTGCGGCGCTCCTCCTCTCAAACTTCATCTCGGTTTCTATCTCACACAAAAAGCGCGAGATTGGTATTCTTCGTGCAGTAGGTGCAAGAAGCTTCGATGTATTTAAGATTTTCTTCTCGGAATCCTTCGTTATCGCCTTCATCTGCATAATCTTCTCTTCCCTCGCAACCTCGGCTATATGCGGATATATTAACTCAGAGCTCGGAAAGCAAATCGGCGCTTCCCTCTTTGTATTCGGCCCCTTGTCCCTCGCGGTGCTTGTAGGCGTTGCCTTTATCACTACCGTTGTGGCAACCTTCCTCCCCGTTTACAATGCGGCAAAGAAAAAGCCGGTTGACTCTATCCGCTCACTTTAATTTATTTGACCCGATGCTGATTTAGCATCGGGTCTTTTATTGACTATGCAGCATTTTTAGGTTATACTTTTTATAGATAAAAAAAGTGGAGGCCGTTATGGAGCTTTTAAACAACATTATAAATTCGGCAAACAACCTTTTATACAGCTATTTGCTAATCATTATACTTATCGCGGGCGGACTTTATTTTTCCTTTCGCACCAACTTCGTTCAGTTCCGGCTTTTTGGCGAGCAGCTTCGCTCGGTAACCGAAAAAACGGGCAATAATAAGGTATCCTCCTTTCAAGCGCTTATGGTATCGACCGCATCCCGTGTCGGTACAGGAAATATTATTGGTGTATCGGCGGCTATTTGTATCGGCGGCTCCGGCTCGGTTTTCTGGATGTGGGTTATCGCACTTCTCGGTGCCGCTTCGGCATTTGTCGAGAGCACACTCGCCCAGATTTACAAAAGAAAAGGCCCAGACGGCTGTTACGGTGGCCCCGCATATTACATTGAGGGAGCCCTCCATAACCGCCCTCTCGCCATTATTTTTTCAGTGCTTCTCGTAATAACCTATGGTGTTGGCTTTAATATGCTCGCATCATATAATTTGCAGTCTACCTTCTCGGGATATAGCTTTTATAACGAGAGCATTACCCCTTGGATAATCGGCGGTATCGTTGCCGCGCTTGCTGCTTTTTGTCTCTTTGGCGGCGGTAAGCGAATTATTAAGGCGACCTCTCTCATCGTTCCCTTAATGGGCGTTGCTTATATTCTTGTTGCACTTGTTATTATGGTGCTGAACGCAAAGCTTCTGCCCGAAGTTTTAAGCCGAATTTTCGCCGAAGCCTTCGATATAACCGCTATTTTCGGTGGCTTTGCAGGCTCCTGTGTTATGCAGGGTATTAAACGCGGACTCTTTTCAAATGAGGCAGGTGTCGGCTCGGCACCCAACGCTTCGGCATCTGCCGAGGTTTCTCACCCTGTAAAACAGGGTCTTGTACAGGTTCTCTCGGTATTTATTGATACTATCCTTGTCTGCTCCGCAACCGCCTTTATGTGCCTCTGCTCGGGAATCGAGCCCTCAAAAGCACTCGAGGGTGCGCCCTATGTTCAGGCAGCAATGAGCAAAACTCTCGGTGTGGCAGGTCCGATATTCATAACCGTCGCTATGGTGCTTTTCGCCTTTACAACCCTGCTTGGAAACCTCTTCTATGTTGACAAGAGCTTCTTCCACATTAAGGGAGCGAAGCCCTCCAAAGCCTTTATGACAGTATATTATATCATCGCTTCCCTGCTCATTTTCCTCGGAGCGGGGCTCGACAGTGGTCTTCTTTGGGGAATTGCCGATGTTACAATGGGACTTATGACCCTTGTCAATATGCCGGTTATTATAATTCTCGGAAAATACGCTATGAGAGCGCTCGACGACTATACCAAGCAACGCAAAGAGAAAAAGGACCCCGTATTTAAAGCCGAGGATATAAGTCTGCCTCATAAAACCGATTTTTGGAACTAAAAATGTGCCGACCGATATTCTCGGTCGGCATTTCTTTGTCGTTTTTTGTAATTTTGATTGACATTCGCGAACAATAAGAATAATATATTATAGTACTTTATTATTTACATATTTAGAGGCGTTTAATGGCAGTTTTTACTTCTACCCTTAGCCAGATGGCTTTTCTTCTTATTCTTCTCGGCATCGGTTTTGCACTTGTGAGGCTGGGGCTTATTCCCCACAGCTGTGCGGGAGAGCTTTCTAAGCTCGAAAGCTATATTTTTATTCCCGCTTCGGTGCTTGGCACCTTTATGACCGAATTCACAGTTAAAAAGCTTACCGATGCAGGCGGCTTCTTCATAGCGGGCGCCGTTTTTATGGTAATAATGGCTCCCCTTGCAATACTTATTTCCCGCCTTTGCACCAAGGACCATTATCTCAGAAATATTTATACCTATGGTCTCGCCTTTTCTAACTTTGGCTTTATGGGCTATGCCGTTGTATCGGCGCTTTTCCCCGAGGTATATATGAACTATCTCATTTTTGTATTCTTTTTCTGGATACTCATTTACACCTGGGGCGTGCCCTATCTTCTCATCCCTCACGATGAAGAAAAGCACGGGATTTTAGCAGGACTTAAAAAGCTTGCAAACCCGATGTTTATCGGTATGCTTATAGGTATGGTAATCGGTCTTTGCGAGATACCCGTACCGACCTTTGCCACCTCAGCAGTTTCGGCGCTCGGCAGCTGTATGTCTCCCATCGCAATGCTGCTGACAGGTATGACGGTTGCTGAAATCGACCTTAAATCGACCTTTAAAAAGGGCTCGATTTACCTCGTTTCGGTTATCCGCCTTATTCTGCTTCCCCTTTTGGGGCTCGCGCTTACACTGCTTCTCCCTCTGCCTGCCGATATTGAACTTTGTATAATAATAGCTCTCGCAATGCCCCTCGGCCTTAACACAATCGTTATTCCCGCGGGCTATGGCAAGGACACCTCTGACGCGGCAGGTCTTGCACTCATTTCGCATCTTTTATCCTGTATAACAATACCTATTATTTTTCTACTTTTTAATATTATCACTTAGTAAGGAGCAAAATGAAACCTGCAAAACGCGGTGGCGCACTTATTCTTCTCTTTGCGCTGACCTATATGACGAGCTACATAACCCGAATAAACTACGGAGCAATAATATCTGAAATGGTAACGGCAACGGGCATCCCGAAATCGCTTCTTTCCTTATCCCTGACAGGTAGCTTTATCACCTATGGCGCCGGTCAGATTGTGAGCGGAATTCTCGGCGACAAGTTCTCTCCAAAGTCGCTCGTTACGCTCGGTCTTTCCCTTTCGGTCTTAATAAACATAACCCTCCCGTTTTTTGAAAACCCCTATATTATGCTCGTTTTATGGTGCATAAACGGCTTTGCTCAGGCCTTTATGTGGCCGCCGATGGTTAAGCTTATAACAGCAAACTTTGACGGAGCCGCCTATGACAACGCCATTATAAAGATTTCTTGGGGTAGCTCTATCGGCACAATTCTTATCTATCTTGCCGCGCCCCTTGTTCTCTCCTTTGCCGGTTGGAAATGGGTTTTCTGGCTTTCTGCCGCCTGCGGCGTCGTTATGATTATTATCTGGAATCTCTTCTGCCCGAGCGACAACCTTGCCATTTTAACAGAAAAGACTGTTGCAGCCGATACAGACAAGGCCGCCGGTATGAAGCTTCTTTTCAGCCCTCTGCTCATCGCAATTATGCTTGCAATTATTCTTCAGGGTATGCTTCGCGACGGTGTTACAACCTGGATGCCCTCCTATATTTCCGAGACCTATTCCCTCGGCAACGAAATTGCAATTCTGTCAGGTGTTATTATGCCGATACTGAGCATTCTCTGCTTCCAGATAACAGGGCTTATCCACCGCCTTTGGGTTAAAAACCCCATTCTCTGCGCAGGCTTTATCTTTGGCGCAGGAGCACTCACTTCTCTCGCACTCTTTATATTTACAGGCAGAGGCGCCGCCGCCTCAATTATACTCTCGGCTCTGCTTACCGCAACGATGCACGGCGTTAACCTGCTGCTTATATGTATGGTGCCGAACTACTTCAAAAAATACGGTAATGTTTCAACCGTTTCGGGTGTGCTCAATTCCTGTACCTATATCGGCAGTGCCCTTTCAACCTACGGAATAGCCCTTATTTCAGAAAACGCAGGCTGGAAAACAACCCTGCTTATATGGTTTTTGATTGCCGCCGCAGGTACGGCGACCTGCCTTGCTTCAGCCGCCCCCTGGAAGAAAAAAAATAGGAGAATAAAAAATGAAATATCTTCAGAATTTACATACCCACACTACCTATTGCGACGGTAAAAATACCGCCGAAGAAATGGTGCAAAGAGCTATTGAGCTCGGCTTTCATTCCCTCGGCTTTTCGGGACATGCTCCAATGCCCGATTCTATTCCGGCGTCATACGCTATGACAAAGGAAAATGTTCCAAAATATATTGCAGAGATAGAGAGTTTAAAAGAAAAATATGCCGATAAAATAGAACTTTTTACCGGTATTGAGTTTGATTCTCTCTCAGAGCTCGACCTTACCGATTTTGACTATGTTATCGGCTCGGTACACTATATCCGCAAGGGCGATATTGTTGTTGATTTCGATGTTTCTGCCGACGGTGTCAGAAAAATAATAGATGAGATATACGGCGGTAACGGAATGCAGTTTGCAAAGGAATACTACGAAGAGCTTGCCCGACTGCCCGAGAGTGTTACCCCCGATTTTGTGGGACATTTTGACATTGTTGCGAAGCACTGTGAAAAAATTCCTTTCTTTGATATAGAATCTAAAGAGTATAAGAACTATGCCCTTGAGGCGCTTCACGCATTAGCACCGAAATACCGCTTCTATGAGGTAAACGTGGGTGGAATCCCCCGTGGCTACCGACTATCCCCCTATCCCCCGAAATTCATTTTAAAGGAAATGCGTGAGCTTGGATGCGGACTTGTAATTACCTCCGACTGCCATAATAAAGACTATCTCGACACCGGCTTTGATGACGCCATCGAACTTATCCGCGACTGCGGCTTTAACGAGGTTTACTACTTCACCAAAAACGGTTTCGTTCCTGAAAAGATATAAATATACCCCGCTCGGTTTTACCAGAGCGGGGTTCGTTTGCTATTTGGCGTTGTTTTTTATAAATTCTTTGATATATTCTTCAACGCTTCCTTCTCCGTTATAGCCAGTCGAATGGTTCTCAATGGGCTCAGAATATAAGGTTGCCTCACCGCCGTCTGCGGGAATTACGGCATCGCTTATCATCGTGTACCTGTGCACACCGTCATTCTCTCCCGTATCCAAATTCTGCACTAAAAAAATATATGTTTTACCTTTTTCCCAACGATTCGTTGACTGTGAAAAAATTAAGTTGTCGATTAACTCGCCTTGTTTGTTGTTAACAAAACTATCGCCGCTAATAATACGCACCTTAAACGCAGAACCATCTTCAATATTCTCCATAATCAAATATTCTTCGCCGCCATAGTGATAGCAGGCGTCGGTTTTTTTAAGTCTATTTTCTTTAAACTCTCTATGGATATAAACTTCCTCGTACTTTCCTGTATAGGTTGCATAAACTATTCCGTCCGCTTCAAGCAAATATTCCTCCAAGGTCTTATATGTTGGAACTTCAGATAAATACTGTACTTCACAAACACCGGCAGGATTCCCACATTTACAGTGGTCGGCTGCAGATTCGCTTTTGCAACTACAAAGGCTGATTAAACACAGAACAACAAGCACGTAAAGTGATTTTGAAAATGTATTTTTCATATAATTCACCTCAAAACTAATACAGTTGAGCTAAATGATTCTCATCTTGTGTTGTTAAAGTAGTTCTACCTGTAAAGCTTTTATACATAACATCATTAGATGAGCCTGAGTGACCATTAAATCCAAATGCATGACCGAGCTCATGTAAGACAGTTGATTTGTAGCCGTTATCTGGTGGATTGTCAAAATATTTAATGCAAACCGTAGCAGAACTATATGTCTGTTCAAGTTTGATGATATCGTTGTAGTGATAATAACAACTATATCCACTATTGTAAGCATACGTTACGCCATATTTCCCGTTCAAGGTTTCGCCACTGGCTAAATGCTCTTGCAAGTCTTCTATTGTTCCACCATAAACCTCAACATCTGCAAGTATCTTTAATGAGGTAATTGATATTTCAACCCCTAACGCTTGACTCCATTCATCAATTGCATGCTCAACCATTCCTCTCAAATCAACACTATCCGAATCATAATTTTTAATATATATTTTAATGTTTTTGTCCCAACAGCCTACAGTATTGTCACCTGCGTTGTTCCAACACAATAAGTTTCCTCCATAATCTAATTCTTCTATTACGGTTATATCAAATTCGAATTCTGTGTTTGTGACTTTATGGGTGCATGTTACAGTTGTGCTTCCTTCAGAAACACCAGTCATCACTCCCGTATATTGATTTACACTCAATACAGCGCTATTATAATTGCTATATTTAAAATCAGTGGGTTCGGACCAAATAGCATCCACAGGGCTTCGCACAATCCAAAATATAGAGGAAGCATTTTTAGGAATAGTTAATTCCTTAAATTGTGTAGAATTTAAAAGTTGTCTATCATATAAATTTATTGGAGTAATTAGCCTCCAAACTCGTGTATCATAAGCACTATCGACATTAACGCCGCCGTAAGTATCAGTTGTGTAAAAAATTGCATCACTCGCGCAAAGGTAGCGATAATTAGAACGATTTTGTAATAGGCAACCCGTTCCAGCAGCAAGAGTAATATGCCATATACATTTATCCGGTATAACAGAATCATTTACAGTTACTATAGAAACAGAATCATCATTAGGGTTTTCAGACCCGGCTAAATATTTCGTCGGGTCTGCATACGAACGAATTACGAAGCCTGTTCCAAACCTCACTATTTCCCACCGAACATGTAAGCCCATAGGCCCTATTAACCCTGCTTTAGGAGCTACCGATGCAGCGGATTCGTTAAACCACATATACTTACCGCAATACATATTGTTTAAACAATATGTATCCTCGGAAATCGGTAGGGATGATGCGCCGCTATAGGTAACCGAGAGTGATGGCTTATAGGAAGCTCGGTTAAAGGAAGCAAATGTTTTGTGGATGTAGGTAGAACCGTTTTCTACCGAGGACGATGCCTTGAAGACAATTCCCTTATTGGGATTGCAGTTTCCTGTTCTCCATCCCTCAACTGCATCAGTAATGTTAAATACATACCAGTGTGCAGTTGCCTGTTGTGTACCACTTGAATATGAAACAGTTTTAGAAGAAAGAAAATCGGAATAACTATTCGCATTGACATTTGCCCAGCTAACAGTAGATTCATTCCACTCATTTCCCGTAAATATGTAACAAGATATATCCAATGAAGTTGTTTCGCAAAGTATATCTCTTATTCTAACCGTTGCGTTAGTTATGGATATATTGCTTCCTAAGTCATCAAAATCTAAACCCGGGAATTTCATAAGAACACGGGATATACCGTAGGTCTGTCTTTTTCCTATCATAATAGAGCCTGAAGTTCCGCTCGAGCCTTCAAGACTGTTTATGGTAACGTCGGAAATTGCACTGCTGCCGTTTCCGTCATAGGTTATCTCAACGGTAGGGTCAATACGTATGGGATAAGCCGTGTTTTCATCTGCTAAAAACTCGGGGTCTATAACTATAGTGAGAATATATTCTTCGTTCTCTCTAACCGTTCTCGAACGCATACTGCCGAAGGTATTGTTCTTTTCGTCGGCGGTAAATATGATAATATCGCCAAGGGTTGCCTTTATATTACCCTTTGAATCCACAAGATAATATGCGCCGTCTCTTAAAACAAGCTCCAAACCGTTTGTATAAAGTGTAAAATCATACTCGGTCTGTCCTGTATATTCACTAACGACAATATCCTCTTTAAAACCTGTGTAGGTTAAGGTGTATTCTATTGAAGTTTTATCGTCATAGTTATATGCTACA
>JAZUAU010000022.1:0-34716 GCA_045638145.1 Acutalibacteraceae bacterium
GGAAATTCTGATCTGGGTGGATTTTCCTTCCGGAAGCTTTACATATACCATAGCAGCGTTACCGCCGGTATTCTTCTCGTAATCATGATGGAATATTGCGTAGCTGAGACCTGTGCCTGTAGCGGTGGGCTCGGTCATTACAAATGAAGGTTCTCTTGTAATACCGATGAGGGTATTTACTGCCTCAAAGGTCTCGTCGGGTGTAAAGGTTCCGTCATTACCGCTGACTGCAGTTAGGGGAACCTGAGTTCCTATTGTAACCTTATCTGCAAGAGCAGCCATCTTGACAGTCATTATCTTCTTACCTGTATAATCCTGAGGATCACCGTTATATTCGGGAAGCCCAACTAAGGGAGTATCTTCTTCGCCGCCAGCTACTTCATTTGTATCTAGGTTAACTGTATTAGCGTCGCCTACATATGTAACCTTATCTGTTGCAAAGTTTTTAACAAACATAGGTGCGCTGATGTAATACTTGTCTGTAGCAAGCTCGATATGAGCAGACATATATACACATATCGACTTGATATTTATTGCCTTGTGGAAGCAATCTCCGGGAATATAAAGATATCCTTTAAAGCCTGAGGGTAGGTTAAGACCCGAGTTTGCCTGTTTATGTCCGTAAGCATTAGCAGTAAGGTCCTCGCGGTTGGTGGGGAGTGCCTGAGAAGTCCAGGTGGTTCCCTCTTCTCCGTCATCTGCTAAAAGATATATAGTAGGTGTTCCACCGTTATTCTTTGCAATACTGTTCCAGGCATAAACACCTGCGTTATCTGAGCCGCTTCCGTTCTCGTTAATAAAGTTCTTTACGACCATATTGACCGGTGTCTTCGGATTGGTATTTGCCGAAACATCAACATAGAACATATAACCCTCAACGGTCGACATATCAAATCCGTCTGCATAATTGAAGGTTACCACCTTACTGCCGGCTACATCGGCACCGTTAGATATAGCACGGTATACAGGAGGTACTGATACCGACTTCGCAGTGTTGAGCGGAGTCAAGCTATCAATCTCCTCATATGCGATAGAATACGATCCTCCGCCATCTACCATAGAGGTAAGTCCGCCTATGGTTGCGGTCGGAAGAACATCTTGTGCGCCGTCGTCAGCAGTAACGGTTATTAATGCACCGCAAAGGGATGTAAGCAGGACCGCAACCGCACACAAAACGGCAAGCAATTTTTTCTTCATAACATTTTCTCCTTTTCAATCAAATATAAAAGACAAATATCTTTGAATATAAATATATCATCAAAATATTCAAATCTCCATACACAATATGATATTTTTTTGGTAAAATATAGTACTTTTGGGGACATTTAGTTAAAAATAAGGCATCTCGCACATAATTTTTACATTATCATATATTAATTTTATATATTATGTTAAAAAATACGGTGCTTTTCTCAAAGCACCGTAAAAATAGTATACAAACAAAAACTTATAGTCCGCAGTTTTCTCGTGAATCCTTATAATTAGGCTCGCAGGTTAAATTTACACCCAAGCGTTTAAAGATCTTTTCATCAATCTGGGCAAGCATAACTGAGGAATGCACCTCACATCCGCGAAGCTTCTCGAGCTGTTCCATAGCCGATTCTGCCACAGGATCGGTTGCGGCACAAATGGAGAGTGCAACCAAGACCTCGTCTGTGTGGAGTCTGGGATTGCGGTTTCCGAGATGATCTACCTTGAGGTGCTGTACGGGCTCTATAACATCAGGTGAAATAAGATGGACCTCATCATCTATACCAGCAAGCGCTTTAAGGGCGTTTAAAAGCAGAGCTGATGATGAACCGAGGAGGCTTGAGGTTTTGCCGGTGACGATACGTCCGTCGGGAAGCTCCATTGCCGCAGCGGGAAGGCCTGTTACAGCAGCCTTTTCTAGGGCGGGAGCGATAACCCTTCTGTCACTTGGTGCAATACCTGCTTTCTTCATAAGAAGCTCAAGCTTGTAAACTACATCCTCGCCTATCTTTCCGTTTCTCGCCTCGCAGAGAGCGGTGTAATACCTACGGATTATCTCATTACCTGAAGCAGCTTTGCAAGCCTCGTCATCGATAATGCAGTTACCTGCCATATTCACACCCATGTCGGTAGGCGACTTATAGGGACACTCACCGAAGATGGTTTCAAGCATAGCGCGAACAACGGGGAAAATCTCAACATCGCGGTTGTAGTTTACTGCGAGATTGCCGTAAGCCTCGAGATGAAATGGGTCAATCATATTGACATCTTGCAGGTCAGCAGTTGCCGCTTCATAAGCATAGTTTACAGGGTGGTTTAGAGGCAGATTCCAAATCGGGAAGGTTTCAAACTTGGCATATCCCGCTTCTATTCCCCTCTTGTGCTCGTGATAAAGCTGAGAGAGACAGGTTGCCATCTTTCCGCTTCCCGGTCCAGGTGCGGTGACAACAACAAGTTCTCTGCTTGTTTCAATATACTCGTTTTTTCCATAACCCTCGTCGCTTACTACCTTGCTTATATTCGAGGGATAGCCGTCGATAAGATAATGCTTGTAAACCTTAATGCCGAGACCTTCAAGTCTTTTCTTGAAGGCTCTTGCCCGAGGCTGTGAAGCATATCTCGTCATAACGACGCTTCCGATGTAAAGTCCCATATTCTTGAAAATATCAATAAGGCGGAGGGTATCCATATCATAGGTAATGCCGAGATCTCCTCTTACCTTGTTCTTTTCAATATCTGCGGAGTTTATGGTAATCACTATCTCTACCCTGTCCTTCATCTGAAGGAGCATTTTGAGTTTGCTATCCGGACTAAAACCCGGAAGCACACGGGAAGCGTGATAGTCATCATAAAGCTTTCCGCCAAACTCAAGGTAAAGCTTTCCGCCAAATTTTGAAATTCGATCGGCAATATGCTCCGACTGAGTTTTCAGATATTTATCATTGTCAAAGCCAATAGCTTTCATTTTATTCTATCCTTTAATCGTTATATCCGTTGGGGTTGTTCTTCTGCCATCTCCAGGAGTCTTCACACATTTCCTTTACGCCGCGCTTTGCTTCCCAGCCGAGAAACTCGCGTGCCTTGCTAGCGTCGGCATAAACCTCCGCGAGATCTCCGGGACGACGGGGATCAACAACGTAAGGAACATCCGCCCCCGATGCTTCCATGAATGCGTTACGAAGCTGAAGCACCGAAATACCGTTACCTGTACCGAGGTTGATTGCCTCGCAACCCTCATTATTCAGTGCCCAGTTTACAGCCTTAACGTGACCGTCTGCAAGGTCAACAACATGGATATAGTCGCGAATGCCGGTTCCGTCTGCGGTGGGATAATCGTCACCGAAAACGTGAAGCTTCTCAAGTCTGCCAACAGCAACCTGAGATATGTAGGGCATAAGATTATTAGGTATACCCTTAGGGTCTTCACCAATAGTGCCACTTTCGTGAGCACCGATAGGATTGAAATAACGGAGAAGTACAATGCTCCAAGTGTTATCCGAAACGAATACGTCGCGGAGAATTTCTTCAATAAAGTACTTTGTTCTGCCGTAGGGGTTGGTTGCACCAAGAGGCATACCTTCTTTAAGCGGTACCTCGGTTGCAGCACCGTAAACAGTTGCGGAAGAAGAGAAAACGAGACGCTTACAGTCAAATTCCCTCATAACCTCTAAAAGCGTAATTGTGCTGATAAGATTATTATCATAATATTCAATAGGCTTTCTTACCGATTCGCCCACTGCCTTAAGGCCTGCAAAATGGATTACTGCTTCGATATTGTTGTCGCGGAAAATCTTGCGGAGAGCATCCTTATCGCGAACATCCTCTTTATAAAACTTAATCTTTTTGCCTACTATCTTTTCAACTCTTTGAAGAGATGTATCGCTTGAATTGTCAAGGTTATCAACAACAATTACCTCATAGCCTGCCTTTGTAAGCTCAATACAGGTATGACTTCCGATATATCCTGCTCCGCCCGTTGTTAAAATTGCCATAGTGCTCACACTCCATAAAAATAAATATATATATTAATGTTAAGGTAGAAGCCCCGTTTTGTCAATAGATTATTTTATAAAAATATTGTTATTTACAAGAATTAAATTTTGTGTTAAAATATGTATTAATATGGGGTTTTATCCCCAAAAACAGTTTTTTGGAAAGGAGTTCCCGTTATGGATTATATGCTGAATCCTGCCGCTATGCAGAGTGTTTTTATGGTGCCCGCAGAGGCTGTAAAATCTTATATAAAGCTTGCGTCTGCCGAGCAGCTTCGCATACTGCTTTATACTATGAGCAATATCTCTTCAGGTATTGATATAGATAAATGCGCCGATACTTTGGGAATTCCCAGTGACAGCGTAAAGGACGGGCTTGACTTCTGGTGTGAGGCAGGTGCCTTTACAAAGAGTGGCAAGCTTTCTTTCGAATCTGCTCCCGACAAGCCAAAGACCGCAAAGACCGAAACCCCTAAAATCTCCCGTGAGGAAATTGCAATGATGGGCGCCAGTGATGAAAGTGTTGTGTTCCTGCTTCGAGAGTCCGAGCTTAAATTTCGCAGAACTCTCCGCTTTAGCGAGATGCAAAGCCTCGTTACACTTTACGCAGATGACGGAATGGATGTTTCGCTTATTCTTATGATTGTTGAGTATGCCGCAAGCGAGGGTAAAATTTCGATTGGATTTATAAATGATACCGCCCGCCGTTGGCAAGCACTCGGTATCGACACCGTAGTTGCCGCAGAGGAAGAAATTGAGCGAATGAATCGAAGAAAATCTGCCTTTAGCATTATTCTCCGCTCCTTTGGACTTGAATACCGACAACCAAGCTCAAAGGAGCTCGAATACAGCGAGAAATGGGTTATTGAATGGGGCTTCAAGGCTGAAATGCTAAAGCTGGCTTACGATGCTTGCATAGATGCAAATGCCAAGATTTCAATGCCCTACATAAATAAGATTCTTGAAAGCTGGCATAATAAGGGAATTAAGACTCCCGAAGAAGCCAAAGCCCCCAGCAAAAAAACTGCGACGCCTACCAAAAAGACTTCTTACGATAAAGAGCTTTTCAAAAAAATGCTCGACCGTGATGATTGAGGTGTGTTATGGGATATAGAAAAGAGATTTATGCACAAGCCTTAAAGATAAAAAATGAGGCTTTGAAAAAGAGTGCAGAAGAGTACGAAAGAAAACTTAACGAACTCCGTGAAAATAGTGAAGAATACCGCGATATTGAGCTTGGTCTTTCTAAGCTCGGTCCTGCAATCGCGCTTGCCGCTATGTCGGGAGACGATGCTGAGTTTAATAACTTCCGCAAGATGAGTGAAAAACTAAACGCTCGAAAGAAAGAGTTGTTCACGGAAAACGGAATTGTTGTTCCGGGCTTTATGTGTGCAAAATGCCGTGATACAGATTACTTTGGCGGTGAGCTTTGCGACTGCGTAAAGGATATTGCAAAAAACCTTGTTGCCGAAGAGCTGTCAAGATCTATGCCTATCGGAAACTGCACATTTGAAAATTTTGACCTCTCATATTATTCCGATTCACCCGACGAGAACGGCAGAGTTCCAAGAAAACGTGCGGCTGCCATTCTCTCCTCTGCAAAGGAATTTGCAAAGAATTTTCCCTCAGGAAAATCACTTCTGTTTATGGGTGAGCCGGGACTTGGAAAGACCCACCTTTCACTGGCAATTGTTTCAGCTGTATCGGAAAATGGATATTCGGTGGTTTACGGACCTGCGGGTAAACTGTTTTCCGAGGTTGAAAAGGAGCATTTCTCATATAACGGAGAAACCGAAAAGCTTGACAGTTTGCTGACTGCAGATTTGCTCGTAATAGACGATCTCGGCACAGAGTTCTTATCCTCCTTTACCTCTTCCCTATTCTATAATATTGTAAATACCCGTTTGCTCGAGGGAAAGCCAACCATCATCAGCACCAATCTTTCAATTGATGAGCTTGAAAAGAAATATTCAAACAGAATCGCATCACGCTTTATGGGCAACTATGATGCAAAGCTCTTTATCGGCGATGATATCCGTCAGCAAAAAGCGTATAAATAGCAAAAAGCTCCGACCTTTTGTCGGAGCTTTCTTTTTATTCAAAGCATTTTTTACCCATTCTGATAACCGATTCGGTCTCAGCTTCGCCCGTACCGGGTGCAAATCTTGCCGAATAATAGCTTGATTCGTAAACTAGTGGTAAATGCATATCCTTTGGCGGCATATAGCAGGTGACAATATCAGACTGGGAATATGCACAGCAGATATTTTTATCGGTGGGAGACGCGTTTCTGATATCGTAAACGAACTTTGAGAAGACCTCGCCTGAAATTCCCGAAATAAGAATATCACCTATGCGGACAGCCATACTCTGGGTTTCATAGTTTTCCTTATCGTTATTTATGTACCAGTTCAGGATGGTGTTTCTTGAAGCATAGAGCATACCATCGCAGTATGGCTGCGAAATGTGCCCTGTCTGCTCCTCGGGGGGATTTTCTATAAGATAAAGAAGTCTTTCGCGAATCTTATCGTCAAATTTTCTCTTCTTAATCTGAACCTTTTCAACATTTACCGAAAGAACATTTGCCTCGACCCTTTCTGCCTTTCCCACGGCATCCAGATAAGCCTTTGTTACAACCTCACCAATCTCATCCTGCGGGGTAACAAGACGAGCTCCTGGTAGATAGTTAAGGTGGTTAATATCACCGCAGAAGCCTGCAAAGAAGAGAGATACAAACTTATCGCTATACTCTTTTTTGAGAGCATCGGCAACAAGTCCCGAATAGTCACCGGAGAGCCATGTTCTGTTGAAATTTGCGGTATCGTGATGGAGCGAAAGGCTTGTAATAGAGCCGAGCGGTGTGCCGTCAGGTCTTTTGAAAATAGCAACAGGAAGCTCGGTATCAGGAGTGCCAATGCTCTTTACAATTTTATCTCTGCAGTAGTAGGGGTTGGTGCGTATTTCTCCGTCCTCGGTCAGATACTGACGGATGAAAGAAACCCCCTCAACACTGCTCTTTCCAAAAAAAACTTCGGCTTCTTCAAGCCTCTTATATGCGAGAACAACGGCATCTGCCGCACTATAAATAGCGTTCTGCAAAGCATGCTGATTAATCTCCTTATTTTCCGAGTTGTCCGATGGGCGGTCAATCGGAATTGAGGTGTGAGAATGGGTTGCGCCTATGAAAATTCTTTCGCCAGTTATAGGTGTTTTTTCACTAACCGTTTTTTTAACATATTCAGGAAGACCGCGGGGAATATAAAGTGAATCGGTAACAAGAAAAGCGACATATTCACCATCAACCTCTACAACCGATGCCTTCGCATAAAGTCCCGATTTAACCTCGCTTGCAAGGCGACGGTTAAAATAACCGGGGATATCAACTCCCAGCGGCGGTGTTATATCCTTTTCGTAAAATCCAACTTTCATAATTTACTGCCTCCAACAAAGGTCTTTTACACCTTCATTATAAATAATATATTATCCTTGTCAACACAAACTGGGGTTTTTCCATTTTATATGAAAAAGTGTCCTGTTTTTGCAAATCGGACACTTGTATTTTTCTTATTCGGCTTTTGCTTCCATAATTGCTCTGAAATCATCTCCCGAGATTTTTTCTTCGGTAAAGAGGATTCTTGCAACCTGGTTAAGCTTATCCATATTTCCCTTCAGTATTTCGAGCGCTCTCTCATACTGGCTCATAACGATTGCTTCTATTTCTTCATCAATCATAGCGGCAATCTTGTCGGAATAGTTGGGTGTAGAGGAGAAATCTCTGCCGAGAAATACCTCGTTTTGGTCATTACCGTAAACCACAAGACCGAGCTTTTCGCTCATACCGTACTTGGTAACCATCTTGCGGGCAATTTCGGTAGCTCTCTGCATATCGTTTGAAGCGCCCGTGCAGATATCATCCTGAGTCAGCTGCTCTGCGGCACGGCCGCCAAGAAGACCGCAAATATCCTCGATAAGCTCGCGTTTTGAAACGTGACCCTTTTCCTCGGTGGGCAGATACATTGTATAGCCTGCCGCCATACCGCGGGGGATAATCGAAATCTGATGAACGGGGTCTTGTGTGGGCAGGAAGTAAGATACAACGGCATGACCTGCCTCATGATAGGAGGTAATCATCTTATCCTTATCTTTGATTACGTGAGACTTCTTCTCGGTACCCATTACAACCTTGATTGTAGCCTCTTCAATCTGCTCCTGAGTGATAGCCTTAAGGCCCTTTCGAGCGGCAAGCAGAGCCGCTTCGTTCAGGAGGTTTGCAAGGTCTGCACCGGTGAAGCCTGCGGTTGAATTAGCGATATTCTTAAGATTTACGTCTGGACCGAGTGGCTTTCCACGTGAGTGTACCTTTAATATATCCTCTCTACCCTTTGCATCAGGATAGTTTACGGTTATCTGACGGTCGAAACGACCGGGACGGAGAAGCGCCTTATCAAGAATATCGGGACGGTTTGTAGCCGCGATAACAATAACGCCTGTGTTTTCACCGAAACCGTCCATCTCAACGAGAAGTTGGTTCAGTGTCTGCTCTCTTTCATCGTGTCCACCGCCGAGGCCAGCGCCTCTCTGACGTCCTACTGCATCAATTTCGTCAATAAACACGATGGCGGGGGCTTCCTTTTTTGCCTCGTCGAAGAGATCGCGCACACGGGATGCACCGACACCGACAAACATTTCAACAAAATCAGAGCCTGAAATTGAGAAGAATGGCACGCCCGCCTCGCCTGCTACTGCCTTTGCGAGTAAGGTTTTACCGGTACCGGGAGGACCAACAAGAAGAACGCCCTTAGGTATTTTTGCTCCAAGCTCGTTAAAGCGTTTCGGGTCCTTGAGGAAGTCTACAACCTCGACAAGTTCTTCCTTTTCCTCGTCCGCACCTGCAACATCGGCAAAGGTTGTTTTTTCCTTTCCGTCTGCCTTTTTAGCCTTTGATTTTCCGAAGGAAAGGGTCTTATCCATGCCCATTCCACCACCCATTTTTCTGGTCATAAATATCCAGAAAACAACAAGGAGGCCAATCATAAGGATTGAGGGAATAAGGCTTACAAGCCAGGATGCCTGTCCGCCACTCTGATAGTCAAACTCTACTATCTTTTCGGGGTCGGTCTGTGCAACGTTATTTGCCTTAACATGTTCGTGAACATCGTTTAAGAATATACTAGGCTCTGCAACGGTATAACGGTAAATCTTTCCGTCATCGCGCAGCTTGTATTTGAGCTCTCCGCTATATAGGTTAAGGCTGTACTCTGATATCTCGTTGTCATAGAACATTTCGACAATATCATAATAAGTTTTCTTTTCTACCTGTCTGTTACCAATGGAAACGACGACAATAGCTATTATGAGTATTATCGGAATTCCGAGATAAAGCAGTACGTTACGTAAATTTTTCTTCAAAAACCCACGTCCTTTCTAAAGTTTTGCTAATTAATTTTCGTATACCTTGGGGTCTAAAACTCCAAGATAGGGAAGATTTCTGTATTTTTCATCGAAGTCGAGTCCGTAGCCTACTACAAAAGCATCGGGAATTTCGGCTCCGACATAATCAGCCTTTACATCGGCCTTTCTTCTCTCGGGCTTGTCGAGGAAGGTGCAAATCTTAAAGCTTGCGGGATTTCTTGTCATTAGCATATTTTTAAGATTTGATAGAGTTACGCCGGAATCAAGAATGTCCTCTACAATCAGCAGGTCATAGCCCGAAAGGTCGATTGTAAGGTCCTTTATAATTTTTACCGAGCCCGAGGTAGAGGTACCTGAGCCGTAAGACGAAACCGCCATAAAGTCGATTTTACAATGAACCTTTATTTGACGCATAAGGTCTGCCATAAATACGGTAGAGCCCTTGAGCACGCCAACGATAAGAAGGTTTTTACCCTCGTAATCGGCGGTAATCTGCTCGCCAAGTCTTTTGATAATTTTCTTTATCTCCTCTTCTGTAAGCAGTACCTTTGCGATATCTGAATTGTCAATCATTTTTTAATTTCCCCCGAAAACAGTATTTTATAAAGTTTTTGAAACTTTAAAGGTGACGGTATTTTTTGTGTTTTGGTCAAGTTTAACCCTTTCGGCTATTCCTACCGAATGTATAAATACGACACCCTCGTCATCCGAAACTACGGGAAGTGATTCCCTTTCCTCGTTCGGAATTCTAAGCTCGTTAAAAAGCTTTTTAAGGCTTTTGGTACAGCCTCTGCCCGCAAGACAAACCGAGTCGCCCTCCTGCCTTGTTCGTACCGTCAGACTGCCCTTAATTTTATCACAATCGGCGGTGTTTTTTAATAACAAATTGTAAACATTGTTATAAAGAATCTCGGTTGTGTAGCTTGGCTTTGACTTATCCGATTCGTTTTTCTCTATTTTAAAAATCTTTTTATCGCAAACTGCAGATAATCCGCATGGCAGACTTAATCTACCGCCGTTTTTCAAAATATGGTACATTCCCTTTATATGAAATGAATCTGGATTTTCGCCTATGTTTTCTTTATGAAGCATGGTAAGTACCCTTTTTGCAACTGCGGGGTGTTGCTCGCATAAAAGCTCGGCATCAAGGCTATCACCCTTTGAAATTATGGCGTAAATTTTCAAAGCCATACCATCGATAAAATCGCCATCTTCACGAATAGACTCACTTGCCGACGCAACAGTCTGCTCTACTGACGGGTTTATCTGCTTTAAGGCAGGGACAATATTGTGTCTAATAAAGTTACGGCTATATTCGTCGGTGAGGTTTGATGAATCGGTCACGAAATCGAGTCCATTCTTACAAAGATATTTTTCCACTTCTTCTCGTGTGCACTCGATAAGCGGTCTTATATAAATATCCCTTTTAGGCGGTATACCCGCAACACCTCTTGTGCCGCTGCCCCTTGTAGTGTTGTATATCACCGTTTCTAGATTGTCACTTGCGGTGTGTGCCGTTGCAACAACGCCCGCCCAGTTTTTCTTTAAAAACTCGTAACGGATATTACGGGCGGCAAGTTCTATACTCTCTCCCCTTTTTTCGGCTTCGGTTTTTATATCCGCAGAGCCTACCGTGAGGGGTATATCGAATTTTTCGCAAAGCCGTCTTACAAACTGCTCATCCCTGTCGGATTCCTCGCCGCGAAGGTTATGGTTGAGGTGTGCCGCACGAAGGGTTATTCCAAGCTCGTCTTTAAGGCTGTATAAAATATGCAAAAGACAGACCGAATCGGCACCGCCCGAAATGGCAACCGTAACCGAATTTGCGTCTTTTAGCATATCGTACTTTTTTATTGTGTTTAATACCTTGTCGCGCATTATCTGAACACATCCTGCGAAGCAAAGCGTGTAAACTGACCATCCCAATAAAGCTTAACGGTATCAACGCTTCCGTGACGGTTTTTAGCAACGATGATTTCCGACTCGTTGGGATTGCCCTTTTGCTCCTCTCCATCCTTTTCGTTATCATAATAGGTATCACGATAGATGAATAGTACCTGATCTGCATCCTGCTCGATAGAGCCAGATTCACGAAGATCGGAAAGGGCGGGCTTGTGGCTCTTGCCCTTTTGTTCGGTACCACGTGAGAGCTGTGCACAACAGAGAACGGGGACCTTAAGGTCCTTTGCCATTGCTTTAAGGGCTCCGGTAATTTCCTGAACCTGCTGAACACGGTTATCGTTTTTTCTGCCTGCAGAGGGCGAAATAAGCCCAAGGTAGTCGATAACTACTAGGTCTACCCTCTTCATTCTGCGAAGCTTTGCTTTCATCTGCTGAACGGTTATACCTGCGGTTTCGTCAAAGTAAAGCTCTGCTTCACCGAGAAGCTTGCCAGCCTGGGCAAGTCTTACCCATTCTTCACCCTCAAGCTCGCCTGTGCGGAGCTTTGTTGATGGAATGGACGCCTCGTTAGAGAGCATTCTCTGGGCTAACTGGTCCCTGGTCATTTCGAGTGAGAAGAAGCATACAGTCTTTTTAGACTGTACTGCAACATTCCTTGCGATATTAAGTGCGAGTGAGGTTTTACCCATACCGGGACGCGCACCGAGAATGATAAGGTCGGACTTATTAAGTCCTGTTGTAATCTTGTCAAGCGCGGAAATTCCCGTCGGGATTCCAACAAAATCATCCCTTGTTTCGGGATTGTTAAGCTTGTTAAGTCGGTCAAAGGTTTCGTCCTGAATAATAGACTTTATATGGGTAAGACCAGATGTTTCTCTTCCCTGTCGGATGCTGTAAATAGCACTTTCCGCATTTTCGAGAAGCTTGTCTGCATCGACAAGGTTTTCGTTGACATCCTTTATAATGTTGCCTGCCGCACCGAGAAGCGAACGTGCATAGAAGCGCTCCTTAACAATACCGACATATGTCATAACATTTGCAGGAACAACAAACATTTTCACAAGCTGGGTAAGATAAGACTTCCAACCTGCCTCATCGTATGTATTGTCAGATTTTAACTGTTCAAGAAGCGAAACATAATCTATCGCCCTTCCGCTAAGCTCAATCATAGCGCAAAGTGTTCTGTATATAACCTTGTGCTGAGGCAGATAGAAATAATCAACCTCCATTTCGGTAGCCACTATGTTTAAGCAGGGCGGGTCGATGAGAATTGATGCAAGAATTGCCTGCTCAGCTTCGGTGGAATATGGCAGATTCATTCCGCTTGCAGTAGTTGCAAAATCAAATTCAGGGCTCATTTTTAAGGCTCCTTAAAGTTTTATTTCTCCTGTGGGGAAACTGATACGGTAAAGCTTGCGGTAATCTCGGTAAAGAGCTTTACGGTGGCGGTATATTCGCCAAAATTCTTTATATCGGCAACGGTAAGCTTTTTCTTGTCGATTTTTGTACCAAGCATCTTATTCAGTGCTTCAGCCACCTCTTTTGAAGTAATAGATCCAAAAAGCTTTCCGTTTGCACCGGCGCGGGCGGTAAGCTCAACCTTTTTGCCGTCGATGAGGGTGGCGGTTGCCTTTGCGGCGGCCTTTTCCTCCTCGTAGTGGTGCACCTTTGCCTCAGCCTTACTGTTAAATTCAGCCATAGCGGTGGCATTTGCTTCCTTTGCTAAACTCTTCGGAAAGAGAAAATTTCTAGCATATCCGTCAGAAACGTTTACAAGGTCGCCCTTCTTTCCTTGACCGCGAACGTCTTCGAGTAAAATTACCTTCATTATGTTTCACCTTTCTTTATTGGGATTTGAGTGGGTTAACCTTTGAGTTGTTCGTCTTTATATTCTTCAATTGCATTTATAAGCAATTTTTGAGCTACATTATAGTTTTCGGCTCTTATCTGGCAAGCGGCGACCGTTCTGTGTCCACCTCCGCCAAGCTTTTCCATAATACGCTTTACATTCATATCTCCGTAGGAGCGGGCCGATATGTTAATTTTATCTGCCGATGGACATATAACAAAGGAAGCTCTGACACCGCTGATTGAAAGCAGCTCATCTGCCGCCTGAGCCGCACAGACCCTTGAATATCCGTCGTTTATCTCGCTCATTGAGATAGCGCAGTCATCATGGATATAGGCTTCTGATACTATCTCATACTTTCTCTTGCAAACATCGATGCTCTCGGAGAAAAGCTGTTTTACTGTTTTGGGCTCCGCCTTTTGTTGACGGAGATAGGATGCGATACGGAATGTATCGGGTCCTGTGTTCATGACGAAGTTTTTAGTGTCGAGCATAATTCCTGCAAAAAGAGCGTTTGCCGCAACCTTGCCAATCGGTCTGCCACTAAGCGCCTTAATTATAGCTGTACATATTTCGCAAGCCGAAGAAGCCGAGGTTTTCAGGAAGCTTAAATGTGCACGGGAGGCAAAATCGTCCGCTCTTAAGTGATGGTCGATTATAACCACTCTTCCCGCCTTTTCATAGGCACGCTCAAAGTCCATAAGGCTCGGGCGGTGAGTATCAACTATAACAAGCAGTGTGTTCATTCCGACAAGGCGGTCTATATCCGCCTCGCCGAAAAATCTGCAGTCGGTATCGGTATAGCAAATAAGGTCTACAAGAGGTCTGCCGAGGGTATTTTCTTTATTCAAGAGAAGATTTACTCTATATTTTGTTCTTAAAAAGGAATATAACCCGTATTCCGCTCCGATTGAATCAAGGTCGGAAAACTTGTGACCCATTATAACGATATTGGAAGCTTCATCGCACATTTTTTGGAATTTCTTTGAAAACCTCATAAGTTTCAAATCCAAAACCCCGATGTTTGCAACGAGGTCTATCATTCTGTAAAGTGCAACGGCAACAATAGCGCTTATCACACCGACGGCGATGCCTACCCAAACATTGAGGAGTATTGCAACTATGGTTACTGTAGCACAAAATGCGAACAGCAGTGCAATTATTTTTGTTTTAAGGGTTAGTTTTTTCATAAAAACCGTCCTTTCTCACTATACCTCAAGAATTATGGGAAGAATAATCGGACTCCTTCTTGTGTTCTCATAGAGGTATCTTGAAACCGAGTCTCTTACTCTCATTCTGATAGTATTGAAATCCCTGATATTCTGAATATAACAACGCTCAATAGCATCCTCTGCAATATCTTTAATCTGTGCGAGGAGCTCCTCGGACTCTCTTTCGTAAACGAAACCGCGGCTTACTATCTCGGGACCTGCGATAACCTCGCGTGAGGCAGAATCTATTGTAAAAGCAACCGCAATTATTCCGTGGTCGGAAAGATTCTTTCTGTCCTTCAGCACTACTGCACCGACGTCTCCGACACCGAGACCGTCGACAAGAATACTTCCTGCCTGCACAGTAGAGGTTTTCTTCATAGAGCGGGAATTTAGCTCAATCACATCGCCAATATTTGCGATTAGTATATTTTCCTTATCAATTCCGCTGGCAGATGCAAGCATAGCGTGCTTGTAAAGGTGCTTTTGCTCACCGTGTGCGGGGATAAAAAACTTTGGTTTAACAAGAGAAAGCATAAGCTTCAGCTCTTCCTGACAGGCGTGACCAGAAACATGAACATCATACATTTTCTCGTACACAACATCTGCCCCCCTCTTCATAAGCTCGTTTACAACCTTACCAACAAGCTTTTCGTTTCCCGGGATGGGAGTTGCAGAAATGATTATCATATCATTCGGCACGATATCAACGTTTCTGTGGTCGTTATAAGCCATTCTATGAAGGGCCGAAAGAGGCTCGCCCTGACTTCCTGTTGTTATAATAACAAGCTGCTCGGGTGTATATTTCTTTATGCTTTCAATATCAATAAGAACATTATCAGGCACATTAAGATATCCAAGCTCGGAGGCAACCGAGACAACATTTATCATGCTTCTGCCCGAAACGGCAACCTTTCGTTTGTAGCTTACTGCCGCGTCAATTATCTGCTGAATACGGTGAATATTTGATGAGAAGGTTGCAACGATAATTCTGTTGCGACCTGCCTTTCTGAAAAGGTGGGCAAAGGATTCGCCTACCAACTTTTCAGAAGAGGTGTAACCGGGACGCTCTGCATTGGTCGAATCGGAAAGAAGCGCCAAAACCCCCTCGCTTCCAAGCTTTGCAAAACGGGAAAGGTCGATAACCTGGTCGTCAATCGGGGTGGTGTCAATTTTAAAGTCACCCGTCTGAATAATTAAACCCGCGGGACACTTAATAGCAAATGCAACTGCATCGGGGATTGAGTGGTTAACGTGGATAAATTCAACCGAGAAGACGCCTGCCTGCACCTTGTCACCAGGGTTTGTAACCAAGAGCTTGGCTCCGCCAAAAAGCTTATGCTCACGAAGCTTGCCTTCGATAAGACCGAGGGTAAGACGTGTTCCATAAATCGGAACGTTAAGCTCGCGTAGTAGATACGGGATACCACCTATATGGTCCTCATGTCCGTGTGTTACGAAAAGTCCACGAATCTTACCTTTATTCTCTATAAGATAGGAAAAATCCGGAATAACAATATCGATGCCCGGCATTTCCTCATCAGGGAAGCTCATTCCGCAGTCAACGAGAATTATATCGTTTTCATACTCATAAACGGTGATGTTCTTGCCGATTTCGCCCATACCGCCGAGGGGTATAATCTTTACGCTCGGCTTTTTTGTTTTTTTCTCCGGTGCTTTTGTGTTTCTCTTTGTGTCTGTCTTTTTAGACCTTTGACCCGTCTTTTTGTTCTGTTCTTTTACTGAATTCTTAGTTGTATTCTTCTTGTAGTTTTTTTCAGCTGGCATTAAAAATTTTTCCTCCAATTTCAAAAATAAAATATGTATATGATTCCCAACAATGCCTTTAATTGGGAAAAGCGTAAAATTAATCAATATAATTTTACTGTCAAATCGTTATATTGTCAAGTATTATATATATAATATAATTATGGCGCGGTAAAAATCCGCTTAAACATTTATTTGTTGAAAATTTCGCCAATTTGTGATAAAATAGTTAAAATTTTGTTTTGGAGGTGCCGTAATGGCAGAAAAAAAGGTTCTTATAACACGCGACAGCACGAGCGACCTTCCGCCCGAGCTTGTCGAGAAATTAAATATTAAAACCATTCCCCTAATTGTCACCCTTGGCGACAAGGCTTATCAGGACGGTGTAGACATTAACCCTGATGATATTTACAAATGTCACGAGGAGCACGGCGTTCTTCCAAAGACCAGTGCCGCTAACGTTGACGATATGATTAACTTCTTCGGCCCCTTCGTTAAGGAAGGCTACGAAATCGTTCACTTCTGTATCAGCTCGTCTATGTCCTCAACCTATCAGAATTCCTGCATTGCGGCAGAAGAATTTGAGGACGTTTATGTTGTAGACTCTGCTAACCTTTCAACCGGTGAGGGTCTTCTTATTTTGAAGGCGTGTGAATGGGCGGCTGAAGGCCTTTCCGCTAAGGAAGTATATGACAAGGTGTGCGAGCTTATCCCCCGCGTCGATGCTTCCTTCGTTATCGACAGCCTTGAATATCTTCACAAGGGTGGACGTTGCTCGGCTCTTGCGGCTCTCGGCGCAAATCTTCTTAAATTAAAGCCCTGTATTGAGGTAAAGGGCGGCTCTATGGGCGTTTCTAAGAAATACAGAGGTAAATACAGTGAGACCCTAAAGCAGTACGTTGCCGACCGACTTACAGACTATTCTGATATCGACCTTTCCCGCGTTTTCGTAACCCACGCAGGCTGTGATGAGGAAATCGTAAATCAGGTTGTAGAGCAGGTAAAGTCTACCGCACCCTTCGAGGAGCTCATCATCTCCCGTGCAGGTTGTACCGTTTCCGCCCATTGTGGCAGAAACACCCTTGGTGTTCTTTACATCAGAAAAACCGATAAATAATATCACAAATACTGACTTTCGCATATTATAAGACAGGGAGCAAACGGATATCCTTCCTTTCGGCGTCAGACCGCGGTCCTGTCTTTAAGATAACCGAAAAATCAGTCTCCCTTTGAAATATAAAAGCCATCCGAAATTCGGATGGCTTTCTTTTTATTCTTCGTCTTCAGGAAGAAGTCTTTCATCGTCGAAGACGGTTTCTTCCTCTTCTTCATCTTCGGGCACGGGAAGTCCGAGAGAACGGCGAAGCTCGATATCTGCATCAGGATTCTGCTCATAGTAGGGGTCAATCATAAGTCGGCGAACTGCAGAGAAAACACAGAACTGAACCAGCAGATGATGAAATCCTGGATAGAAGCAAACGGTCGCAAGAAGCATAGTGGCGACCATAAATGTGAAGATATGAGCATTGCTCCAGCAGAGAAGACAAATTCCTGCCGCAATTACAAACCACAAAACCGAGCCAAGTACCACAAGTAAATTCTTTGGAAGGTTGATGAAAACAAAATAGAATGAGTTTTTCAGTATCTTTTTTAGCGGCATATTAAAGGTTATAAGAATAAGCCAAGCATAGTAATTCATTACTGAAATTACAAAGAAAATGCTTATCATAAGACCTGTGCCGAGCATTCCTCCAAAGCCCTCAAATGCACGGAAATATGTAATGCCTGCAACAATTACTGCAGCAGAAACGATAATGTTTATAATTCCGAGCGGAAGGGCTTGCTTCCAGTTTTTCTTTATAGTCTCAAAAAAATCACTGACACCGAATGAATGTTTATCCCTTGCTATATTTCTTGCAATATTGGTCATTCCTGCACTGCCCAATCCCGACGGGATGATAAGCAGGCTAAAAAGCACATAAAGACAACCTGAGGGAACAAGCTTCCAAATATTCTTAAACCATATCTCAAAGAAGTAGAAAAAGCTTCTCTTCTGCGGTTCGTCCTTGCTAACGCCCGGACCAGGCTTACTATAATTAAAAAATCCACCAAAACCCATTATTTTGACTCCTTTTTAAAGACTAGTTTTTCGGCAACGTTTACTCCCTTAAAGCCCAAGGTATAGCTGATATGGCAGATTACGGGCACTACGATAACGGTTAATGCCGCCGCCGCAATACTTCCCCAGTCTATCTCGGAAAAGGTTGTTTTGCCGCCAAAAAGAATTTGATTGTATGCATATAGATGGTAGTTTGTCGTGCGAAAAAAGGCAAGCGCGCCGTCGCCGAGAATGCCGATTTTACCAAGGATTAGGGCAATATATGTGCCGAGCGCAAAGGCTGCCGGAACAACCGACATTTTAAGTCCCTTAAATTTATCGGATTCTATTCTTCCGAAGCGAACCTTATTAGCATCCGAATCGGCGATATAATAAACCTTTCCGTTCATAAACAACACAAGAGTTCCGAGTGAGCATATCTCCGCAATTATCACCATAACTACATAAGCTACTCCCTCTACAGTGTCTCCTCCTGTACTTGTTGCCGAAAAGACCATAAAAAGAGAGGCAGAAATTATAAATGCCATAGTTAAGCAGATGATATATTTTCCAAAAAGATTAAAGCTCGTTTTCCAGATAGACTTGTCCAAAAAGACACTTCCCTTTTAAATTTCTCACACAATTATATAATAAACCACAAAAAAAAGCAAGTATCTGCCGATACCTGCCCCTGAAAGTTTACAGACTATTAAAAATAAAAAGTGCTAAGGTTATAACCGCAGTAGTTATAAGCAGTGAAAAAACCACCTTTTTTGCCCGTTCCGATTTTGCAGATTTTTTACTCTTCTCACCTTCGGAAATTATGATTCTTTCATCAAGTGAGAGAGTGAATTTTTCCGCTTCGGCGGTAATTCTTTTGCCCGACAGATAGCTATATTCTGGGTTTACAAAAAGTATTGCCCGCTCAAAATATCCGTTATCTGTACAATTTATCTCAATTACCGACTTATTAACACCTTTTACCATATTTCACCGCTCCGAAAAAGTTTTCACAACTATTCTTGACAAAGCGGTGAAAATTTATTCCTTATAAAAGCACCTCATCGTCACCTATAAGAAATGAGATTGTTCGCTCGATAGAATCCTTTGAGTTACCCCAATCGGCATTCTCACCCGAGTTTCGATAGTCGTACATTCTGCAGTAATGGTCGATATCATCCTGCAGATTTTTAAGGATGTCGCGTGCTTTATCGGAAAGTACCTTCAGCATATCGTCGCCGTAACGCTTCATTCCCTTTTGACGACAACCCTTTGAAAGCATGGCATAATGCTTAAAGCAATAATAATCCTGACCATCAAACATATTGCGGAAATCTCTATTTGTTTCATATGTCTTGTAGAGAGTGTCGAGCATACGCTCAAAGCCCCACTCAATTTTGTCGCAAACAAAGCAGGAGTCGAGCATTTCCTCGGCGCGGTCTGCCTTTTTCGATTTTGAAACAAGGAAATTTGCTTCGGTAATATTCTTTCTTACCTCTGCGGCATGGGTCTGCAAAATGAGAGCAAGGGAAAGTCTTCCGCGCATCTTCAGCATTCTTTTATAGTGTCTGCCGCAAAAGCCAAGGCGGTTGGTTTCAATTCTAACGTCGGGCTCCATCATAGCTGCGCCCATTATATATTCAAGTATTCTCTTTTCAACCGTGTCATACATTCGGCAGATGGGACACCCGTCATTTTCCTCGAAGGCATCGCTTACCGGTATGGTACAAATATCGTCTCTCATCGGTTATTCTCCAATTTCTAATTTTGTCATTCTCGCATAGTGGAAAAGATATTGCTGTGCAATTCCCGCGTATGGCACGGCAAAATCGGGCAGTGCGCCGCCGAAAAGTTTGGATAAAACCCGCTTTATCCAAACGTCTTTGGGGATTACCTCACTTCTGCCAAGTCCGAAAAGAAGCACGCAGTCGGCAACCTTTTCGCCCACTCCGTATATCCTCATTAGCTCTTCTCGGGCGGCATCGGTCTTCATGTTTTCGAGCTTTTTAAAGTTAATTTCTCCCGAAGCGACACGCTTTGCGGCATCGAGTATGTACTTTGCCCTGAAGCCTGCTCGAAGGGATGTTAAATCCTCTAAAGTGAGACTTGCAATTCGTTCTGCCGAGGGGAAGGAATAAAAGCCATCAGAAATAGGCTCGCCAAAGCTTTCGCAAAGACGGTTTATGATACCCTTTATACGGGGGATATTGTTGTTTTGAGAAATTATAAATGAGCAAAGACATTCCCACGGGTCTTGGCGAAGCACCCTGATTCCCCCTGCAAATTCGGTGGCTTTTTTAAGAGTATCGTCGGCCTCAAGAATGTTTTTAATATACTCATAGTCGCGGTCAAGGTCGAAAAATCCACGCCAAAGGCTCTCAAATACTTCAAGATCTGTGTTGTAAAGGATTATTTTCTTATCCTCCTGGCGCACTTTCAGCACTCTTCCAAATGCAACACCAACAAAGCTGCCGTCGGGGCAGGCTTCCCAGCGGAAGGCCTGACCGCAGTCAAGTGTATCTGCAAGGCTGAAGCGGTCACTGCAGACTATCTCTACGTTTTCTTCTACCTGAAAAACGGTAACTCTCATAATTTTCTCGCCTCAAGATAGAAGCGCTTATCATCGGCATGACCCATAGAGAAGGTCTTTCGGGGAAGCGAGCCGTCTGCCGCAACTGCAGAGAAAAGCTCATCCTTTCTAATTGAGTCAAAGATAAAACCGACCGTATTATCTTTTTTGCAGAGTTTTTCGATATGTGGAATACCGTGAACATAATCAATCTTAACACCGGGATTTTGCTTCAAATAATCATCAAGGAAGGCTTGCAGGGTGCCTACGGGAAGCTCTGCGGTTGGGTTTACATAGATAGTTTCATTGCTGTCTTTTGTCACTATCCTGAATTCGTGAGCAGATGACTTATCATTAGTAAATCCGACAGTGGATTCAAATTTAGCAAGTAAATCTGCCTTATCGCAGTTAAATAAAATACGGTAAATCGGCTCAAATTCGATGGCCTCATCATAGATATTTATAAGTTCAACCAGTGCATATCGGTTGTCGGCGGTAGGATTTTGGCGGTAGCATTCCTTTGCAGTTGCAACCGAGTGGTTTCCGTCACCAACCGCATATAAAAATCCGTCCGAAACGAGGGATTCGAGCACAGAATTTACCTCATCACAATCCGAACCCGAAACTTGATAGCCCTCGATATGACCGCCATTTTGCATAAGGGAAAAATCATAGAGCTTCCTGAGAGAAGTTTTTTTGTCCGCGAGAAATCCAAACACCTTATTTTCGGGGTCATTTATAAATACCATAACGTGAGGAAGCTCAAGAGGAGCATTTTTACGGATGGCGACACGGGGCGGAATTCTCTCAGCAACCGTCTGCTCAGTTGCGCGGCAAAGAGCAGTGCTTCCCTTATTGTAATCATATTCCTCAAGGTCTATCATACCTACAACTCCACGGCGGATTACACCACCCGTAATCTCTCGCTCGACATAAACGAAAGAGTCAGCGTAGCACTCGAAAACATCCCCATCAAGATAGTCTTTCATCGTGGAGTTTATAGCACCTACACGCTCCTCAGTTTCGTCGAGATAAATTTCGGGCAAAATAAGGCGAAGGGTGGAGGGTTTATCTCCTACTGTTTCCTCAACAGTCTTCCAATAATCGGCATCCGAGGTATATTGGTCACAGGCAATAACAGCCCATTTTTCAAAATCTGTTTTTGGCAATAAAATATTCGCCGGATAAAGAAATTTTTTCATAAAACATCACCAAACTCTATTGTAACAAAAAACTCCCGATAATGCAATCGGGAGTTTTTAATGAATGCACGAATTTTATTTTCGCATAGGGACTGTGGATGAGAATGAGGTGGAGTTGCCGCTGTCGTCAAAAGCTGTACCTGTAAATCTAATACAGGGCTGAAGATATTTTTTGTCGATTACACCCGAGCCCTTATAATAAATAATTTCACATTCGGTAATCTCAATTCTTTTAACCTTAAAGGCTTCCTTTCCACCGTAGCTTATATTAGCTTCATCCGAAAGAATTTTATCCTTTAAATTTTCAAAGCTATCACATTTGACGGTTCCCTTTTTACGATATTTTTCATTATCTTCCCTTTTGACCGAAGAAAGTCCGTTTTGGTTAAACTCGACAGAAATTGTGGCTTTAGTGCCTGCCACACTATGCCCGTCAATCTTTCTTGCAAAGATAGCACTCATTGCGGATGTGCTTGTAGTATTTACATTAGAATTTTCCGTTTTGGAATACCCCGCAAACTCAAAATCATCGGGCAAAAGTTCCTTTTCAAGGAGGAATTTTTCGGCTTCTGCTTTTATCGATTCTTCACTGAGAAGAAAACTGCCGCTATTATTTTTTACTGTATAATGATAGCCTCCGTTTTGAGAAATTTTAAGTTCCTTTTCTCCCTCGCGATAGTAGGTAATCGAGCCATCAACCTCCTTTTTCGGCTTTTCAAAGCCAAATGCCGAAAGAAGCTTTTTTACCTCTGAATTTTTGATTTTAATGCTTTTTATTTTATAGACGGGCATTCTTCTATCGAGGGTCTCGTCGCTAATTTTGAATATAATTTCAGTATCGGAGGTGTCATATTTTGCCGAGCTTTTATCGGTGAATTCAGGTTTTCCGATCATTAAAACTTCGCCACCGAGAAAATAAAGAATCAAAACCGAAGCGACAAGCAGTATGACGACCTTTTGTGCTATAGAAAGCTTGCTTAACAGTTGAATTTTAAAGATGTTTTTCACGCATTATCCCTCCAAGTTTTATTAAGTAAATTATAGCATTTTAAAACTATTAAGTCAAGTTATAGGGAAAGGGGAAAAGTAAATAGAATTTTATGCAGAAATTCTTTTCTCCGCCCAAAGATGTATTTAAGATACAAAGTAAAGCAGATTTTGTGCAGGAGACATTTTCTCCGCAGCGATGACGTATCGTGTATACTTTGAGCGAAGGAAAAATGGCTAACAAAAAAGCACCCGATAACACGGGTGCTTAATTTGTGTCCTGCGCAAAATGTGATTACTTGGCGAAGTCGACGGCGCGATTCTCACGAATAACATTAACTTTGATTTGTCCGGGATATTCGAGCTCGTTCTCAATCTTGTTTGCGATGTCACGTGCAACGAGTACCATCTGGTCGTCGCTGATGACCTCGGGTTTAACAACGATTCTGACCTCGCGGCCTGCCTGAATTGCGAAAGAGGTTTCTACACCATTGAAAGAGTTGGCGATTTCCTCACGCTTCTCAAGACGCTTGATGTAGTTTTCAATATTCTCTCTGCGGGCACCGGGACGGGCTGCTGAAATGGCGTCTGCCGCCTGAACGATGAAGGCGATAATTGTCTTTGCTTCAACCTCACCGTGATGAGCGTGGATAGCGTGGATAATTTCATCGTTTTCCTTATATTTCTTTGCAACCTCAACGCCGAGCTGAATATGTGTACCCTCCTGCTCGTGGTCAAGTGCCTTACCAATATCGTGGAGAAGACCTGCACGCTTTGCCATTGTGACGTTTACGCCAAGCTCAGCCGCAATAATTCCCGAAAGGTGGCAAACCTCAAGCGAGTGGTTGAGTACGTTCTGTCCGTAGCTTGTACGGTAATAAAGCTTTCCGAGAAGCTTTACAAGCTCAGGATTAAGGTTGTGAATACCTGCCTCGAGCATTGCACGCTCACCCTCGCGCTTGATGGTGTTGTTAACGTCATTTTGTGCCTTCAATACCATCTCTTCAATTCTTGCAGGATGGATTCTTCCGTCGGTAATAAGCTTTTCAAGAGCAAGTCTTGCAACCTCACGGCGAATGGGGTCAAAGCTTGAAACGGTAATTGCTTCGGGGGTATCGTCGATTATGAGGTCAACTCCCGTTGCGGTTTCAAGAGCACGGATATTTCTACCCTCTCGACCGATGATTCTTCCCTTCATTTCATCGTTCGGGAGCGGTACTACCGATACGGTAACCTCAGAAGAGTGGTCGGCAGCGCAACGCTGAATTGCGCGGGCAAGAATTTCTCTTGCGATGTTTTCTTGCTCTTCCTGTGTCTTCTGCTCATAGTCCTTGATTTTTACAGCCTTTGCGTGGGTAAGCTCATCATCGAGAAGTGAGAGAAGATAGTCCTTTGCCTGCTCCTTTGAATAGCCCGAGATACGCTCCAGCATCTCAAGCTGACTGCGCTTAATCTGCTCGGTTTCTTCAATCCTTGCTTCGACATCCTTTACTCTCTGGGAGAGCTTCTCTTCCTTTTGTTCAAGGTTGTCTATTTTCTTGTCAAGGGACTCTTCTTTTTGCTGAAGTCTGCGTTCCTGACGCTGAACCTCACTTCTGCGCTCACGAAGGTCGGCTTCGGTTTCTTTTCTAAGCTGGTGAACCTCGTCCTTTGCTTCGATGAGCAGTTCTTTTTTCTTAGCTTCGGCATTTTTGATAGCGTCGCTGAGGATTCTTCTTGATTCTTCTTCCGCAGAACCGATTGCCTTTTCAGCCTTATTCTTTCTTGCAACCTGTCCTAAAAGGAAGAAAATTATTGCACAAGCCACTGCGACGATGCCAGTTATTACATAAAACATAGGGTCTTGGAACATCTTTAAAATGCACCTCCTTATATATTAAACCGATATTGTTTTACGAGGTTGCGGTTTTTATCCCTCGGTTAAATGGTTGACTTTTTGGCAAAATTCCGAATCGCCATAACGGAAAAACGCCAAAATTCTATGTAAAAAAACAGGGGTCGGCAAAATACTTTCCCTATTTTCCCACAATAAATATAATACCACTATATTTATTGTCTGTCAAGAATTTAATGCCTATTTATTGTGCTTCCCTGAAGGTACTTCTCCGAAATTCTTGACGTAAGCGCGGTAGAAGGTAGAATAGTCGCCAAAGCCGCACTCGGAGTAGATGGTGGTAGGTTTTTCCCCGTCTTGCAAAAGTTTACGGGCTGTGACGAGCCTTTTTACCGTAATATATTGCCCCATAGTGGTGCCTGTCGCTTTTTTGAAAATTCGACAAAGCTGAGGCTTGGAAATATAAAATTTTTCACACACAGAGTCAAGTGTCAGCTTTTGGCAAAGATGCTTGTTCACATATCTTATTATCTTGTACTCCATGCTATCGCTCTGCTCCTGCTCGGCGGCGGTGTCGGAAAAGACCTTTGAAATTTCATTTAAAAGCAGGAAAAGATTTGAATAAACGTTCAGCCTATCGTTAACCCCCGAGGTCATCATATTTTCAATGCAGGTTTTATGAATCTCGTCTTTAAAGCGGAAGTTTTTATAGAGGTTGAGCTTACCTGCCTTGCGCTCGAAAAGGGGCTTCAGAAGGGTTCTTTCGGGGTCAATTCCATCGAACATACCGATATCAAAATTGATAACCGCACGCTCGTAGGGGTAATTGTTATCGACCGTTGTATAGTGCGCTTCTGCGGGTCGGATAAAGAGGATGTCTCCCCTCTCGGGAATATATTCTGTACCCTCTACATGAAAGACCGTTTTTCCTGCAACGAAATAAAGGATTTCAGCCGTTTCGTGGGTGTGCATATAATGCTTTGTAACCTCATGTCTTTCATTTCTTGTCATCGATGCGATAACATTTTCGTCCATATACTGAAACTCACTCACCATATTTCCTACCCCCTTTTCTGCATTGTATCACACGAAGATAACTTTTGCAATCCTTTTTGTAATTAATAGTAATTGTATTGCAAAAATTCATAATGTATATTGTTATACGGAGGTAATATATTATGTCTTTTAAAAACTTTACGCTTGCTGCATTTGCAGATGAAAGCGACAATAAATTTGGAGGTCAGCTTGATGCCCTCTGCCGTAACGGTCTTGACGCATTAGAGATTAGAAATCTTGATGGCAAAAACGTTGTTGCCCTTAACGACGAGGAGGCCAAAAGATACAAAAAAGCTCTTGCCGACAAGGGACTTTTCGTTTGGGCACTTGGCTCACCGCTCGGTAAAATCAAGATTACCGATGATTTTGCACCTCATCTTGATTCCTTTAAAAGAGGTATGGAAATCGGTGGTATTTTAGAGGCTACCGCCTGTAGAATGTTCAGCTTTTATATGCCCGACGGTGAGGACCCTGCAAACTATAAAAACGAGGTTATCGACCGACTCGGTGCATTTTGCGAAATTGCAAAGGATTACAATATCGTCCTTTGCCACGAAAACGAAAAGGGTATTTACGGAGATATCACCTCACGCTGTCTTGACATTCATCGCGCTCTTCCCACTTTAAAGGCTGTTTTCGACCCTGCAAACTTCGTTCAGTGCGGTGTTAACACACTTAAGGCTTTTGACGAGCTCAAGGACTATATTTTCTATATGCACATTAAGGACGCCAAAAAAGAGGGCGCTATCGTTCCTCCCGGTGTCGGTGACGGAAATATTGCCGCTCTTGCAGCGCAGTACCGTGACCTCGGCGGACGGGTGCTGACCCTTGAGCCTCATCTCTTTGAGTTTGACGGACTTAAAGCCCTTGAAAAGGAAGGCAACACGAGTGAGGTCGGCGGATATAACTTTGCCACCGCAGAGGAAGCCTTTGACACAGCCGTTTCGGCACTTAAAAATATCATTTAATTTCTTCTAAGGAGATACAAATATGAAACTTGGAGCACAGCTTTACACGGTAAGAGATTTTACACAAAACCTAAATGATTTCAGCGAGACCCTCAAAAAGGTAGCCGATATCGGTTATACCGAGGTTCAGGTTTCGGGAAGCTGCGACTATGAAGCAGACTGGCTGAAGGCAGAGCTCGACAAAAACGGACTTTCCTGTGTTATCACACATTTCAGCCCCGACAGAGTAGTTGCCGACCCTAAGGCTGCCGTAGAATTTCATAAGGTTTTTGACTGTAACCGCGTTGGTATCGGATATTTTGACCTTCACGAGAAAACGGTCGAGGAGCTTTGCGATACAATTCTTTGCAAGGCACCCGAAGTAAAGTCGGCGGGCGGAAAGCTTTATTATCATAACCACGCCGTTGAGTTCAAGAAGGTTAACGGAGTGAGAAATATTGATTATATTCTCGAGCACTTCTCCCCCGATGAGCTTGGCATTATAATGGATACATATTGGGTACAGAAGGGCGGCGCAGACCCCATCGAGTGGCTTTATAAACTCGAGGGCAGAGTTGACGCCATTCATTATAAGGATATGTTCTGGAACGGAGATATGGCTCCCGTCGGCGAAGGTAATATGAACTTTCCGGGAATTATTGCCGCTTCCGAAAAGGTTGGCGTAGAGCATATTCTCGTTGAGCAGGACAACTGCAACGGTGAAGACCCGTTTGACTGTTTAGCCCGAAGCTATAAATATCTGACCTCTCTTGGTCTTAAATAAAT
The DNA here is from genome assembly GCA_045638145.1 of Acutalibacteraceae bacterium. Lineage (GTDB taxonomy): Bacteria > Bacillota > Clostridia > Oscillospirales > Acutalibacteraceae > SFWF01. The sequence continues at coordinate 27,583 of JAZUAU010000022.1, forward strand.
TTTAAGGAGAAATATCAATGGAAAAGATTAATTTAGGTATTATCGGCATCGGTAATATGGGTGCAATTCACTGCCGTCATATTTTAGACGGCAAGTGTCCCGAAATTGAGCTCGTTGCCGTCGCAGACGTTAAGGAGTCGAGAAGAGAGTGGGCAAAGGAAAACCTTCCCGAGAGCGTTACTGTTTTCACAACCGCGGAAGAGATGCTTGATTCAGGTCTTATTAACGGCTGTATCGTTGCAGTTCCCCACTATGACCATCCCAAGTACGCCATTGAGTGTATGAAGCGCGATATTCACGTTATGGTTGAGAAGCCTGCAGGCGTTTATACAAAGCAGGTAAGAGAAATGAACGAGGAAGCCAAGAAGCACAATGCTGCTTTCGGTATGATGTTCAATCAGCGTGCTACCGATGTTTACATAAAGGTTCACGAGCTCGTTCATTCGGGCAAATACGGCGAAATCCGCCGCACAAACTGGATTATTACCAACTGGTACCGTCCTCAGGCTTATTATGATTCGGGCGACTGGAGAGCAATCTGGTCGGGAGAAGGCGGCGGCGTTCTTCTTAACCAGTGCCCCCATCAGCTTGACCTCTGGCAGTGGATTTGCGGTATGCCCGTTAAGGTAATGGCAAAGATTAAATATGGTAAGTGGCACGATATCGAGGTTGACGACGACGTTACCGCATTCGTTGAATATGAAAACGGCGCAACCGGCGTATTCGTTACCACAACAGGCGACGGAAACGGCTCTAACCGTCTTGAGATTCAGATGGACAAGTGCCAGATTATCGTTGAGGACAACGATATCAAGATGATTGAATACGACATCAGCGAGCCAGAACATTCAAAGACCAATACCGACCCCTTCGGATTCGTTCCGAAGCATGAGGTAGAGATTACCCACCAAGGACGCGCTCCCCACCACCCCGCCGTTCTTAATGCTTGGGCAGACCATATTCTCCACGGTGGCAAGATGATTGCAGAGGGTTACGAGGGAATCAACGGACTTACCCTTTCCAATGCAATGCACCTTTCTTCCTGGCTTGGCAAAGAGATTACCCTTCCCCTTGACGAGGACCTATACTACGAAGAGCTTATGAAGAGGGTTGCTACCTCCCGTCGTAAGACGAACGTAAAAGAGCTCGTTGCAAACGCAGCCGATACCTTCAGCGGTTCAAAATAAAATTCGGGAAGTATTATAATATGGAATTTGTCACAGTCGGTGTCATTGGTATTGGCAATATCGGCTCGGCACACACAAGATGCCTAGCAGAGGGCAAGGTTGAAGGGCTTCGCCTCTCTGCTCTTTGTGATATAAAGGAAGAGAAAAAAACATATCTTCGCGAGAATTACGGTAACCTTCCCTTCTTTACCGATTACAAGGAGCTTATCACATCGGGTCTTTGTGATGCTGTTATCATTTCGACACCTCATAAATTTCACTCGGAAATTGCCGAAGCCGCTTTAACCGCAGGACTTCACGTATTATCCGAAAAGCCTATTGATATAAGCGTTTCTAAAGCAGAAAGACTGAACAACGTTGCAAAGCAGAGCGACCGCGTTTTCGGTGTTATGTTTAATCAGAGAACCAATTCGCTTTTTCAAAAGGCGCGTGAAATCGTTAAAAGCGGTGCTCTCGGCGAGCTTAAACGCTCGGTGTGGATAATCACAAACTGGTATCGCACCCAGAGCTATTACGATTCGGGCGAATGGCGTGCAACCTGGTCGGGAGAGGGCGGCGGTGTTCTGCTCAATCAAGCCCCCCACAATCTCGACCTTTGGCAATGGATTTGCGGAATGCCCGTGGAAATTACCGCCGCTTGTGATATTGGAAAATATCATCATATCGAGGTTGAGGATGACGTTACCCTTTTTGCCCGCTATGAAAACGGCGCAACGGGTGTCTTTATTACCTCTACGGGAGAATACCCCGGCACAAACAGACTTGAAATTTCGGGCTCACTCGGAAAGCTTGTGCTTGAAAACGGACTGCTCAAATGGTGGAAACTCTCGGAATCGGAGCGCGAGGTTTGCTTTAATTCCCCCTCTAACTGTCCTGCTATCAGCAGTGAATACGAGGAGTTTTCTGCCGATACTCCTGAAACGGCACACCGCGGAATACTCCAGAATTTCACAAACGCCATTCTTTACGGCGAAGAACTTTTAGCACCCGGTACCGATGGAATTCTCGAGCTTTCAATATCCAACGCCGCGTATCTTTCCTCAAAGATCGGAAAACCCGTTTCTATTCCCTTAAACGGCGCGGATTTCGATGCCCTGCTTGCCTCCCTTTGCGACGGCTCGGCATTGAAGTCCTCGGATAACAAGGCCGAGCAAAACGAAACATATTCAAATCGTTGGAAGGTTACTTGGTGACAATTATGAAAACTGTGGAAATAAAAAAGTGTGACAATATGCTTTCCGCCATAAATGACGCTATTAATAACGACACTACGGTTGTTATTGAAAAGGGTATTTATAACGTTCATCAGAGCGAGTGTATCGTCCGCAACTATAAAATAACAAACTCTACTCCCCAGAGAAACGCCGATAAATTCGGCATTCCCTATGACCATCATCCTATGATTGCGGCCGAGAACAAAAAGAATGTTGTGATTGATGGAAACGGTTCTAAATTCATCTGCCACGGAAAGATGACCCCATTTTATGCTTACAACTGTGAAAATATAGTTTTCAAGAATTTTACGGTCGATTACGCTGACCCCACCGTTGTAGAGATGGAGTGTCTTGAAATCAACATGGGATATTATATTGTAAAGGTACATCCCGACTCAAAATACCGCATTGAAAAGGGCAAGATTATATGGTACGGCGAGAATTTTGAATTTTATGATACCATGCATTATTTCCATATCTATCATCCGAAGGATGACTGTATGAGAAAGTACGCCTTTGGTCCTATGGCTGATGCAACAACCACCTACGAAGACCTTGGAAACAGGGTTATTAAGATTAGTCACGGTCGCACTACCCCTAACCCCTATGAATTTGTCGTGGGTGGTATTATTCAGCTTCGTGACGGTGTAAGAGACGAGTGCGGCTCCTTCTTTGGTTGGTGTAGGGATGTTATAATGGACAATATTACTATGCACTTTATGCACGGTCTTGGAATCGTTGCACAGTGCAGTGAAAACATTACCTTAAACGAACTCCGCTTCACACCCGACCCCGAAAGAGGCAGAATCTGCTCCTGCTTTGCAGACGGATGCCAGGTTTCTAACTGCCGCGGTCAGGTAAATATTACAAACTGTGTTTTCCGCGGACTTCACGACGACCCCGTAAACATTCACGGAACCTATATGAGGATTACCGAGTCCAAAGGCAACGAAATTATTGCACAGTTTGTTCAGCCCGACACCTACGATTTCAACATATTCCGCGAGGGGGATACGGTTGAGGTTTGCAACCCCGATTATATGCTTCGCGAGGACGATGCTACCGTAATTTCGGCAGAGCTAATCGACCCCTATCACATAAGGCTTATCCTTGACAAAGATGCCGATAGCTTTAAACCCGATTTCGTTATTGAAAACATTTCGGCAACACCCGACGTTTATATTGCAGGATGTCACGCAAGCCGCGTTACCACAAAGGGCTTTCTCGCTTCTACCCGAGGCAAGGTTGTTATTGAAAACAACACCTTCGTAAACTTCCGCCGTCCCTGCGTGCTTATCGCAAACGACGCCCTCTGCTGGTATGAGTCGGGTCCCGTTAAGGACATTACAATCCGAAACAATCTGCATATCGGTTGTACCGAAGAGCCTATTTATATCTTCAAGCCCGAAAACACAAGATTCCACTCGGACGAGTTCGTTCACAATAACGTGCTTATTGAAAACAATCGCGCCGAGGGTCCGCAGAACACATGGCTGTACGCAAAGAGCACGAATAACCTTGTTTTCAGAAATAACGTATCAGGGTTTATTCCCCTGCCTCCCATTTTTATAAACTGTGGAAAAATTGTAATAGATTAAAATTCACCGCCCTTTCGAAAAGAATGGGCGGTTTTTTCATTAACTTTTTTAGCTTTTCGTGAAAAGTCAAGAGGTAAATGCGAAAAAGTGCAAAAAATTTTAATTTAGGCAGATAAAAGGCTATTTACGCACGCCTCGTAGAGGTCTGCGGAGGTAAAATAATCAAAAATCCCTCTCGGATAATTGTTAATCCATTTTTCAAGCCTGCGGGTGTCGGCAGGCGTTACCCGCTCAAAACTAACGCCTTTCGGGTAGTGGCGGCGTATCATTTTATTTTGATTTTCATTTGAGCCGCGCTCGTAGGAGCTGTACGGGTGGCAATAGTAAACCTTTGTACGGGTACCGACGCGACGGCAGCTCTGCTCGAGTCCCTCATAGTCGGAAAACTCGGAGCCGTTGTCTATGGTGATACTTTGAAAGATTTTATAAAAGTCTGCACCGTATGCCCGCTCGATACCGTTAAGGGCTTTTACAACGCTTGCGGCGGTGTGGTCTTTCATAATACGGATAATCTCGTAGCGGGTATAACGCTCGGTCAATACGAGCATAGTTTTTTTCGTGCCTTTCTTGCCCTCTACGCAATCCATTTCCCAATGTCCGAAAGTGGTACGCTCCGCAATCTCTGCGGGGCGTTTCTCTATGCTCTCACCTTTGGAGGCACGAGCCGCTCTCACTTTCTTATATTTGCGGGTGCTCTTGTTTCTCTTAACGGGTAAATTATCGTTTGTTATGGTGAGGAAAACGCCCTGCTCGATATAGCGGTACAGAGTCGGAGCCGATATAGTCGTGCTAAACTCTACGCCCTGGCGTTTGATTTCGCCCAGGACGGCGCGAGGAGAGTATTTCTCCACTCTTATTTTATACTCGATATACTGCGCGTACTCGTGGTCGGAGCCGATTTTAAGCGGCGCACCTTTAGCGCGGAGGTTAGCCTGGTTTTTCTCCTCGGCAATATCGGGGCTGTATCTCTGCTCGGTGGTATAATCGGAATTAAGGTGCTCATACTGCCCGCGCTTGAGCTCTCTATAAATAGTGCTGATATGCACGCCGAGCTTATCAGCCATAACGCGCGGAGAGGTACCCACTTTCTGCCAAGCCTCAATTTTTAATCTGTCGTTAAAGGTTAAATGTTTGTATGCCATAATAAAATCACTCCGTTTTATCATATATAAAGACAAAGAGAGGGAGCCGTTTACGCTCCCTCTCGGTTACTGTTGCAAAAATTCCTCAATAGCCCGCTTTATAATTTGGGCTTGCGGTATATTCTCGGCGGTACATTTCGCCTTGAAAGCCTCTGCCATTTCTTTAGGGACTCTAACCGCTATTACATCATAAGTTTTTTGATTATATCTTGTTTTTACCTCGGTAGAGGTTTTCGTTTTCCGCTTGTCCGCCATTGTAGCCGCCTCCTAAAAAAGCTCGTTATTGTTTAATACATACTCGCGCAGCTCGTCGGCTGTGGAGCATAACTCTTTTGAAACATCAAACGCAACCGAGAGTTTACCGCTTTCCGTTTTTACCGTCCATTTATCGCGGGACTCCGTTACGGTGTACGCCTTGCCGTTTTTTTCGATAACCATAAAACGCCTCCTATTGCAATTTTGTTATATCTATGCTATAATAGGACTTACGGGAGGGGCTTTCGCCCCGTCCCTGCCTTTGAAAGCTATTTGCTTTCGGGTTTTGCCTTGCTCGGCTTTGGCTTTACAAGCGTTATCGTAACTTTGACTCGTTCCACCGTGTCGTTATTCTGTAACGCTTTTGCCAAGTCTTGCAAGGCTTTTTCTATGTTATCCATAACAACCGCTCCTTTCGGTTTACTCACAAGGTTTTATCTCCCTTGCTGTGATTATATTATATCATACTGCTTGCAGTATGTCAATAGTTTTTCAAAACTTTTTTGCACTTTTTCGCGGAAAATATTTCTTTTTCGACGACAGTATGTTATAATATAGGTACCACACTAATTTAATAGGTTGTTTTATGCTATAAGTGCGCTATTTTTACCTCGGTAAAAATGCGGGCTCGTTTTTGCGTCTTATAGCGTAAAACATAGAATTAGTGTGGTAGCAATTCGGAGCTTGCGTTTTTCGTGCGTGCAGCGGCGAGTTGCACGCACTTTTTTATTATAGGAGTTGTCGCTATGAAAAAATTAAAAACCTGGCAAAAAGTATTACTCATTATCTGTTACCCCGTAGGCATTGTCTATTTTATTATTTGGCTTTGCAACCGCAACAAAGGCGGAGCCGCTACGGTCAATCCCTCCAAGCTAACCGTTATTAGAGATTTTAATACAAAGGTCGTAGGCGTTACCTTTGGAAACGATGACGGCTCAAGCCGTCAAGCAATTATAAAGAATTGCAAAGCGGGAGAGGATATTATTTTTAAGCCCGTACCTACGACGGAATACCCCGACGCTATCGGCGTATTTAATAAACGCGGTCAGCAGCTCGGGCACCTTAACGCAGAGCTTGCCGCCGAAATGAAAAACAAATACCCTAATAACCCTATGAGCGTTACTATAAATAACATCACGGGCGGGGGCGACAAGAGCTACGGCTGTAATTTACATATTATCATATACGCAGTATAAACGACAAAAAGGCAGAGGCTAATTAAAGCCCCTGCCTTTGCTTTTTAGTCGTCCTCGTCGGTGTCCTCGCCCGTGTAGACTTTAGCTCCCGCCTCCTCAAGAGTTTTCGAGAGCTCGGCGAGGTATTGCTCTTGTGCCGCTCGGATTTCTGCTATATTGTTTTGTACCGTGTCGCGTAGTACATTTGTCGCCCGCGTACCTGGGTGCTGTACCGTTTTGCCGTACATCACATCATTATAGGCGAGCATTTTTGCGTTATTAACTGATATCGAGTGAGGGTTTACGCCAAACTCTACCCAATGAGGGCTCGCCCTCGAGGGGAGTTTACCTTTTTTCTTTACCCTCTGCCAACCATAAAAGCCTACTTGTAGCTGCGGCTGTCCCGTTTGATAGTCTACCATAGCCCAGGTGCCTATATGGTTTTTGAAACGATTTGAGCGGACGGGGATATTTTCGCGTAATTTCTTACGCACCACTTTTCCCGAGGCTCGTAGGGCTGTTTTTGAAAGCCCTACCATAGTTTTTTTAACCTCTTTACTTGT
>JAZUAU010000023.1:0-19020 GCA_045638145.1 Acutalibacteraceae bacterium
AGCATCTGCACCGTTTGCAATATAACGTGCAACGGGTGTTACGGAAACAGATTCCTTGTCAGTAAGAGGTGTAACACTGTCAATCTTCGCAAACGAAGAATTGTATGAACCTCCACCATTAACGATTTCGGAAAGCTTTCCTACGGTTGCTGTTGGGAATCCGGTTGAATTCTCATCAGCAGGATCACTTGCCGTTACTGCGGTAAGCACTCCACAAATCGAAGTGACGAGGACTGCTACCGCACATAGAATTGCTAAAATTCGTTTTCGCATATTTTTCTCTCCTTTTTAGAAAAAATTAAAGGCATTTTGCAACCTTAGTGTAATTATAGCAAAATCTTTATGCAAAATACATACACTATTGATGACTATGTTAGCACAATTTAGTAATTTTTCAAGGTGTTTTATCCTCAAAATTGCGATATTCAAAATTAATAAAATCTTCGCGTTTTCGCTATCTATCGACAAAAAAAACAAACGACACCTTACACAAAAACCGTAAAAGTGTCATTTGTTTTTTATATATTTGACGATTAAACTGTGAACTTGTGGAATACCTTTTTACCCTTTTTGATAACTACGCCTGTCTTTAAAGCGTCGAGGGTAATTTTGGTTGCGGGGTCTGTAACCTTTTCACCATCTACCGAAACACCACCCTGCTGAACAAGTCTTCTTCCCTCGCCGTTTGAAGTAATAAGACTGCCCTTTGACATAAGGTCTAAAAGACCGATTGTGCCGTCGGTGAGCTCAGCTTCATTAAGCTCGGTTGTAGGCATATTGGCATCGTCTGCACCGGCAGAGAAGAGTGCACGGGCTGCATTCTGTGCTTTAACCGCCTCTTCCTCGCCGTGAATCATATTGGTAAGCTCGAATGCGAGAACTTCCTTAGCTTTATTCAGCTCACTACCCTCAAGTTTTTCGTACTCTGCAATTTCCTCAAGAGGAATGAAGGTTAAAAGCTTCATACACTTTACAACGTCTGCATCATCAACGTTTCTCCAATACTGATAGAAATCATAAGGAGAGGTCTTATTAGCGTCAAGCCAAACTGCACCATTTGCGGTTTTGCCCATCTTCTTGCCCTCGGAATTGAGGAGAAGTGTTATGGTCATTGCGTGGGCATCCTTACCAAGCTTTTTACGTATAAGCTCGGTGCCGCCAAGCATATTAGACCACTGGTGGTCACCGCTGAACTGCATATTACAGCCGTAATTCTTGAAAAGATAATAGAAGTCGTAGGACTGCATAATCATATAATTAAACTCAAGGAAGGAAAGTCCCTTTTCCATTCTCTGCTTATAACATTCAGCTCTAAGCATATTGTTAACCGAGAAACAGGCACCAACCTCGCGAAGAAGCTCGATGTAATTCAGCTTTAAAAGCCAGTCGGCATTGTTTACCATCTGAGCCTTGCCCTCGCCGAACTCGATAAACTTGGACATCTGCTCCTTAAAGCAGTCGCAGTTATGCTGAATGATTTCGGGTGTCATCATACTTCTCATATCGGTTCTGCCCGATGGGTCTCCGATATATCCTGTACCGCCGCCGATAAGGGCTACAGGCTTATTGCCGCCCATCTGAAGTCTCTTCATAAGGCAAAGTGCCATAAAATGACCAACGTGTAGGCTGTCAGCGGTGGGGTCAAAACCGATATAGAAGGTGGCTTTACCGTTGTTTACCATTTCTCTGATTTCGTCTTCGTTTGTGACCTGTGCAATAAGGCCACGGGCTTTTAGTTCTTCGTAAAGTGTCATTTATAATTCTCCTAACAGTTCCCTTGCAGAAACTAATGTATTTTCTGTAATATTGTCGCCCGACATTATTCGTGCTATTTCCCCTATTCGAGCCTCTTCACCAAGAAGAATTACGTCGGTATAGGTCTTATCGTTTTTGGTGCTCTTCTCAATAAGAAAGTGGCTTTTTGCCGCCGACGCAATCTGGGCAAGATGTGTTACACAGATTACCTGACGTTTTTCGGAAACCCTCTTAAGCTCTGCCGCAACCTTTGAAGCAGCACGTCCACTTATACCCGTATCAATCTCGTCGAAAATAAGGGTGTCTACATTGTCCTTATCGGCAATGGCGCTTTTAATAGCCAGCATTACGCGAGAAAGCTCACCGCCCGAAGCAACCTTCGAGAGGGGCTTTACCGATTCACCCGCATTTGCCGAGATTAAAAACTCAACCTCGTCGCGACCGACACGGGTATATTTACTCTCCTTAATATTAACGATGAATTTTACGTTTTGCATATTCATCGCTTCAAGCGACTGTGACACACGCTTTGCAAAGTCGTCCGCCGCAAGCTCTCGCGATTTTGAAAGCTTTTCACCTACAGACACAAGCTCATCCGAAAGTCTTGTTATTTCGGCCGACAGCTCTTCAAGCTCAGCTTCATCCGATTGTATCATGGAAAGCTCTGCCGTTGCAGTTTCAAGATAATTTATTGCCGTCTCTTCGCTACCACCGTATTTTAACCCAAGACGGTGTATAAGGTCAAGCCTTTCGTTAACTTTTTCTGCATCTTCTTTTGTATAGGGTGCTTTTTCGAGGAAAGAGCGAAGCTCGTCCTGTATATCGTGAAGCATGTCAGATGCGCTTTCAGCCTTTGATAGTGTTTCGTTCAGTTCGTCAGTACCCGACTTTGAAAGCCCCTTTGTAACAAAATCAATAAGTGCCGCCGCGCCGTCGGTTTCGTCATCGCCCGAAAGCTTTGCTAAACACTCATAAAGCAGGTGAGAAGATTTTTCGAAATTTCTGATAGCTTCTCTTTTCTCTTTTAATTCCTCGGCTTCGCCTATACGAAGCTCGGCGTTTTCAAGCTCGGTTATCTGGTATTTTAAAAGCTCAAGTCGCTCTGCCTTTTTGTCCTCCGACTCCTCAAGCTCGCGAATTCTGCGTCTTACCTCGTTAAACCGCTTATACTTATCCGAATAATCCTGCAAGAGCGCATCATTTGATGCAAGCATATCGAGATAAAGATAATGGTTTTCGGGACGGAGAAGCATCTGATTGTCGTGCTGACCATGAATATTTATAAGGGTCGAGGCAATCTCGCGAAGCACCGCAGAGGTTGCAGGCTGACCGTTTATCTTTATACTGCCGCCCGAGCTTCTTTGGAGCACTCTTTGAATAATCAGGTTGCCGTCCTCATCGGTATCGTATCCGTTATCACGCAAATTTTTAAGGCTTGCCGCCGATAGATTGCTGAAGCCTGCCGAAACAACGGCACGGTCTGCCGACTCGCGTATAAGCTCCTTTGAGGTGCGCTCGCCAAGCACGGCATTAAGCGAATCTATGACGATGGATTTGCCTGCGCCCGTTTCGCCCGTTAGGACGTTAAAGCCGACGGTAGGCTCTATATCTGCTTTTTCTATGACCGCTATATTTTCTATATGTATATAATTTAACATAAGAGCCGTCCTAAATAAGTTTTTTAAGTCTTGCTACAAGCTCGCGTGAATCCTGCTCGCTTGCAGTTACCGCAAAAATCGTATCGTCGCCTGCAAGAGAGCCGAGCACCTTATCGCTGAAAAGCTTGTCAAGTGCAACGCAGGCAGAGGAAGCCATTCCGGGATAACACTTTATTATTACGGTATTTATGGAATAAAGCACATCTATAGTGGCACGAGAAAACATTTCTTCAAAATGTGTTCCATTCTGCACGGTGCGACCGCCCTCTGCAACAAGGTAGCGGTAGATTCCGTTTTTGTCCTGCGACTTTATAATACGAAGCTCTTTAATATCACGAGAAACGGTAGACTGTGTTACATTAAAGCCATGTTCTAAAAGTCCCCTCTGCAGATCCTCCTGAGTGGTAATTACCTCTTCGCGTATTAGGCGAAGAAGCATTTCCTGTCGTGAATTTTTCATTTTTTATCTCCTAAAACTTCAAAGATAATGTTTTGTAAATTGCATTGCCGCTAATATTTATAAGAAACGCATCGTAGGGTGCTTTTTCAATCTCAATTCTGGCGTTTTTATCCAGGTTACAGCAAAAACGTCCGTCGAGAGAGAATATTGCGCTCTCGTTACTGTTTTCGGGAAGTCTTATTGTAAGCTTGCTGTTTTCATCTGCTATTATGGGTCGTGCCGTCAGCGAATGTGAGCAAATGGGCGTTATGGCAAAGCAGCGCACCTTGGGGTCGATAATCGGACCGCCTGCCGACATTGAATATGCCGTTGAACCCGTGGGGGTTGAAACGATTATTCCGTCCGAGCGGTAGCCGATTGTATCGTAGGAGATCTGCACCTCTAAATCGAGAAGCCTTGCAATTCCGCCCGGTGCTATTACTGCATCGTTAAGAGCAAGTCCCTCTGCAACGAGGCTTTCTCCCGAATAAACCCTTGCCTTAAGCATAAAGCGTGGTGTAACGGTATATTCGCCAGTTATTAGCTTATCGAGTAAATCAATATTTTCTTTTTCAAGGTCGGCTAAGAAGCCCAGTCTTCCTGCATTAATTCCAAGAACCGGCTTTTTATGTATTGCTGCATCCTTTGCATAGTGGATTATGGTTCCATCTCCGCCAACCGTAATAATTATATCTGCCACACGGAAAAGCTCGTTTTCGGGCTTTACTGTAGCCTCGCAAAGCGCTTCGGTGGCTAAAACCTCAGCACCCTTTAGGGTTAGTCTTTTACAAACCTCTTCGGCAATGGCCCTTGCGCCCTGTTTTTCCTCATTCGGTATTACTGCTATTTTCAAAAAATCACACCTCTCGAAGCCCCTCGTGAGAAAGCTTTACTATTCTCTCTGGGGTCATTTCACAAAGATTTTCAGCGATTTCGGTTTTTCTTATATAAATAAGGTATTCTATATTTCCCTCGGGTCCCTTAATGGGGGAATAATCGAGGTTTAAAACTGTGAAGCCGAGGTCCAGCATCATATTATAGATTCGCTCTACAACCTCTTCGTGCACGGCGGGGTCGCGTACAACACCCTTTTTGCCAACCTTTTCGCGTCCTGCTTCAAACTGGGGCTTAATAAGGCAGACCGCCTCTCCCCCATCCTTCATAAGGGTTCGCATTACGGGAGCGATTATTGAAAGAGATATAAAGGAGACATCTACCGAACAAAAATCAAGCTCATCGGAGATTTCTTCCCGTGTTACGTAACGGAAGTTTGTTCTTTCAAGGTTTACTACACGCTCATCGGTGCGCAGCTTCCAGGCAAGCTGACCGTAGCCTACGTCTATTGCATAGACCTTAACGGCTCCGTTTTGAAGCATACAGTCGGTAAAGCCGCCCGTTGAGGCGCCGATGTCTGCGCAGATTTTGCCCTCAAGCGAAAATCCGAAATTGTTTACCGCCTTTTCAAGCTTTAGTCCACCGCGGCTAACGTATTTAAGCGCGGCACCTCTGACCTCTAAAATATCATCAGCTTTTATTGTCGTACCAGGCTTGTCCGATTTTTGATTATTTACGTATACCTGACCTGCCATTATAAGCGCCTTTGCCTTTTCGCGGCTTTCGGCATAGCCTGCCTCGAAAACGGCGGTGTCAAGTCTTAATTTTTCTGCCATTAAAGATTCTCACTTTCGATAATTCTTATCATACCCTCGGTATCAAGCATAGCCTCGTGTAAAGCCTCTTTTCGGGGTGCTGCAGGAATAAAGCCCTGCCTGAATGCGGTAATGCGACAGGGTGTATTGCAAAGGGCGGCGATATGCTCACCTATTCCGCCGACCTTTATTCCTTCCTCAAAAATATAAAGTTTTTTGTACCGATTAAGGGTATTTATGAGTTCATTCCCAAGTGGGAATATTTTGTTCAGTTTTATAAAATCTACCTTTAGTCCTGCCTTTAAAAGTGCCGCCTGCGCCTTTATGGCATCTGCCGAAATTATACCGTATGAAACTACCGCAATTTCTCCGCCGTTTCCGTAAACGGTGAAATCATTAGGATGATACTTGAAAGCTATATCCTCTGCACCACGCGGATAGCGAATTGCAAGAGGTTTATCGGCGTCAAGGCTTGCTTCAAGACATCCTGAGAGCTCATCATAGCTTGCAGGTGAATAGATTGTCATTTCAGGAATAGTCTTCATAAACGCAACGTCGAAAAGACCCTGATGGGTTTCTCCGTCGTCACCCACAATTCCTGCGCGGTCTACAAGAAATCTTACGGGCAGCTTTGCAATGGCGGTGTCGTGGATTATTTCATCGTAAGCCCGCTGTAAAAAGGTGCTGTAAACGGCAAAATAGGGCTTCATTCCGCCTTTTGCCAGACCCGATGCGAAGGTAACGGCATATTCCTCGGCAATACCAACGTCGAAAAATCTGTCGCTATACTTTTCGGCAAACTCCAGGAGTCCCGTGCCCTTGCACATTGCCGCAGTAACCGTGCAGACCTTCTCGTCACGCTCAGCAATCTCTATAAGCTTATTACCGCAGATATGTGAAAAATCAGTCTTTCCTTCAGTAATACCGTCCTCGGGGTCAAACGAGGAAACGCCGTGATATGCGGTAGGCTCGTTTTCGGCAGGCTCATATCCCTTTCCCTTTGTGGTAATTACGTGTACAAGGCAGGGCTCGTTCATATTTCGTGCTATTTTTAATATATTTTCAAGCTCGGCTAAATCGTGTCCGTCAACAGGTCCGAGATAGTTAAAGCCTAGCCCCTCGAAAAGGCTGTCGCGATAGATAACATTTTTAAGCGCTCTTTTAAGCTTTGATGCGAGCTTAAAAAGAGGCTTGCCGATCAGGGGTATTTTTGAAAGTGCCTTTTGTGTGAATGCTTTAAAAACATAGTAGCCCGGTTTGCTTCTGATTTTTGCAAAATAACGCGACATCGAACCCACGTTATGCGAAATAGACATTTTATTGTCATTAAGCACAACGGTAAATTTATCGTTTGAGCCGCCTATATTGTTAAGGGCTTCTAGGGCAAGACCTCCCGTCATTGCGCCGTCTCCTATAACAGCAACGGCACGGGTATTCTCACCGTTTAGCTTTTTAGCCTTGTAAATACCGTATGCCGCGGCAAGCGAATTGCTGGCGTGACCCGTTATAAAGGGGTCGTGCTCGCTTTCATCGGGTCGCATAAAGCCCGAAAGACCACCCTTTTGGCGGATGGTGGAAAAACGCTCGAATCTGCCCGTCAGCATCTTGTGAGGATAGCACTGATGACCGACATCAAAAATAATGGTATCATTCGGCGACTCATAAACGCGATGAAGTGCAACGGTAAGCTCTACAACACCGAGGTTTGAGGCTAGGTGTCCCCCGTTTTGTGAAACGGTAGAGATAAGCTCCGCTCGTATCTCATCACAAAGCTCTTCGGTTTCTTTATTGTTCAGTTTTTTAAGGTCAGCGGGGTCGTTAATCTGTCCTAAAAACTTATAATTCAAAATTATTTCTCCTAAAATTCTCTGTTGCAAAGATAATCGGCAAGGTCTGCGATATCTTTAGCATCTTTAAAAACGGCGAGCGCCTGCTTCGCGCTTTCGGTGAGTATTTTTACCTTTTTCTTGCATTCGTCAATACCAAATACCGAAACAAAGGTTGATTTCTCGTTTTCTTTATCACTGTTTATCGGCTTTCCAAGCTTTTTCTCGTCACCGATAACATCAAGAATGTCATCTTCAATCTGGAAAGCAAGACCAATTTTATCGGCATATTCCTCTGCCGCCTGAAGTTTTACCTCATCAGCTCCTGCCAATATACAACCTATAAGACAGGATGCTTTTATAAGTGCACCCGTTTTAAGGCTGCAAATAACGGTTAATGTATCTGCAGTTACATTGGTTTTCCCCTCTGATAAAAGGTCAACCGTCTGACCGCCGACCATTCCATCAATGCCTGCGTGAAAAGAAAGTACCTCAATAGCTTTTACAATCCTCTCGGCAGGTATGTTTTGAGTTTTAGCCGCAAGACTAAAAGCAAGTGTGAGAAGCCCGTCACCTGCAAGCAGGGCATATTCCTCTCCAAACTTTTTATGGCAGGAAGGCTTGCCTCTTCTCATATCATCGTTATCCATACAAGGAAGGTCGTCGTGTATGAGTGAATAGGTATGAATGCACTCCATAGCGAGAGCAAAGTTAATATATGCATTGTCCATTCCGCCCGATGTTTTATAAAACTCACGAATGAGAAATGGACGAAGTCTTTTTCCACCGTCTGCAAGGCTGTATTCCATAGCCTCTGCAACAAGGGCATAATCCTTGCGGTCGGTGTCGAAAATTTTCTTTATTTCCTTTTCAAACTCTTCAGCAAAGATTTTAATTTTTTCGCCTATCATTAGTCGTTTCCCTTTTCAAGAATCTCTATTTTCTGCTTTGCTTTTTGGAGCATTTCATCGCAGTATTTTGAAAGCCTTACGCCCTCCTCAAAAAGGGCAATTGATTCGTCGAGGGTAATCTCGGGGCTTTCAAGTCTTGCCGCTATTTCCTCAAGTTTTTTATATGCTTCTTCGAAGCTTAATATTTTATCCATTATTCTACCTCTTTTACTTCGCAATGGACCTTTCCGTCCTTTAGGCGAAGGTTTATTATATCCCCTGCTGCAAGCTCGGTTTTGCTCCTTATCGTTTTGCCGTTTTTATTGGCTACGGCATAACCTCTTGCCATTGTTTTAAGGGGGCTGAGTGACTCAAGCCTTGCAACAACGGTGACGAAATTCTTTTCACAAATTACAAGCCTTTTGTCAAGGGTGTTTTTCATTCTGTCCAATAGCCTTGCCGCTTCCCTCTTGCACTTTTCGGTTATAAAGGCTTTGGGGTCGCGGAAGACCTGCATTGTCTCTATTCTAGAAAGCTTTGCATCATATAGGTGAATTGCAGAGCTCGTTCTCATTTTGATAAGATGCTCGTAGCCTCTGACAGATGCTGTAATTTCAGCAATATCTGGCACGGCTATTTCCGCCGCGGCAGAGGGGGTCGGGGCGCGCATATCCGATACAAAATCGCATATTGTAAAATCCGTTTCGTGTCCTACCGCCGATATTACGGGTTTCGTGCAACGGGAAATTCTTCTTGCAAGCCCTTCATCGTTAAAGCACCAAAGGTCTTCAATTGAGCCACCACCTCGACCGATTATTATCACGTCAGCTGCGCTCTTTTCGGCTATGTCAAGCGCACTAATCAGACTTTCGGGTGCATCCTTGCCCTGCACGAGTGATGGGCAAAGCAAAATATCCGCAAGGGGCCATCGCCGAGATAAAACATTTATTATGTCCCTAACTGCGGCACCTGTATCACTCGTTATAACTGCAATGATTTTGGGAAATTTAGGTAATATAAATTTTCGTGAAACATCGAAAAGCCCCTCAGCTTCAAGCCTCTTCTTTATCTCTTCAAGCTTTGCGTAAAGGTCGCCCGCGCCCTCGGGGATAATATCCTCGGCATAAAGCTGATATGTACCGTCGCGTTCATAGACAGACACTCTGCCTAAAGCCACTACCTTCATTCCATCCTTAAGGGGAGCTTTTAGTCTTGACGCATTTGCCTTGAACATAACACAGCGCACCACGCCACCGCTATCCTTAAGAGAAAAATAAAGATGCCCGCTAGAATAATGCTCTTTGAAATTGGATATTTCTCCGCTAACACGCAAGAGTGCAAGACGGCTGTCTGACTCGAGCAGTGAGCGTATGTAAAAGTTTAACTGGCTGACGGTAATTACCGAATTTGCCATTATTCTTCTGCCCTGATAACCGAGCCTAAAATTCCGTTTACAAATGCAGCGTCATCCTCGGTTGCATATTTCTTTGTGAGCTCAATTGCCTCATTTACCGAAACAGCGGAAGGGATATCGTCAAAATATTTAATCTCGCAAATAGCAAGGCGAAGTGCCGAAATCGCTACTTTAGATATGCGGTCGATTTTCCAGCCCTTTGAGTATTTTACAATAAGCTCGGTTATCTCTTCTGAGTTTTCTATTGCGCACTTTACGCACTCACTACAATACTCGTCATCTACATAAGCTTCGTTTTCCTTTTCGGTTTCAACAAGCTCCTCAAAGCCCTCGTTTTTGAAGGTATTTTGAAAAAGTAGTATGAAAGCCTGTTCTCTTGCTTCTTTTCTTGTCATAAGACACCTCGCAAAAATTATATAATTATACATAATATATAATATATTATCTTTATGCATTTTTCAAGCATAATATGCACAAAATTGTGTGTCTTTTCGTTTTTTATAATATTTTTGTTGTATTTTCTTATTTTTTCTGCTACAATATAAGGACAAATAAAAAGGAGGGGGATTATGGCAGTCGAATTCAGAACCGGTGTTTTCGGTTTTAACCGTAATGACGTATTGGAATATATTCATAAAAAAGATGCCGATATGAAGATTCAGGAGGCAGAATTTAAGAATAAAATCAAGGCTTTGGAAGAGGAGCTTTCCTCTTTGAAGGTTCAATTTAACGATGCCGTTAAAAATAATGCCGAGCTCTCCACTGAAAACGCAAGTCTTTCTGCCACAGTACAGGAATACAAGGCAAAAGAAAATGAGATTGAGTCCCTCTCTAGAAAAATCGGTAAGCTTTACCTTGTTTCAAAGTCGAGTGCAAAATCCATTGTAAACCGCGCAGAAGAAAATGCCGATATTATTACAACCCAAGCAAATATCCGCCTTCACAATATTGAGCAGACTGAGCAGTCGCTTCACGACATTACCCGCCAGATTGTTTTGGCTTCTCAGCAGTACGTAAAGGAACTAAACACCATTGAGACCTCACTTTCCGAGGCAAAACAGATTATCAGCGAAAATAATGCCGAGAAGGTTCGCATAAGCGAAGAATTTTCCGACATTTACGAAAAGCTTGGCTAATGAGAGAGATTAAAGTTAATACAAATGAACTTTTCACGGTTGCCGCAAATATTAAAGCCGGTGACCGTGTCATACTTTCAGGGGTTGTTTACACCGCGCGCGATGCCGCCCACAAAAGGATATTTGAGCTTCTTGATATAGGTGCTCCACTTCCATTTTGTTTAGAGAATGCCGCTATTTATTATGCGGGACCTACCCCAACGCCCGAGCATCTGCCGATTGGCAGCTGCGGTCCTACCACATCGAGCCGAATGGACCCCTACTCTCCCCGTCTTTTTGACCTTGGGGTGAAATGTGTTATCGGTAAGGGTGACCGAAGCAACGAGGTCTGCCGCGCAATCGAGCGAAACGGGGCTGTATATCTCTCGGCTGTCGGCGGAGCAGGTGCGCTTGCCGCTTCGTGTATTACCGAATGTGAGGTAATCGCATTCCCGGAGTTTGGCTGCGAATCTGTAAAGCGGCTCGTTTTTAAGGATTTTCCGTTAATCTGCGCTATTGATGCTACGGGCGGCAATCTTTTTAAATCAAGATAATTTAGAGAGGCGATTTTTATGCAATCTTTAAAATATTTGTTCAGAATCGGAAGAGGCCCGTCTTCTTCTCACACTATGGGACCCTTTGCGGCGGCAAAGAAATTCCTGTCTGAATACCCGGATGCTGAAAGTTATGAGATAATCCTTTACGGCTCGCTTGCTAAAACAGGCAAAGGACACATGACCGACCAGGTAATCGAAGAAACCTTTAAAGACTGTAACCACAAGATAATTTTCGATACTGAAACCCCGACCGAGCGTCATCCCAACACCCTTGATTTTACTGCGAAATACCCCGACAAAACCGTAACACAGCGTTTTTACAGTATCGGTGGCGGCGAGGTTGTTCGTGACGGCGAAAATGCAACCGAGCACGAAAGCATCTACTTCCTTTCAAAGTTTACCGATATTAGTAACTACTGCCGTGAAAAGGGTATAAGACTTTGGCAGTACGTTGAGGAATGTGAAGGCGAAGAGATTTGGGATTATCTTCGCAACTGCTGGGCAGTTATGCAAAACGCCATTAAGGAAGGCTTAGAGGCAGAGGGTGTTCTTCACGGCGGTATCGGCACAAAAAGAAAAGCTCGTTACCTTTTCCGTCAGAAGCATATTGACGAAAGCGAAGAAACCAAGACCAACCGACTTATCTGTGCCTATGCCTACGCGGTAAGCGAGCAGAATGCATCGGGTGGCGAGATTGTAACTGCCCCTACCTGCGGTGCTTGCGGAGTTTTACCTGCCGTTTTAAAGTTTTTACAGCCGAAGCGGAATTTCTCTGAAGAAGATATTCTCCACGCTATGGCGGCGGCCGGAATTATCGGAAATCTGATAAAGACAAACGCTTCTATCAGCGGTGCTGAGTGCGGCTGTCAGGCAGAAATTGGTACCGCCTGCGCAATGGCGGCGGCAGCAGCGGCAGAGCTTTACGAGCTCGACCTTGACCAGATAGAATATGCGGCAGAAATGTCTATTGAGCATCATTTGGGACTTACCTGCGACCCCATACTCGGACTTGTGCAGATTCCCTGCATTGAGCGAAACGCCATCGCCGCAATGCGGGCGCTTAACGCTACAAACCTTGCAGATTTTTTAGCCGATACCCGTATGATAACCTTTGATATGATTGTTGATACAATGTACGAAACGGGCAAAGACCTTAAGGTTATTTACCGAGAGACCTCCGAGGGCGGACTTGCAAAGAATTTTAACCAGTAAAAAAAGATGAGTTGGAAATCCAACTCATCTTTTTGTTTTATATATCGTTTCTGACTAAATCTTCAAAGGTTTCACGCTTTATAACGACCCTCGGACTTCCGTTTTTGAGCATTACTGCGGCAGGGCGGCAGATTCTGTTATAATTGCTTGCCATTGAGTAGTTATACGCTCCCGTTGCAAGGACGGCGAGTGTATCTCCTGCCTCGGGTGTCTGAATCATTGTATTTTCCTGAATTACGTCGCCCGATTCACAGCACTTTCCTGCAACCGTTACCTTCATACCGCGCGGCTTATCGGCCTTGTTTGCAATAACTATCTCATAATCGGCACCGTATAGGGCATAACGCGGATTGTCAGCCATTCCGCCGTCTACCGCAACATAGGTGCGAATATCCTTTATAGTCTTAACCGAACCAACCTTGTAAAGTGTAAGTGTTGAAGCACCAACGATTGATCGACCGGGTTCAACGAGAATTTTGGGCAAAGCCATATCAAACTCTTCACAGTACTTATGAACCGAATTGCAAAGAATCTTTATGCTGTCCTCGGTTGCAACTGCACGGTCGGTTTTAAGATATTTAATTCCGTAGCCGCCACCGAAATTAATCTCGGAAAGAGTAATATTATAATCATCGCGAATTTTCTTTGCAAATCGAAGCATAACCTCTGCCGCCGCAGCAAAAGGTTCAGTTTCAAAAATCTGGGAGCCAATATGACAATGAATTCCGACAAGGTTTACATTGGGAAGCGAGGCCGCCGCTTTAACCGCATTGTCAGCCTCTCCGTTTTCGAGTGCAAAGCCAAATTTAGAATCTATCTGACCCGTCTGAATATAGCTGTGTGTATGAGCATCGATACCTGGCTTGATTCTGAAAAGAATGTCTGCTTTTTTACCCTTTTCGTATGCTATTTTATCGAGTGTATAAAGCTCGGTTATGTTGTCTACAACTATTCTGCCGATACCTTGTTCCAGGGCAAAGGAAAGCTCGTCAGCGGTCTTGTTATTGCCGTGGAAATAAATCTTTCCTGCATCAAAGCCCGCCGAAACCGCAGTATAAAGCTCACCTGCCGAAACAACATCGGCACCGAGACCCTCACTCTTTACAAGTCGGTACATTTCCTTGCAGGAGAACGCCTTGCTTGCATAAAGGACCTGTGCTTCGCCCTTGTAGTGCTTTTTAAAGGACTCTACGTAGCCTTTGCAGTTCTGTCTTATATCGTCTTCATCAAAGACGTAAAGGGGTGTGCCAAAGCGGTTCGAAAGCTCTACTGTATCTACACCGCCGAGGGTGAGATGCCCCTCGGCGTTTACGCCGTATCTGTTTGTAAGCATTTTACATTTCTCCTTCTATAATCTCCCTGAGTCGCTCTGCGCCCTCGCCGTTTTGAGCCGAGAATGGCACAATTTCTACGCCGACTCCGTATTCCCCAAGCTCTGTACCGATTTTTTCCATCCTTTCGGCATATTCGGTTTTGTTAAGTTTGTCGCTCTTTGTAAGAACTACGGTATAGGGCATTTCCATCTGATATAAAAAATCGAGCATAGCTATATCATGGTCGGATGGCGGATGGCGCATATCAATAAGTGCAAAAACCATACGGATATCGCGGTCGGATTTAAAATAGCCCTCCATAAGGTCGGACCAACGGTCGCGTTCGGCAAAGGGTACCTTTGCATAGCCGTAGCCCGGCAGGTCAACTATACGGATATTGTCTGCACGGTAAAAGTTAACCGTAACCGTTTTACCCGGTTTTCCGCTGACACGAGCGAGGGATTTTCTGTTTACAAGCTTATTGATAAGGGATGATTTTCCGACATTTGACCTGCCCGAAAAGCAAAATTCAGGGAGATTTGAAGCATCAAGCTGTGCCGCCGTTCCAAAAGCCTTTTCAAAATATACGTTATTAAAATTCATAACACTCACTACTGGCTGATGCGACCCGTCTCAAAATTTTCTATTTTGACGTTCGGAATCACATTTGCCTTTATTTCCTTATTCTCTATTTCACATAGCGCCTTTTCGATTACCGTTTCCACATTCGCCGCAGTTACAAAGCGCAGATTTTCAAGCACCTTTTTATCAAGCTCTGCAAGGTCTGACGCGTTGCTCTTCGGTATAAATACCGTCTTTACACCTGCGCGATATGCCGCCATGCTTTTTTCCTTAAGACCGCCAATCGGAAGCACCCTTCCCTTGACTGTAACCTCGCCCGTCATTGCAACATCACGTTTTACCGCCCTGCCTGTAAGTGCAGAAACAAGTGCTGTTGTGATGGCAACACCTGCCGAGGGACCATCCTTCGGTACTGCGCCCTCTGTCGCGTGGATATGTATATCGGTTTTAGAATAAAAATCAGGGTTTATTCCGTACCTTTCAGCATTAGCACGAACGTAGGACACCGCAACCTTTGCAGATTCCTGCATAACGTCACCGAGCGAGCCTGTTAGCTCTATCTTTCCACTACCCGAAAGCACCGCAACCTCAAGCTGCATTACCTCTCCGCCGAAAGATGTCCAGGCAAGTCCGTTGATGATACCGACCTCGTTTTCGGGAAGTATCTCTTCTGCAGTAAATCGGCGTTTTCCGAGCATAGTATTTACGGTTTCGGGGGTTACTCTGACGCTCTTCTTATCCCCCTCGGCAATCTGTTTCGCCGACTTTCTACATAGTGCCGCAATATTACGCTGGAGCTTTCGAACTCCTGCTTCTCTTGTATAAAAATCAATTACCTCGTAAAGTGCCTCGTCGGTTATTTTTATCTGACGAGCCGTCATTCCGTGGTTTTTAATCTGTCTTTTTAAGAGATGGTCTCTTGCTATATGGAACTTTTCCTCTCTTGTATAGCTTGTGAGAGAGATTATTTCCATTCTGTCGCGAAGGGGCTCGGGTATGGTTGCCTCAGTGTTTGCTGTGGTTAAAAATACCGCAGAACTAAGGTCAAAGGGCATATCTAAAAAGTGGTCGGTAAAGGTATCATTCTGCTCGCCGTCAAGCACCTCTAAAAGTGCGGCGGCAGGGTCTCCCTTATAATCGTGACCAAGCTTATCTATCTCGTCAAGAAGAATAAGGGGGTCAGATGAGCCTGCATCCTTTACCGCGGTAATTATTTTACCCGGCATTGCGCCAATGTAGGTTTTTCTGTGTCCGCGGATTTCTGCCTCGTCGTGTATTCCGCCAAGGGAAATTCGGGCATATTTTCTGCCCATACACTCGGCAATACTGCGTGCAATAGAGGTTTTACCTACACCGGGAGGACCTACAAGACAGATTATCTGTCCCTTTATATCGGGATTAAGAGCATAGACCGAGAGCATTTCAAGAACCCTCTCCTTAACCTTATCCATAGCGTAAAAATCGCGATCAAGAATCTTTGCGGCACGCTTTACGTCCACCTTGCCTGCGGTCTTTACACACCACGGAAGCTCAAGGCAGAGGTCGAGATAATTTCTAACCACCGTGCCCTCGTGGGAGCCCTGCGGCATCTTCTGAAGCTTCATAAGCTCTTTTGCAAGTTTTTCCTTTACGCTGTCATCGGCAGAAAGCTTATCAATTTTAGCAAGGTACTCTTCAATTTCGTCTTCCTCGGTGTCCCCGTAAAGCTCGAAATTGATTGCTTTTATCTGTTCGCGAAGATAATATTCACGCTGATTATCGTCAATCTGACCCTTTACCTGCTCGGCAATTTTACGGTCGATATCAACTATCTGAGACTCCTTTTTGAGAAGCTCAATAACCATTTTTGCTCTCTTTACGGGTGATAATTCCGAAAGCACCGTTTGCTTATCCTGAAGCGGCACGGGGATATTGAAAACGATAAAATCCGAAAGATAGCCGATATCCTCACGCTGGGAAACGGTAAGGGTAATATCGGGGGCAAGCTTTACACCCTTTGATGCGAAAAGCTCAAACTCGCGGCGGATACGGCGAACAAGGCTTTCAACATATACGGGGCGGTTTGTTATCTCGTCATCGTAAAGGCGCTGAATGCCTGCCGTTAAAAAGTCGTTTTTATCTATTACATCGGAAAAGGTCGCTCTGTAAAGTCCTTCGACAAGCACCTTTACCCCGCCGTCGGGAAGACGAAGCACCTGTGCAATTCTTGCAACACAGCCGACAGAATAAAGGGCATCTCCCGAGGGATCTTCATCAAGAATATTCTTCTGTGTTACGAGAAAAATTCTTCTGCCGTGCTCCATTGCGTAATTAAGTGCCGCAACCGACTTTTTTCTACCAACCTCAAAATGAAGATTTACCGAGGGAAAGCAGGAAAGCCCCCTGAGCGGAAGGAGCGGCAAATATGTTAAATTTAGTGAATCAATTACCATAGTTTTCTCCATAGCGTGCTAATTTTTTGATAATATGTAATTGTATCACATTTTTTCATACTTTACAACTAAAAACCACAGGAAATAAATAATAAAATTGGAGGAAACTGTGCTTTTAGGCACCAAAAAAACGCTCAGGTAACCTGAGCGTTATAGTGTACGCGACGGCGAAGCCGTCATATCGCATACGGTTGCCGTGGGGTCAGACAGAGAAGACGGCGAACCATTCCCTGTCTATATGTGTCTATCCCCTGTCTTTATCGAAATATATCATTTGGTTTTCTTTGTCCGTTTTGATATAATACCAGCTACCTGTAACGTCCATAACCTTAACGACAGAGTACGCGGGCACATATACTTCGTTTCCTACACGATACAAACGATATACAGAAAAAAGACGAAATAGGTTAACAGTATCGCCTTCTTCTTTTATTGTATAGTGATTTTCAAGGCTAAGTTCAAATCTATGACCATTT
Organism: Acutalibacteraceae bacterium; assembly: GCA_045638145.1. Classification (GTDB taxonomy): domain Bacteria; phylum Bacillota; class Clostridia; order Oscillospirales; family Acutalibacteraceae; genus SFWF01. The sequence goes on from JAZUAU010000023.1 coordinate 17,319, forward strand.
AGTGTCATTATTGCGAATAAATCACTTTTCCATTCGAACTCTGCGCCCATTGCCTTGGCTGTTTCGATAAAAGGAACTTCCGCTTTATTGTCAATTATTCGAGCTTTATTAGTCAGCGTCACCAATTTTCCGTCAATCATAATATCCGCTTCAACTATCTGAAACTTCTTTAAGAAATCTTCTTTGGTGTAAAGATAGTATTGCACATTTTCGCCATTAACAAAATCGGTTAGTTTTATGAAATATATATTTTTCTCGGTTTCAACAAGTATAACCAACGAGGTGTCAATAGTTTCAAAAACAGTTGACCTTCTCACAGTTTCTTGTATACCGCGTTCAGCTAAAAACTTTTCCATATTTGAGGAAACATTTATAAAATCTCTGAACTCTTTATCAACTTTTAAAACATATCCCGAGTATTTGTAGTGCCCTTCGCCATTATCGGGATAATTGAAGGCTTCAAACTCAAGCGCCTGCAGGGTTTCAAAAGATGGATCTTCGAGTAGTTTATAAAGCTCTTCTCTTTCAAAACAGTATATCGTAATCTCATCGGGAATGAGTGCGGTTTCTTGTGAGCTGACATTCTCCGTACTTGACGGGATTTCTTCAAGACTTGCTTGATTGCAAGCCGAAAGCACAAACAAGCTGAAAGCAAAAAAAAGGCAAATACATTTTCTCATAAAGCTACACTCCCTAAACCACATAATAGTATTCTTCTAAATACCATTCGCCACCACTGCAACCTGTGAAACCTCTTTGAAAACTTTCAAAAGTTTGAGCACCCCTTATACCATGCGGATTGTTTGTAAATACAAGTCCTAATTTAACGTTTACACCAGTTACAACGACAGCGTGGCCTTTTCCTACATCTTTTCCCGAGTAGCACCCATATACTACATTTATTGGCCCACCGTTTTTCAAGGTAATATATAAATCATAGATCGAATTAATATTGCGAACTTTATTTTTATTCTCATCACTAACTCCAAGATAATCAGCATAAATATCGGTCTCGCCATAGGTCTGCATTAGGATTTCTGCTGCTCTATCTTTGGCTTCTCTTTCGTTTCGTCTCGTTTTAGAATGATAATCTTCTATCATTGCTTGAGAATACGCCCAACACAATTCAGAGTCACCTTGATTATAGAGTGGAACATCGTAATATACACTTTCTTCTTGAGAGCCGAATATCATGCACAAAACTCGGATTATTATATCACCCAAACCAAACCCATAAGGTCTACCCCATAACCCGGGCCATTCTCCCGTCGGATCCACATACATTACCGGATTATTCTCACAATATGCAAACATATTGAAACCAAGCAGAGAATCGGTATTTAACTGTCCATCCGCATTTATAAATCTCCTAGTCACCGGATCATAGTATCTGGTAAGCAGATAGTAGAGCCCACTCTCGGAATCGTAATAATATCCGCGGTAACGGAGCGGGTTAATGTTGGCAATGTGGTTTCTGTTTGCAGATACGTCGTTGCCGTTTCCGTCGGTTATGGAAAGTATCTTACCCCATACATCATAGGTGTATTTTGCGACTATGTTTCCGTTCGAATCGGTAATACCCGTAATATCTCCCTGCAGATTCTTGAGGAAATAGTAATACTCAGTGCCGTCAATACTTATTCCAATGGGCGCGCCGTTTTCATCATACAGGAATAATAATAATGTAATTCCGTCAGTGCTT